>DUPN01000030.1 GCA_012838305.1 Bacillota bacterium | reverse complement strand
TAACACAAGGTGTTTTGTCGATTGTCTTGTCGATTGTTTTGTCGTTGATTTCTTCACTGTCTTCCTCCATCAGTCATGTATTCCTTAGGACAATCAAGTTTTCGGCACAATGGAAATGAAACCCTCCCTTAATCTTCTTTCTTTTTCTCGGTTTTACTCTTGATACTTCAGTATTCCGTCTTTCTTTGGTTCACCAATCCGGGCTTAGCCTTTAGGAATTATCTTATCCCGAAGGGTTTTGTGAAAAATGAGTACAACAAAGTAAACCGCACGGTTTCTGCTTTATTGTGGCCTCGGGATTCCACAAACACTTTAGGTGACAAACCTCCCATGTCTTACGGCATCTTGTGCCAAATTCCCTCGTACTGTCTATCCTAAAGGTGGAACGTCAATCATGCTCCTTGGCTGGGTCAAATGCCCTAATGGAAAAAATCGCGCTTGACTGCCCCGGCTCAGAATGGTGTTAAGACTGTTACTGACTTTCCCAATTGTCCTTCAAAACGGTTCTGGATAGCCCTCTTAGCGGCTTAAGTAAGGCCAAAGGTAGAACCAAAATAGAGCATTCCTTTTACTTGTGCGCAGTAATTTACGCCGCTTGCGCCATTTCTGGTAGTTCGATTACTAGCTTCTCTGGGTCGTAAGGTAGACCTTTGGTCAATAAAGCAAAAGTGACTCGCAGAAGCTTTCCACATAGAGCCGTTAGTGATTGCATCTTCGTCAATGGATTTTGCGAACGAGTTGTATTGCGTTTGTGTAGGGCCCGAAATTCTGAATTCGTTGCAAGGATCGGGATCATGGCTTGAAATAAGCCATGCCTTAACCTTCTGCGCCCTCGTTTGCTAATGGTGGTTTCACCCTTGTGTTTCCCGGAGCTGTTTTCCCGTAGATTCAAGCCCGCATACTTAATCAATTGACGCGGATCTGTGAATCGACTTATGTCCCCAATCTCACTGACAATGACAGCCGCTGCAACTACACCCATGCCCTTAATTGCCAGTAGGTGTTGAGCATTCGGAATCTGGGATAAACACTCCGCCATCTGCTCTTTAACCGATTCAAGCCGAATTGTGATTAGCTCGAATTCGGTCATTTGAAATTGCAGACTTGAAATGGATGCTCTTGTACCCTCCACTCGCCCAACAGATTGGCTGGCAACCAGGCAAAGGCGTTCTGCCCTTTTCAAGCTGGGTCTTTTCATCTCTGCCCGCCAGGTACGCAGTATTTCCTGGGCCCCTGCGTCAACCACCTTTTGCGGGGTAGAGAAGTGTCTTAGGGCCAACCAAGCTGCCTGTTTACTCAAGTCCTTAAACACTGTTGTGAACTCGGGAAAATAGATATCCAGCCAGCGGATAATTTGATTTTTCAGTGAACCGAGCCGCTCTTGGAGCCTCTCCCGTTCACAAACTAACTCCCGAAGTTCTTGATAGACGCCCACAGGAATGTAGACATCACGGTAGCGACCGTCTTTCACGAGCATGGCAATGGTCTTCGGGTCTTTGCGGTCACTTTTGCTGGGACTATTGTCATCCAACTCACGTGCGCATTTGACATGAAACGGATTCACAATGGCAAGCCTATGTCCACAAGTGACCAGGTGATCCGCTAGGTTAAACCAGTAGTGCCCAGTTGGCTCAAAGCCAACTATGGCCTCGGTCATTTCATTTCTCTGCTTGATTTCCTGTAACCAGGCATCAAAGGCTGCAAAACCCTGTGCTGAATTCTCAAATCTTAGCAGTTTTCCTAGCTCAATACCCCTGTTGTCAAAAGCCCGAGCAAAGTGGATCCTTTTCGCAATATCAATTCCAACCACTAATGTTTCATTTTTGATTTGCAAAATCTTCTCGTTTTGTGTACGCTTCATGTAGAGACACTCCTCAATTCTAGTATTTGTGCGTTGCTGGCCAAGCTCGGCACAGTACTATTGTATTGCGTGGTGTCTCTTTTTTCAAAGTCCGTTTTTAAGGGTTACAGGAATGCTCCTAGAGTTTTTTTGGCCCTACAAGTTAGAACTTCTATTGGTACAGGAGTTTCCAAGAACAAGGCGGAGCTTCGCCGTTGGCCTCCTAGCCCTTAGTACCTGAGCCGGCAATACCCTGCACAAAGTATCTCTGGAGCGGTAGGATAATCATAATGGGAACCAGCGCTACGATAACCGTTGCCGCAAACTGTTCATTCCAGAGAACTTGGTTTTCTGTGTGGAAATAGGCCATGGCAACCTGCACCAAGCGATGGGCAGGGGAACTGACGGAAATGAGCGGCCACAGAAACGCGTTCCACTGGAAGAGGAAGAGAATCAGCCCGGCAGTGATCATGGCAGGTTTGGAAAGGGGAACGAAAATCCTGCCGTACACGTAGAACAGGGAAGCTCCGTCGACACGAGCTGCTTCAATGAGATCACTCGGAATCTCGTCAAAGAACTGCTTAAACAGGAAGATGGCGAGCCCATTGGCAATGCCCGGGAGAATCAGGGCAGCATAGGTATTGAGAATCCCCAGGTTCCGAGCCACCATGTACAAGGGAATCGCGATTACCTCAGAAGGAATCATGAACGTAACCAAAACAATGGTGAACACGATGGACTTGCCTGGGAACCTCAGCTTGGAAAAGACAAACCCAGCCAAGGAGTTGAGCAGCAGCCCGCCGAGAATTGTTGCGGCGCAGACGAAAACCGTATTGAGGAGGGCTCGGCCGAAATCCTTCTGAAAGATGTTCGCGTAAGCTTCCAGTGTGAATGGAATGGGAACAAGCGCCCTTAAGGAAAAGGGAGTGGTATAGCGGAATACGTCGCTCAGCGGCCGCAAGGACGAAGCAATGGCCCAAGCAAAAGGCAATAGAACAATTAGTAGTCCACTCAAAACCGCCGCATACCACAATACTGGTGCTAACCTAGATTTAATCTTATCCATAACAAAACCCCTCACAGTATGATGCACTATCTAAACTTAGTGTTCCGCCCTCAACCAGCGGAATTCGATTGCTACGATTCCTAGGAGCAGGATAACCAGCAAAGTAATCATCGTTGTTGCCCGTGCCATGTCGTTGTAAATAAACCCGCTCTTGAAGACCTCGTACATTAAGAGGTTAGTGGATGATTCTGGGCCACCGCGCGTGAGCATGTAAGGCGGAACAAACAGCAGGAAGTTGGATACGGTGTTTACCACTACCACGAACAGCAGAGTGCGCTTCAACAGGGGCAATGTTATCTTAAAGAGCACTTGAAGGGCATTGGCACCATCGATCGCGGCTGCTTCATAGTTGCTTTCAGGAATACCTTGCAGGCCTGCCATGATAAAAATCATCCAATAAGGCACGCCCTTCCAGGATGCAATAAGAATAATACTCCATAAAGCCTGACTCGAAGTGGTTAGGAACGGCTGCCTGGGGATTCCCACTAGCGCTAAAAGGCTGTTGAGCAACCCAGAGTTGGGGTTAAGCATCAAGGACCATAAGGTGCACGCAATGGCAATAGAAACACCAGCAGGAAGCAGGTAGATACTCCGGAAAACGCGTACTCCTTTAAACTTCTTGTTGAGAAGCAGGGCCAAGGCTACAGCAAGTGCCACCTGGATGGGGATAATCAGGAAGTTGAATTTCAAGGTCACCTTTAGAGACTGCCAAAAGGTTGGGTCTGCAAAGACATCGCGGTAGTTTTCCAGCCCCACGAAGTATTTAGCCTGCTGGCCAAAAAAGCTCACTTGGTACAGGCTTTCCGTTGCAGACAGCAGCAGCGGATACACCTTAAAGATCAGCAAACCTAGAATCGCTGGCGCTAGGAATAAATAGGCTATAAATGGTGCATACACCTGGATTTCCTCCCACTAGACAGCTTATAGTCCAACTCATGTTCTACAAGTCTGCGTTCTTCATTTATGGAGGCGGCTGATGCCGCCTCCTGTCATTTCCTTGTTACCGTGTGTACCTGTTCAAGAGCCGCTGCAAGCGGTACTCTGCATTCTTGAGTGTATCTTCTGGATCTGCTCCGTTCCGGATGTCTTCCAGAGCGCCAGACAGAATGTCTTCCCACTCGAGGTAACCTGGCGTTTGCGGACGAGATACAGCAGTGTTGGTCAGCTCATACTCCAAGAGTCTGAAAGCATCTGCAGGGTAACCCATGGCTTCCATTTCTTCGTCGGTGAAGCTGAACAGCTCAACGTTGGGAACCAAGTAGCCGTGGTCTTTAAACGCGGCCTTGGCAACCCGTGGGTCAGTGGTAAGGAACTTGACAAACCGCGCTGCTGCCTCTGCGTTCTTGGTGTTCTTGCTGACACCGATGTGCCAGGAACC
>DUPN01000029.1 GCA_012838305.1 Bacillota bacterium | reverse complement strand
GGGAATGTAAAGAATACTTCACTTGGAGCGTTTTTAGAAATAGATGGTAAATATGAGGTTGCGAAGTGGAGGCGAACACCATGTCGAACAGGCGTAAAGCAGAGATGATCTTAGAACGGGACTATCGGATCAGTGCAGTCGACCCGCGACTCTTTGGGTCCTTTGTGGAGCATCTTGGCCGGGCCGTGTACGGAGGAATCTATGAGCCCGGGCATGAAACAGCGGATGAACATGGTTTCAGGGGCGATGTGGCAGCTTTAGTCAGAGAACTGCAAGTACCCATCGTCCGGTATCCAGGTGGGAATTTCGTATCCGGTTACAATTGGGAGGACGGTGTTGGCCCCAGGGAAAAACGTCCGCGCCGCACCGAACTGGCCTGGCGTACGATTGAAACCAATGAAGTCGGCGTCAATGAGTTTGCCCAGTGGGCCCAGAAGGTGAAGACCGATGTGATGATGGCAATTAATCTTGGCTCCCGGGGTGTGGATGCGGCACGCAATTTGGTCGAGTACTGCAATCATCCCGGCGGTTCCTATTACAGCGATCTGAGACGATCCCACGGTATCGAGGCGCCCCATAACTTTAAACTGTGGTGTTTGGGTAATGAAATGGACGGACCATGGCAAATCGGAGCTAAGACGGCCCATGAATATGGGCGCCTGGCCCAGGAGAGCGCCAAGGTGATGCGGGGAGTGGATCCCACAATTGAGCTTGTGGTCTGCGGCAGCTCCAATCGGCATATGCCCACCTTTGCCCAGTGGGAAGCGACGGTGCTGGATCTAACCTACCACGATGTGGATTATATCTCACTGCACACCTACTACGGCAATCGGGACAATGATACGCCAAACTTCTTAGCCCGTTCTTTAGACATGGATCAGTTTATTGATTCGGTCATTGCCATTTGTGATTATGTCAAGGCCAAGAAGCGAAGCAAGAAGAGGATTGATCTCTCCTTTGATGAGTGGAATGTGTGGTTCCATTCCAATGAGGCGGATCGCAAGATCGAACCCTGGTCCATTGCCCCTCCTCAGCTGGAGGATGTGTATACACTGGAAGACGCCCTGCTTGTGGGTAGTATGCTGATTAGCCTTTTGCGCCGTGCAGACCGGGTCAAGATCGCCTGCCTAGCCCAGCTGGTAAATGTGATCGCACCCATTATGACCGAGACCGGAGGGCCCGCCTGGCGCCAGACCATCTTCTACCCCTTCCTGCACGCTTCTTTATATGGTCGCGGCGTGGTACTTGAGCCCATCATTAAGTCGGACAAATACGACAGCAAGGACTTTAGCGATGTCCCTTACTTAGATTCCATCGCCGTACTGAACGAGAATGAGGATCAGCTAACGGTGTTCGCGGTGAATCGCAATCTAGAGGGCGAGCTCGAGTTGACCTGTGATCTGCGTGGGCTGCGGGACTATCAAGTCGCGGAGCATCTTGTCCTCACGCACCGGGATCTGAAAGCGGTCAATACGGCCAAGGAGCCAATGAATGTGATCCCCCGCGCCGCAGGCGGCGGGCAGGTGGAGGACGGACGCTTGAGGGCCCTGCTCCCCCAGGCTTCCTGGAATGTGATTCGGCTGGCCAAAAGGTAGGAGTTCCCCAAAAAGAGGAGTGAGACTATGACAAACATGATCCTGAACGCCGATCAGCCCTTGGGGACGATCAACAAGAACATCTATGGGCATTTCGCCGAGCATCTGGGACATTGTATCTATGGAGGGATCTATGTTGGAGAGGATTCCCCTATCCCCAATACCCGGGGTATCCGCCATGATGTGATCGAAGCCTTGAGGGAGCTAAAGGTTCCGGTTCTTCGCTGGCCCGGCGGCTGCTTCGCCGATGAGTACCATTGGAAGGACGGAATTGGCCCGAAAGAGACTCGTCCCACCATGATCAATACCCATTGGGGCGGTGTGACAGAGAACAATCATTTTGGCACCCATGAGTTTATGGATCTTTGTGAATTGATTGATACAGACCCCTATATCTGCGGCAATGTGGGCAGCGGTACTGTTCAGGAGATGTCGGAATGGATTGAGTACATTACCTTTGGTGGAAGATCACCCATGGCCGATCTGCGGCGCAAGAACGGCCGGGAGGAACCATGGCGCCTGCCCTTCTTTGGGGTGGGCAATGAGAGCTGGGGATGCGGCGGTCATATGCGCCCTGAGTACTATGCCGATCTCTACCGGCGTTACCAGACCTATGTGAGGCAATATGGAACGGAACGAATCTATAAGATTGCTTGCGGAGCCAGCGACTTTAACTATCGCTGGACGGAGGTTTTGATGCGGGAAGCAGGCGGTTTGATGCAGGGTCTCAGTCTGCATTACTACACCGTGCCTGGAACCTGGCAGAAGAAGGGTTCGGCCACGGAGTTTGGTGAGGACGAGTGGTTTACGACGCTGCAGAAGGCCTTGGTTATGGATGAGCTGATCACCAAACACTCCACCATCATGGATATCTATGATCCCGAAAAACGTGTGGGTCTGATCGTTGATGAATGGGGAACCTGGTACGATGTGATGCCAGGAACAGAACCCGGCTTCCTGCGCCAGCAAAACACCCTCCGTGACGCGCTCGTTGCAGGCCTGCATCTGAACATCTTCCATAAGCATTGTGAGCGGGTTCAGATGGCAAACCTAGCTCAAATGGTCAATGTCTTGCAGGCCGTACTTTTAACCAACGAGGGCGATTTGATTCGGACCCCTACCTACCATGTTCTGCGCATGTTCAATGTGCACCAGGATGCCAAGCTCCTGCATCTGGGCGTCACGAGCGAGAGTTATGTCCATCAGGGTGAGGAGATCCCGGCCGTCAGTGCATCCGCTTCACGGGACCATACAGGAGCTATTCACATTTCCTTGTGTAACTTTGATCCGGATATGGATCAGGAGATCACCTGCGCTCTGCGGGGAACAGAGCAGAATACCGTTTCAGGCGAGATCCTGACTGCAGCAAGGATCAATGACCATAATGATTTTGACAGTCCAGATGTGGTCGCTCCCAAGACATTTAGCGGAGCGAGGGTGGTGGATGGTGTTTTGCAGTTGACCCTTCCCGCCAAATCGGTTGTGGTTCTTACGATCCAATAAGAGCTGGAACGTTAGGTGAAGCAAAGCAGCAAAAAGAAAGCCGCTGGTTCCTCCATTTTGGGAACCCGCGGCTCTTTTTGATCCATTGAGCTTAGCGCACGTACATCTGCGGCTTGAAGTATCTTTGCAGGGAGATAAACACGGCCAAGAGCGGCAAGATGGTAAAGAAACTTGCTGTCAAGGTCAGGTTGTAGATGGGGAAGCCCTGGGGATCGGTCATGGTGGTAATACCCAAAATGAGCGGCATCCTCGACCTGCTGTTTAGGACAACCAAGGGCAGGAAGAAGTTGTTCCACGCTCCCACAAAGGCCAAGAGGAACAGTGTGATGGCACCGGGCAAGATATTGGGAAGACCAATCTTCCAGTAGATGGTCCAGGCATGGGCGCCGTCGATCTCGGCGGCATCGAACACTTCCTCGGAAACCTGGTTCCAGTAGGCGATCATCATGAACACCCCAAAGATGTTTACCATGGAGGGCAGCAGTACTGCAAAACGGGTGTCCAGCAGGTTCAGGTCTCGGAACAGCATAAACAGAGGCAGCGTGGTGGCAAAACCCGGGACCATGGCGAAGGCCAGGATCAAGATAAACACAAGTTTTTTTCCATAGAAATCATAGCGCCTAAAGGCGAAGCCGGCCAGGGAGGCTATGAGCACACCAACGAAGGCGCCAACTGTTGCGTAAAGGAGGGAGTTACCCATCCAACTGAGAAAGACGCCGTTTTGATAGGAGAAGACATTCCTGACGTTGTCCACCAAGTGGCTGGGCACGCCGGGAAGAAGCGATTTTTGAAAGAGTTGGCTTACGTTTTTTGTGATCCCCACCGTTAACCAATAGAAGGGGAAAATAAAGAATGCGGCTAAGCCGAACAAAATGATACCGACAAGTCGGTTTGACCTGCTTGCACTGTTCATGTCTATTCCTCCATTCTCCTAGTGTTGACGATCAAGGATCTGCTTACTGGCTGTTCTGAGCATATACAAAGAGATGATGCAGGTGAGAACAGCTAGGATGATTCCCATGGCCGCCGCATAGGTAAATCGGCCTTGGGAGAAGGCAGAACTGTAGATATACATGGTGGGCGTATAGTAAGGCGGCAACACAACTAAATCACCCAGCATCCTCGGTTCATTAAAGACCTGCATGGCCCCGATGGCATTGAAGATAAACAAAGTGATCAAAGGATCTCTCAGCAGGGGCAGTTTGACGCGAAGTGCGATTTGCCAGTTGGCGGCACCGTCGATCTGGGCGGCCTCCGCATACTCCCTGGGAATGGCAATCAAGGAGGAGTAGAGGATGAACGCCGTGTAGCCGGTAAACTGCCACAGAATGATCACCAGGAGGATGGACGGTACACTGCCTCGAGTTAGGATCTTTCCTGTATAGCCGAACAGACTGAACAAAGGACCGAGAGGCGACATGGAGTCGGAAAAGATGTAAGACCAAACCAGACCGGCCACGATACCCGGAATCGTATAGGGTAGGTAGTAAAGAAGGCGATAGAAAGCCCCGCTCCGTTTACGCGTTTCAAACATGAACGCGATCATCACTCCCAAGGCCAGCATCACAGGTACCTGAACAAGTAAGAGGAATAAGGGCACTTTGAAGGATTCCCAGAACAGTGGATCGTTGAAAATACGAGTGTAGTTCTCAAATCCTACGTACCACATTCTGGCCCCTCTTTGACCGTACATGGACAGCTTAATACCCAGACCAATGGGGTAGACGATCATACTGCCAAAGGCCACCAGAAAGGGGGCGAGAAACAAATACGCCTTTAGGCTCGATTTGATTTTTTTCTTGTTGATCAACGACATCCAAATAACACCCCTGTCCGTCTAACATTTGCGGCGCCGCTCACGCCAATACTAGGATAGGGAGGGGGCGAGGCGCCCCCTCTCAATCTACTCTTAGGGCAGTTCACCAATGATGGTGTTGGTGTAACCGAACTCTTTCATCGTTGCAATGACCTCTGCTTCCCACTTGGGCAGGATATCAGCGAAGCGATCGATCTTGCCATCGACGTAATCCTGTAAGAGGAGACTCAAAGCACTGTCCAGGTTGGACCAAATCGGGAGACAGACAAAGGTGGTGTCAATGAGGTTGTGGGCTTCCCACAGAGTATCGACAATGACCTGGCCACCGAAGAAGCTGTCTTCGATTGCGATTTCATCAAGAATCTCCTCGTAACGGGTGGATACCATGATCGGGAGATTACTGTAGGTATTGAGACATCTCAGCGAATCCGGATGCGAGTTGAGCCAGTTCACGAAGATAGCGGCTGCTTCTGGATTCTGGGAGTGGGCGGTTACATAGAAGCCGGAACCGCCAAGCATACCGTCATGGGGCTTGGATGGATCGAAGTTTGGAGGAGCTACTACACGCCACTGTCCCTCGGAGTCGGGGGCATTGTAACGGAGCCACTCTGCAAACCAGCAGCCGTTGAGGACTGTCGCGGTCGTGCCCTGATTGAGCGAGTTGTACCAGTCTGCATTCCACCACATCTCGACATCGATGGTACCTTCGTCGATCAGTTCACCCCAGAATTCAAACACTTCTTCGGCTTTAGGATTGGTGAAGTCGATGTACCAGTTGCCATCATCGTAGTCAAACATCTTTACGCCGGACTGCCAGACAAGGCCAACCCACCAGAGGGCATATCCCAGAGGCGGACCATTGAAGTGCAGGTCGGGAGCTGCTTGACGGAACTTCCTGGCTTGCTCGGCAAAGTCATTCCATGTTACGGGGACTTCCAGGCCGTATTGATCGAAGAGATCCTGGCGATAGAAGAAGGCAATCGCTCCGCTGTCTTGGGGCGTACCGTAGACTTCGCCGTCCATGGTGCACCAGCCTAGAGCTGACTCGCCGTACAGTTCAATAAAGGTGTCCAGATCGAGCCATTTGTTAATGGGCTGGAAGGCACCGATGTCCATGTACTCGGGAGCAAAGGAGTACTCCACCATCAGCACGTCCGGGAGTCCTGATCCGGCGGCCAAGGCTGTCTGCGCCTTTTCATAGTGTACGCCAAAGTCTTCCCATTCCACTTTGATGTCTGGGTAGACCTTCTCAAACTCTTCGATAGAATAGTTCTCGTTGCTGGTCCAGGCCCACATGGTAATTGTCGTGGGTTCGCCTGTGTATTCAGGATAGTATGCTGCGTAGGCAGGGAGACTCAGCAGCAACGCTAGAAGAACCACTACGAAAGTCTTTCTCATTCATCCGTCACTCCTTTTCTTTTCTTGTTGCAGTGCATCTGAACAGAACAAGGTACATTTGGGATCACATGCCTTTTCTCCGAACATCCCTCCCCATGTCTACAAATTCGAGTTTGATGCTCTGGTCATCGACCTCACGCGCCCCCACCCCAATTTGCCCGTGCTTTTCTACAGGGCGGAAACTGAGGTAGGATGTCAGACGTTACCATGGGTATTCGACCACAAATCTTAATATCCTTTAAGTTTTACCTAAAATATGTCAAGTTATGTTCCCGTTGTTAGGCAAGGCCTGAACATCCCTTTGTGCGAAGTTCTCTAATGAAGCAGGGTTTGAGTCCTATCGGGCGTCAGCGGAATTTAACAAATCTGTATCCTTGAAGGGATTTCGCCTGGTTTTATCGAATGAATAGTTAGAGGTTAGATGTCGTACAACGATGTTAAGAAAGAAGGATGTACAATTTCTCCTATTGCATCTTACGAGTTACCAAGCTGCAATATTCACGCTTCGCTCCTGATTTGGCTCCATTTGTAAGACGAGGCGTGACGTTCGTTATGGCGATATCTTGGAGAGTTAGGTGATCGTATTGGCGATAAATAAGATTCAGAGGGCGAAGGCCTGGGAACAAGTGGCCAGTCAACTGCAGGAGCTGATCGTGACGGGCTATTGGAAAAAAGGGGAGAGGCTGCCTGGGGAAATTGAACTGGCCAAGCAGTTTGGCGTCAGTCGTTCTACCTTACGTGAAGCACTGCGGGCGTTGAGTTCTAATGGGCTGGTGCAGATCCGGCACGGTGAGGGGAGCTTTGTCTGGTATCCCGAGGTGGAAGAGTACCTGAACCCTTTGATGCCACGCTTGCTGGTGGAACGGGAGGATGTCCTGGCCATAATGGAGGCCCGCAGCATGGTCGAGGTCAGGACGGCGCGTCTGGCCGCGGAGAGGGCTACGCCTAGGGAAGTCAAGGAACTGGCTGCTTTGCTGGAAAAGATGGAAGCGTCCAAGGATGACCGCAGGGAGTTTGCCAAACTCGACCACCGTTTTCATAAACAAGTGGCCGTCGCCACCCATAACAAGGTGATCATCAAAATCTATGAAGCAATTGAGGTATTCCTCCTCTCCCAGCAGCTTGAGGTGGTGGATTATGTTGACGCTATTGACCGTGGCGTCAACGATCATCAGGCAATTTATGCGGCCATCGCCGGCGGTGATCCTGAGGGAGCCGAGGAGGTTATGGCCAAACACATGAAACGAACCTACGAAGCGATTATGGCCAATCGGCAATGACAGGTATGTGATGAGTTTTCCCGTTCAGGGAGGGAGGATGACGGCGATCATGCCAACCTGGTTCAACAGATCCTGCGGTGTGCTGGTAATGCTTGTGTTTCTTTGCCTGGGGAGTGGCGCATCGGCCCATGCCGCTCAGAACCCCACGTTTAGGTTTAACGTATCTGTTCACGATCCCTCTGTGATCAAAGTGGATGATCTCTACTATGTCTTCGGGTCCCATCTGGCCGCGGCCAAGAGTAAGGATCTGATGAATTGGAGCCTGGTTGACACAGATGTCCGCAATGGAAACAGACTGATTCCCAATGTACTGGATGAAATGGGAGAGGAACTGGCCTGGGTGGGTTCTGATACCTTTTGGGCGCCCGATGTGATCCAGCTAGCCGATGGACGTTTCTACATGTTTTACTGCATCGGACGCTTGGATGCACCAAGGGCCTTAACGGGTTTGGCTGTGGCAGACGAGATTGAAGGCCCTTATACGAATCAAGGCGTGATTGTCCGTTCCGGCATGTGGAACCAAAAAAGCCCCGATGGTCGTATTTATGATGCAACCATGCATCCTAATGCCGTTGATCCTCATGTTTTCTTTGATGCCGAAGGGCAGCTGTGGATGGTCTACGGATCCTATTCTGGCGGGATCTTTATTTATGCCCTGGATCCCGAAACTGGGTGGCCCAAGCCCGATCAGGGGTATGGCAAGAGACTGCTGGGCGGTAACCACAGCAGGATGGAAGGACCTTACATCTTGTACAGCCCCCATACCAAATACTATTATCTCTTTGTCACCTTTGGCGGGCTGGCCGCGGACGGTGCGTACAATATTCGGGTGATGCGGTCCAGAACACCTGATGGGCCTTATTTTGATGCGTCCGGCAACCCCATGCTGGAAGTCATGGGTAAAAGGGGTACGGTGTTTGACGACCGTTCCATTGAACCATTTGGTGTTAAGCTCATGGGTAATCACGTGTTCTTGCCCGCAAGCGGTAAGCCGCGCCGGGTGACCGGCGGCTATGTCTCCCCAGGCCATAACTCTGCTTATTACGATCCCGAGGACGATACATACTTCTTGATTTTCCACACGCGCTTTGAAAACCAGGGAGAATTTCATGAAGTACGTGTCCATCAAATGCTGTTCAACGAAGCCGGTTGGCCCGTTATTGCGCCGCACCGCTATGCTGGAGAGGCGATCGCATCCTACGCAACAGATGAACTCCTTGGCGATTATCGGATGATCAACCACGGCAAGGAGATCACAACGGAGATTAAAAAATCCGAACTGATCACCCTACACCAGGACGGACAGATTACCGGGGCAGTCCAGGGCAAGTGGCAGCGCAGCGGCGACTGGTATGTGGACTTCTACATCGACGGTACGGTCTATCAGGGTATATTCTTGCGGCAGTGGGATGCCCCCCAACAGGCCTGGGTGATGACATTCTCGGCCCTCTCCAAAGATGGAGTCGCCCTGTGGGGGAGTAAGCTGGGTGGAGAGTAAGGGTTTGGGTTGACTTGGTCGAGGGGAGGGATGAGTAAAGGAACATGAGATCCTTGATGGGATTCTGTGGGACCTCGCAGTGTAGTTGAACGCTGTTAGGCAGTTGGGT
>DUPN01000028.1 GCA_012838305.1 Bacillota bacterium | reverse complement strand
GGAGGCGGGAGAGAGGAGTCGACACATGTCAAAAGCCGCCTTTCGGCGGCTTCGTGTTAGTAAAACTTTTGGGCTATGTCCTCAAGGATGCCCAGATCCCAGGCTAGTCGACTGGCAACATACTTGTCGCGAATGTCTTTCGTGGCCAGAAAGGTGTCTTTAACCACATCAGGGGGTATTCCAATCTCGCGAGGGTCCCGCGGCAGCTGCAGGCCGTCAAGTATCTGTAGTACTTCTCCCTTTTCTGGTAGCTCAGTGTTGATGATGTCCTGGATCTGGCTCCAGTTCTGGAGAATCCGTTCTAGTCGAAGGCCGTGCTTGTCCTTGTCGTATTTCCCTTCCTTAAGTTCCTTTTTGATCAGTCCTTCGGCCGAACTACCCAAAAACTGCCTGAGGTGTTCATTCCAGTCTGTGACGTTGAACGTTTCCACAGAGCCCAACGCACGCTGCCTATCCGGTGTTTCTTGCTTGATCAGGTCATAGATGCCAATGGCCAGTACGGTTCCTACCCCGCATTGAATGCCGTGGAGGTCTGCCTCTGTCTTAAACTCAATGGCCCGCATATCCCAGATGTGAGAGAAATAGTGTTCGATGCCTGAGGCCGGTCGTGACAGGCCAGCGAGACTCATGGCTATGCCAGACAAGACCAGGCTCTCAAACAGGACTTCAATGCCTTTAGGATCCCGGTTGCGAATGCCTGCGGAGTTTTCCACGCACTCGAGCACCGCATGGCGGATCAAGGACGCCACTTGCTCACAGTAGTACTCACCAGTAATCACGTGGGAGATTCTCCACTCACAAATGCTGACATACTTGGCAATAATGTCACCAAAGCCCGCTTGGATCAGCTCCTGGGGAGCGCGGCATAGGATCTCTATGTCCGCAAGAATGGCAGTTGGAGTACAGCTGTCGATGGTGGTCTTGGTACCATGTAGGACCATAGATGAAGTTCCCGATGCAAATCCATCCATCGAAGGTGCAGTAGCCACCATGATGTATTTCGCTCCAACCAGATTAGCCAGAACTTTACCAAGATCACAGATGGTTCCCGTTCCGACGCCTAGGATTAGATCGCAGCTGGGGTCGTAGTTCAAGACAACCTCGCCTATGGCTCGGCTGTCCGCTTTTGGCTTCTTACTGCCAAAGACATGACAGCGGTAGTCGATCCCAGCGTCCTTAAGATAGGAGAGGACCTGATCACCAGCCACTCTCAGGGTGGTTTGATCGCAAATCACAAAGACTTTGGATCCGCCGCATTTCTTCACCAGATCGGGTAGGCGCTTGAGGGCACCAGGTTCTATCACGATTTCTTCCACATCACTCCGATGCTCTTTACCACAGCTGCAATCCTGATCAACAAGGTCGTGCCACTTCCCGTTCATGCACCATTACTCCTTTCCCAGGGAGCTTGCCCTGAGCGCATAGTCCGCTAACAGATCCAAGTCCCACAGCAATTGCAGGATCGTGTAACGATGGCGGACTTCTTTAGCGTACAAGATTGCCCTCTGCACTAACTCACCATCAATTCCCACCTGCCAGGGGCGGGCGGGAGCACCCACACTCTGCAGCAAGTCGGCCATGTATTCGGCTGGAGGCAGCGTTTCCAATAGCTCTGTGATTTCCGTCCAGCGCTGGGCAATCACCTGAATTCTCTCCTTGTGGCTGCTGACAGAATTCTTCTGGACCTCCTCTTCCAAGCGGATCACTCCAGGCGCGGCCGCTAGAAAGACGTCCTTAATGTCTTGCACCCAGTTCTGGCCGTCAGGCGGCGCCGTTTTGGCAATCGTCTCCGGCTCTAGCCCTTCTTCCAAGAGATACTGGTAGAGCTCTGCGATTAAGACCGCTGCGATCCCAACCTTAGTCCCGTGCAGAATGGGCGTCCTTTCTTCTAATAGATAGCGCATTTCCCAGAAGTGGGAAAGATGGTGTTCACTGCCTGAAGCGGGACGGGAACTTCCCGCATAACTCATGGCGATTCCCGCTGTAATGAGGGCCTCCATCAAAGCTTTGACAGCCTCTTGGTCTCCTGTACCTAGCTGGTCTTTGTATCGGATCGTCTTCTCCAACGACTCTTTCGTGATCTGGACGATCTGATCACAGTAGTACTCTCCAGTAATGATCGAGGAGAGCTTCCAATCAACCAGGCAAGTATATTTTCCCAGTACATCACCGAAACCCGCTGCAATCATCCCTTGCGGAGCGGCGGCTATAACATTTAGGTCGGCAAGGATCGCCCTCGGTGCATGACAGGGGAAATTGACTTTGAGGTTGTCTAAAATTAAGGCCGCACCTTTTGAGGCGTAGCCATCCATCGAGGGGGCCGTAGCTACTATATAATACTCCCGCCCTGACTGATAGCTTAAGAAACGGGACAGATCATTGATCGTCCCCGAGCCGATCCCCATAACCAGATCGCAGGAGGGGTCGAAATCCATCAGTATACGGCCTAAGACCGTCTCATTGGGTACAGGCTCAAGGTCCTCCAAGAGGTGGGTCTTGTAGGGAAATCCTTTTTGATCGAGTACGTTCAGGACTTTTTCGCCAGCCGCTTGGTACGTATTGGTGTCAAACAAGATGAAGGGTTTCTGAAAACCATCTTGTTCTAACAAGAACGGCACTCTATTGAGGGCTCCTGCCTCAACTTCGATCGCCTTGATCCCCACAGAGTGGACTTGGCCACAGGTGCAGGGGACTGGCTTTTCGAGATAATCTTTGAAATCCACAGCGGACATCCTTCCATCGGGTCAATCTAGCATTTCTCCATCCGTATTTCTTCTTTCATCTGGGCAATTGTGTTTGGCAAGGGTGGATTGGTGCCCTCCGTCAAACAGGCCGCGGTGCCAAAGGAGGCTGCGGTCTTTAGTGCCTCATTCAGGGAGGCGCCTTGGGTGTAGCCAGCAATAAACCCGGCTATTGTGCTATCACCGGCCCCTATTGTGGAGACGGGGGTGATGGCGGGAACTTGAAGGCGATAGGAGCAGCCAGAACCGGCAAAAACCATTCCTTCTGCCCCGAGGCTGATTAAGACATTCTCTATTCCCGCAGCCTTAATCTCCCCTGCAGCTTTCTCTGCTTCGGCAGCGCCTTTGATCTTCCGTCCTAAGAGCAGTTCTATTTCATGTTCATTGGGTTTGATTAACCAAGGCTCAAGTTCAATTAGGTCCGTCAGCGAAAAGGAGTTGCTGTCAATCACAAGCAAGGCTCCGAGCTCCTTCAGAGACCGCAGAAACCCATTTATCTCCGGTATCGGCACTCCTTTAGGCACACGTCCGGAAAAGACAAGGATGCTGCCTGGAGTGATCCACTCTGCAGCTTTCTTTTGTACCTGCTCCAAAACATCCAGGGAGACGGGAAATCCATCCTGGCTGATGCGGGTTTCTTTTCCTTCGTCATGATGGATTGTAATGTTGCGCCGAATCGCACCCTCGCAGGGGATCAGGCAGTATTCTCCATGATCTCGATCCAGCAGCGCTGCAAACTCTTGATAATTGGTTCGTCCAGCGACAATCACCGCCAGGCTCGGTACGCCACTTGCAGCCAAAGCCCTGGACACATTGACACCTTTCCCGCCCGCATTAACGGTGTACTCCGAACTGTAGTTTTCCACTTCCACCTCGAGATGGGGAAGATAATAGTGCATGTCCAGGGCAGGGTTCAGTGTGATTGTGATGATCCTATGCATGTTTGCCCCCTTGCGCTCTGCTGCGCCGAATCACCACAGACTGTTTCGTCCCCTCCAGGGTTGCTTCAGGGTTGGGGGAGCCGGTAATCTCGAGGACAGGAGTCACTTGGGGCAAAGCGGCCAATCTATCCAGGACCTCGTCCATTGCGATCAGCCCGTCATACATGTTGCTATGAGAATCCTTCTTCCCATCATTATTGCTCACATGACATGAATACAGGCGTGGAGCGGCAATGGCAATTTCCTCAAGGATATCAAGACCGTTGAGGAAAGCATGGGCCACATCGAGGCATAAACCTATCCTCGGGTCGGGAAACAGTTTGTTCAGTCCGGCCATGGAGTTGTAGGGGGCACTGGCTTTGGGCAAGTTCTCCACCAGGATGCCCACGCCCAACTGCTGGGCTCGATCCGCCAGGCGCTGAAACAGTTCCTTTGTGTAATTCTCGCCAGTCTCAGAGATTTTCGACGAATCACAGGTAACAGGGTGCAGGACCACAAACCCCGACTCCAGCTCATGGGAGAATTCCAGCGTCTTCATTATTGTCTTCTCAGTTTGGGCGATCACCGCGGGATCCTCACTGCCTATGCCCATGTCGTGAAAGGGTCCATGAATCGAATGAACACCCAGACCGCTCTTGCGCACAAGATTCAATGCTTCTGCAGCATCGGTGAGGTATCGCGGATCCAAGTGTGTCTTGTCCGCCCAGACTTCAATTTCTGCAAAACCTGCTTGTTTAAAGTCTCGAAGTGCCGCATCGAGCGGGCGATCAGCGTACAGCCATGTTGATAATGCATAGCGCATATAAACCGCATCCTTCCATTGTTTTGTACCTGCGCAGGCGATCCGTCGCCTCTACCATTCTGTACAGTTCTTTAACCCTTAATTCCTGCTGTGATGGAGGTTTCTTTGATTCTTTTGTGCGCAAGCATGTACACGATTAGGGTTGGCAGGGAGATGAGGCTGGCCATGGCCATCAATTCTCCCCACAGCATCCCGGCTTCCGGATCCTGGAAGTGCAGCATGGCGATGGGGAGCGTCTGCATGCTTTGCTCGGTGAGCACAAGCATTGGCCAGAAGAACAGATTCCAGGCCTCGATGGCGTGCCAGACAGTTAGGGCAGCCACCGGCCCTTTGACCAGGGGAAATACAACCAAGCGCAAAATCTGCAGGCTGTTGGCCCCGTCGATTGTGGCCGCTTCAACTAAGGCTAAGGGCAGCGACTTCATATACTGGCGCAGAAAAAACACACCGAAACCACTGGCCATGTAGGGCAAAATAACGGCCAAATGTGTATTCAAGAGACCTAAAGAGGAGATGGTGATATAGTTGGGGATCATGGTAATCGCAAAGGGGATCATCATGGTCCCAACGGCCACCATGAACAGCAGATTCTTAGCCCTGAACTCGAAAAACGTAAAACCGTAAGCGGCTAAGACCGAAGTAAGCATGCGAAATGCAACGATGCCGACGGCTATGATCACGGTGTTCCTCAGCCAGCTCAAGAAGGTTGATTGCTGCAGGACCGATCGGAAATTCTCAACGGTCGGGTTTTTCGGCAGGATATTCAGGTCTTGCGTGAACACTTCGGTTGGTCCCTTCAAGGACGTGGAGAACATCCACAGAACCGGGAATATGGTAAAAACTACGGCGATTAGGATGATGATGTGTTTGACTGCTCTTTTAGTCGCCATAATGAACCCTTCTTTCTCCGAAGTAAAATACGAGAGCGGTGATGATGACAAACAGCAGGAAGGTGATCAACGCTGTGGCACTGGCCAGACCTGTGTTGAAGAACTGGAAAGCAAACTGGTATACAAGGTAGATCAGGTTGGTAGAAGCATTGTATGGTCCGCCCTGGGTTAAGATATGGATGGGCATAAAGACGTAATCCGATACAAAGATGGCTGTAGTCACAAGCAGGAAGAAGACAGTGGGCGTGATTAATGGAAATCGGATGGACCAAAAGATTCTCCAGCTGCTGGCCCCGTCTATGGTGGCTGCTTCGATGTATTCGGTAGGTACTGACTTCAGAGATCCACCGAGCAGAAGCTCGTGGTATCCTAGCATACGCCAGCCTGATACGATCACGATGGCCCAGAGAGCAAATCTGTGATCTGCCAGCCAGGAAATGGGTCTCAACCCTACGGATTCGAGCAGTGTGGCGATGACGCCGCCAATTGGAGTCAGCATCCAGATCCAGACAAAACAGGCAACTGAAAAGGATAACACAGTTGGTATAAACAGGGCGGTCTCGTAGAGATCCCTTAGTTTTTTGTTCTTAACGGTTAGAATCAGAACGGAAATGGCCAATGGAATGAGGATGGCCCAGGGTAGCAGTCCCAGAATGTACTTCCCGGTATTGATTAACGCCATGGAGAACGCTTCTCTTTGGAAAAGGGAAGTGTAGTTCTTCAAACCTATGAAGTTTCTCGTGGGGCTGATGAAGTTCCAGTCGAGTACACTCAGGATAAAGTTGACAATGAGTGGCCAGTAGAGAAAAACTAGCATTGGTACTATTGCTGGAAGTACATATAGGTAGGGCGTTATTCCCGATTTGAAACCTCTTCGCTTCATGTAGTAAACCTCATTTCTCGTTACTGCTTGTCATTATTCCACGATGAAGGCGCAGTTGCAGCCGGTTGGCTGCAACGGTACGCCTGTGGTCATGCTCTTCCAGCTAAAAGACTAGAAGTTCGTCAACCCTTTGGACTGCTTCGTCCAGGCCTTCTTGAACTCCAATTCGTCCATAGAGGATCTTGTCCCGAGCTTCGGCAATCACTTGCTCGATTTCTAGTCCGTTTGGTCCGCCCCAATCAACCCAGGGGATGGCGTACTGCAATTGATCCACGGCCGGTTGCTGCAGGGGATTGATCAGTGGGAGATCAGCGGCTAGGGGGTTCACATAACCAGTCTCTACCCAGACTGCCATCGCTTCTGGAGACACGATGTAGTCTAAGAACTCCCATGCTGCAGCCGCTTTGGCTTCGTCTCTGCTCAAGATGACCAAGGACGAGCCGCCGGCAGGGAGCCGTTTGGTTTTGTCACCAAAACTCGGAAGTTCGGATACGTGCAGCCAGGGAGCAGCGGCGTAGTAAGGGCTCAAGCGCATGACGGACTGGGCATACATGCCAATGCTTCCACCGAGGAAAGCCCGCTCAGACTCTTCATTAGACACATGAGGAATGAAGCCATCTTCGTAGAACCCGCGCCACATGGTCATCGTTTCCACGGCTTCGGGCGAGTTGAACGCTGCTTTTCCATCTTCACCCTTCATGGGTGCCCCATTGCTTTCGACGAGAGCAGACATCATCCAAGTGTCCGGGATGACGATAAACAAAGCATGATGGGGAGTATTTTCCTTGATTTGAACAGCATATTCCCTGACTTCATCCCATGTGCGTGGGGGCTGGTTGGGATCGAGTCCCGCAGCTTCAAAGATCTCGGGATTGTAGAAAAGAACTTGGTTGCTGATACAGAACGGAATCCCATATTGTTCGCCGTCAATTTGGCCAATCTCCATCATGGCAGGATTGGCAAAGCGATTGGCCACTTCTGGAAGATTCTCTCCAGCCAAGGTTTCTAGACTCCTGGCACCAAATGTTGTGGCTGTGTAGCTCAACAGATAGTGGCCTGTAGCTAGGATGTCCGGGGGGCTTTGCCTCGCAGCTAACCTTGCGAAAATCCTCTGGACAAGGTCGGAGTATTCCCCAGGAACGGAGACACCGGTTAATTTGATGTGGGGATGGCTGTCGTTGAAATCACTTACAATTTGGTCAAAGATGCGTAGATGTTCTCCTCCCCATCGATGCCATAACTCAATTTCGACTACATCCTGGGCGGCAGCAGCGCCGACGAATGAAAAAACTAACATGGCAGCAAGAATGGACAATAGATACTTTTTCATCATTACTAAGGTCCTATAGTCGTGCGTTCGTCTCACTCCATCATATCCTTTCTGCTCCAACCTCACCTCCTCCAAAATTTGGACCCCCTTTATGATCAGGGCCTGCCTTGGGAATCAACGAGTGGTTCCGGCGTGTTCCAACAGATGCTGTTCCGCCGCGTCACACCATAGACCATTGTTTGCTTGGACAATCTGGTCTAGTGCTCTAAAGAGCTCGTTGTCCTCACCCAACTGGCCGAAGTCTGCAATGGCTGTCATAGGCATCTCCACATCGGGATAACAGATTTTCTTCAGCCCTTCGGAGTTGGTTATGGATAATAGGGAATCTATGACAGAATCAAGGCCCCCAATGTGAGTGATCAGGGCTTCTGGGTGCAAGACGCCCTGTTCGATCAGTTTGATGGTCTCAATCGTATCTTCAGGCGAACCGCCAGAGGTCCCTAAGACGTGTACGGAATCGTAGTGAACTCGATAAAAGTTCAGGGGAACCGAAAACTCCTTGTCGGTTGGTCCTGCAAAGAAGTTGATGCAACAGTCTCTTCCCGCTACCTGATCCGCAATTTCCAGGATGCTCTGATTGGGAATCATGACCAAAATGTCATCAAATCCTCCCCCCGATATGGCCTGAAGATATTCAACCTGGTCACTGACCTTGCTGACATCAACGTAGATGAGATTGATCCCTTTTTGTCTGGCGTCCTCTACGCTGAAAATGCGTGCAGCCCGCTCCAAACGTTTGGCATCGATATCGGTTACCACAACCATCGCAGGTTTTTCCTTGTGCAGAGCAATGTCAATGGCACCAAGGCCCATGGGCCCGGCGCCGCCAAGGATGGCGATCTTCCCTCCATCTTTAGCGCCTTCCAGACGCTCGTAGCTGTTTGGATCGATGTGATACATCGCCTGGAACGCTCGCAGGATACAGCTTAAGGGTTCCACCATGGAGCCCCTGAAGTAGCTGCCGCGATATGGCAAGACGCAGCCCTGCTCCATGACTTCTCTTGGTATCACTCCATAGGTCATGCTTCCCCCTAGCTGTGGGAAGGAGTAGCCCACTGAGTAGTCACTGCCCGGCAGATTAAGGGCAGGCTGAATCACAATACGTGCGCCTGGCTGCCAGGTCTCCCTTAAGTTGGCTCCAGCTTGGATGACTTCTCCGCACATTTCATGACCCACAACAATGGGATTCACATCGATGTCTGCAGGTACCCGTTTGTGTTTGGATCCCTGGATCACAGCCTTATACGTTGATGTACAGAGGGAGTCGGAAACGACTCGCATTAGTAATTCATCATCCCTGATTGGGGCTAAATCAAATTCCTCTAGTCGTAAGTCATTTTGACCATAGAGGCGTACTGCGCGTGTTCTCAAATCACTTCGACCCCTTTCTCATGCATTAGTTCCACAATGTCTGGGTCCAAATTGCCATCGCTTACCACAACGTCGACATCTTCGAGGGAAGCAAAGGTATAGGTCAACACTTTGCCGATTTTGCTGGAGTCCATCAGCATGACGACCTTAGACGCTTTCTGAATTGCTTTCTTTTTTAGCTCACAGTCATCCAATACGCCGGTAGTAAACCCGGCCTTTGCAGTGAACCCAGTGACCCCAAGGAAAGCTACGGTAAAATTCACATCACTGATCTGACTCGTGACTTGGGAGCCGAAAGTGCTTAAACTCACCTTGTTTAAGTTACCGCCGGCCAGAAAGATAATGGGCTTGTCCAATCTGGCTAGTTCCGCGGCGCAGGTGACTCCTGTTGTAAAGATGTCACAAGGCTGATCGGGTATCAGGCGGCTCAGGGCGGTCGTGGTTGTTCCAGAATCTAGAAAGATGGAGGTGTTGGGTTTGACAAACTCCAGCGCTTTGCGGGCGATCCGATCCTTTTGATCCACGTTTTCTGTGGAGCGTTTGGCATATGTTTCTTCAGAAAGGCCGATGATGGCCTCAATCGACTTCACCCCCCCATGGACCCGAACAACATGACCCTGTTGGTCGAGGAACTCCAAATCGCGGCGTAATGTCATTTCGGAAACTGAAGGAAAGTGTGTCTTCAGTTCACCAATGCTAATTTCGCCCTTTTGGCGGATTAGGCTGGCCATCTTGTCTCGTCGATCTCTCACCACTGTTGTTCCTCTTTCCTTAGTTCTCCCCACACATCACAAACCTGAAACCGTCCGCTGGACCGGGAAAGGGTGAAAATTACAACCATAATGTGGACTAAAATGTGGTGGGTATGAACATTTTGTGTTAGATGTTTTCGTAAAGCGCCATGCATTCTCCTGCTTACAAATTCAACTTTTCCGCGAAATGTGGGTAAAGTGTGAGTAAAGCGCAGGTAAAATGCTTTTTGGTGTCAGTGGGGCATTTGCTGTCCCTGCCAGATTAGCGATAAGCTCCGCCCTTGGGCGGAAATCACTGCTCTAGATTCATGCTTGTAACAGCTAACGCAGGGGTTCCCCTTGACAAATATCACAATTCCATTATAAAATATAGAAAAAAACAGCATGCGTTATGAATCTGAGATATCTGGAAGGAGGAACAGAAAGGATATTTTTGAAAGAGAATATGACGACAAAGAGGGGACGAAAAACTATGAATAGAAAGCGTATGGCGATCACTCTAGCAGTTGTAGTTCTGTCCTTGAGCTTAACAGGGCTCGCGTTTGCGCAGGGAACGCTGAATGTATACAGCATCTGGCCGGAATCTTTTGCGGTACCGATGTTTGAGGCGTTTACGGCTGAAACAGGCATTGGAGTAAACTTTATTCGCCATTCATCGGGAGAAGTGCTGGCAAGGTTGATTGCTGAAAAGAACAACCCTAGGGTAGATATGGTATTTGGAGGACCGGCAGATACCTTTGCCGCGATGGTTGAAGAGGGGTTATTGGAGCCTTATTATCCTGAGGGATATGAAGCGATCCCAGAACAATACCGTGATAAGGAAGGTTATTGGTTTGGGATGGCTCAAAATCCATTGGTGTTTCTGTCGAACAGGCAGTTCTTAGAGGAGAACGGACTGGAGCCACCCAGATCGTGGTTTGATTTTCTAGATCCGGTATACCACCAACAGCTTCAAACAGCTGATGCCCGTACATCTGGAACCGCGGTAAGTAGGATCATGTCTCTGATTTATGCTTTTGGAGATGAAGACGCGGCTTTTGACTATATGAGACAGCTACGAGATAGCGTACAGATCTACACGAAGAGCGGCGGAGGTGGAACAGTTCCGGTTGCTCTACAACAGGCGGGTGCCGGTATTTTCTTCATCGTAGACTCCATTGCTACCCAAGAAAAGGGATATGATGTAGTCATTTCCTTCCCTAAGGAAGGGTCCGCATCTGCTGTGGAGGCCTCGGGTATCGTAAAGGGCGGTAAGCAGCCTGAGTTAGCAAAGAAAATGCTAGACTGGCTGGTCACAGCAGAGGCCCAGAGTGTATACGCCCAGAGTGGGATTGGGTTTTTGCCCACGCATCCCAGTGCAGTAGTGACTCCTTTGGTTGATCTGACCGATGCGAATCTTTTCATGGTTGATCTGGATTGGGCAGGCGCTAATCGCCAGCGATTGGTTGAGCGCTGGATCGACGAAGTGATTCAAGGAGAGGAATTCTAGACGTAAATCCAGCACCGAACGTCTAAGTAGCGCTTAGATTCTCTAAGCGCTACTTTGTTGAAGGGAGAATACCAATGCCTGTGGTACGTAGGGAGAGTAACAAAGAGCGATCAACCGCGTTTTCCCCATTACGACAAGAAATGGTGAGACTATGGAAAGATCCAATCCTATTACTAACGATTGCAGTTATTTGGCTTGGACTTGCCATTTTCATCCTGTTTCCACTGTTCCGATTGTTCGCTTATACATTTGTGGATAATGGTCAGTTGAGTCTGGATAGCTTAAGCCGAATTTGGGCGCGTTCCCATAATAGGGTAGCCCTTACAAATAGCCTGTGGCTTGCCACTTTGGTATCTGTTTTGGGGACAATGATGGGTTTTTTATTTGCCTTTACCGTTGCCCGGACTCGTCCGCCCAAAATCGTTACCGTCATCATTGATGCAGTGATGACCCTTCCTTTGATATCACCCCCCTTTACGACGGCGATTGCCTTACAGTTTGCGGCCGGGCCTCGTGGATTGATCACTCACGGTTTGTTAGGGATCTCCAATTTCACCCTGTATGGATTATGGGGCACTGTGGTAGCCGAGGTCTTAACATATTTTCCACTCGCCTATTTAACACTTCGAGCCGTTTTGATTGCCATAGATGATCGCATTGAAGATGCCGCTTTAAGTTTAGGGAGTTCGCATTGGCGCGCATTTTGGACGATTACTCTTCCGTTGACAACACCAGGACTTGCCAACTCACTACTGGTGTTATTCGCCACATCGCTGGCGGACTTTGCTACTCCCCTGATCCTAGCCGGGGCGAGATTTCCCGTGTTACCTACGCAAGCTTACCTTCAGATCACTGGGATTTATGACTTACGGGGAGGAGCTGCTCTTAGTTTCCTTGTCCTAATTCCATCGCTCATTGTCTTTTTATTGCAACGTTATTGGGTTGGTCAGAGAAGTTATGTGACAGTAACCGGAAAACAAGGCGGAGGAAGCAGTATGGATAGAGTGCCTGCATTAGTTAGGTTAATTCTCCAGATAATCTCCTTGACAATCCTGGGCTTTGTTGTGTTTCTGTACGGCATCATCTTTTTTGGGTCCTTTGTTGAGGTCTGGGGCGCCAATCACGCTTTCACGCTCAAACACTTCCAGTACATTTTCAGGTTCGGACGAAAATCGATTACTGACACGTTGACAATTGCCCTCTGGGCCATGTTGATCGGAGGACTATACTCAGTCATTATTGGATACCTGATTGGGAAACAAGAGTTCTTCGGACGCAAGACGATGGAGTTCGTGTCCATGTTGAACTACGCCTTGCCCGGAACAGTAGTCGGTATTGCGTATCTCTTGGCCTTTAATGACCCACCCATCATGATCACCGGAACTGCAACCATTCTTGTTGCTCTGTACATTTTCCGCTATAGCCCTGCTGGCGTACGCACAACAGTGGCGTCATTACAGCAAATTGACTCGTCGATTGAAGAAGCATCCACGAGTCTGGGCGCGGACAGGCAAGTGACGTTTCGCAAGATCACTTTGCCATTGATACTACCAGCGTTTTTTGCCAGCATTGAGGTGGTTTTTATCCGCGCGATGACGGCGATTAGTGCTGCTATCTTTCTCGTTTCCTTTGATTGGACTCTGGTAACAGTGCGCATCCTGGAAAGCATTACTGAACTAGAGCTAGGGTCGGCGTCCGCATTTTCCGTATTCATCATTGTGTTAGTGTATCTTGTAGTTAATGCAATAAAGGGCCTGACTGCGATATTGGGGCTTAGAGGAATCAAACGCTAATGCGTGAATCACAAGGAGGATGACCAGAATGAACACCTCGGTAGGAATTGAACTACAAAACATATCCAAGACATTTTCCAGTGGTTCGCGCGGAGAAGTCCAGGCCGTTAAGCCGCTGAACTTAACCATCAAACCAGGAGAACTCATTACCCTCCTAGGTCCATCAGGATGCGGCAAAACAACTACTTTGCGCATGATCAGCGGATTTGAAACTCCCACCACCGGGAAAATCTTGATAGGCGATCGTGATGTGACCAATGTGTTGGCTAATAAAAGGGATATCGGTTTTGTGTTTCAGAACTATGCCTTGTTTCCGCATATGAATGTCTTCGAAAATGTTGCATACGGTCTGAAGATAAAAGGCATGTCCCGCTCAGAAATCAAGAACGCAGTCCAAGATGTCCTGAAGGTAGTGGGCTTGGTCGGTTTTGAAAGGCGCTTTCCAACTCAACTTTCCGGCGGTGAGCAACAGCGAGTTGCCCTTGCCCGGGTGATTGTGGTCAAGCCGAAAGTCCTGATGTTTGACGAGCCCCTTAGTAATCTAGATGCTAAGCGACGTGTGCAGATGAGAGACGAGATTCGTAGCCTGCAGCAGAGCTTGGGGCTCACAAGTGTTTATGTTACGCATGATCAGGAAGAGGCGCTGAGCATCTCGGATCGAATTGTCGTGATGGATAATGGTGTCGTGGAACAGGTTGGATCACCAACAGACATATATTTCAGTCCCACCAACCGTTTTGTTGCGGAGTTTATTGGCAAGGTGAACCGTATTCCCGGATCGATCATTAAGGTTGATGGTGGTAATGTTGCAGTCAAGACTTCCCAGGGAGTTGTGGAAGTTCCTAAACCAAGTGGTGAGTATTTCCAGCAGGATGCAGTGGAAGTACTAATCCGGCCAGAAATGATCTACCGTGCTGACGACCAAGACGACTTCCGAATTACAGGCACTATCGTTCGCAGCGCGTTCTTGGGCGAAAAAGTTGAATATGACATCGTACTTCCCGATGAAACGCTCTTGACCTGGGTGAACTTTGAACCCCAGAAAGCCAGTCTCATGAGTGTTGGCCAAAGTGTAGCAGTCTCTTTTGACAGTAGCAATGCATTGGTTTCCAAAGAAGTTGGGTAACGACCAATCGATGATGCAGTGAAGGGTAGAAAACGAGTGGATAGGAAGTGTCGCATAGGAGCAGGTTAATTCTGAACAGTCCCACTCTCCCGGGGAGGTGGGGCTTGCTCATTTCTCGATGGAGTGGTATTGACTTTCACCCAGCAATTTGAAATTATTGTTGTTGTACAAGGTCATGAGTGGTGTTTGCGATCGGTTTTGCCAATATCTAACAGGACAAAAACCGAGTGCGTTCCATCGGGAGTGCATTATTTTAAGCGCTCTCCACGTCGTACCGCGTGGTAACAATATCGTTGCTATCACATCTAATGTATGTAAGGTTGCTGATCACATTCATGAACTCTTGGCAAGAGTTTTTATATGCAAACACCTTTATCAGTCGGAAGAGTATGATGACACTGTCGGTTGGTTTGACCATGTTTCAAGGTGAAAATGTCACAGAATGGGCACTTTTGTTTGCTGGGACATCGATAGCTACGGTACCCATTATTCTACTGTTTTTGGGGCTACAGAAATATTACTTGGCTGGAATGACCTCTGGTGCGTTAAAAGGTTGATTCTGCTGGTAAGTCGTACTACAAAGAATTATCCTTTATTTATTGGCGCGGGCACTCGTCGGTAGCCATTGGATTCCTTACTCGAGTATTGCCACACTGAATGAAGATGGCATTTGAGAAAGACTTCAACCGGAGTGCGAAGATCTCTTATCCATTAACAAAGCAATAAGTACTGAGAATGATTTAGTGGACCATTCTCTGCATTCATCAGTTACGATAGGGGGCAGACGACTTGAGGCACAAGATACTGGGACAAACGGATTTGACGATCTCAGTGGTTGGTTTAGGTTGCTGGGCTTTTGCTGGTGGAACTACATGGGGTTTCCAAAGTGATAGTGATTCCATGGATACGATCGCGGCTGCACGAGATTGTGGAATAAACTTCTTTGATACAGCAGAAGCGTATGGTGATGGATATTCGGAGACTGTCTTGGGTAAAGCATTGAAAAAAAGTAGAGCAGATGTAATTGTAGCCAGCAAATTCAACGCCAAGTCGCAGCAGAAGTCCGACGTGATAGAAGCATGTGAGCGAAGCCTTCAGAGGCTCCAAACGGATTACATTGATCTATACCAAATTCATTGGCCCAGCAGGGATGTGCCTTTTGAGGAGACCATGGATGGCCTGCTCACACTGAAGCAGCAGGGAAAGATTCGCCATATTGGCGTATGTAATTTTGGAGTAAAGGACCTGAGTGACATATTGAAGATCGCAGATGTGGTCACAAACCAATTGGCCTATAACCTGCTGTGGAGAGCCATCGAGTTTGAGGTTATTCCGTTTTGCAGGGAGCATAAGGTTGACATCCTTTCCTACAGCCCCTTGGCCCAAGGTCTGTTGAGTGGTCGATTTCGTTCAGCTGACGATGTACCCATCGGTAGAGCGAGAACGAAGCATTTTTCGTCAGAACGCTTACATACTCGGCATGGACAACCGGGGGCGGAAGCATTGACATTTGGGACTATTTCTGTGATAGAAGCGTTAGCTCATCAACTTGGTATTCCCATGTCACGGTTGGCCATTAGTTGGTTATTTCATCAGACTAGCATAACATCTGTGTTGTCGGGTGCCAGAACTCCTAAGCAGATTCAGGAAAATGTAGCTGCGGTTGATTTAGTCCTCGACGACGAAACCATTTTAAAGCTGGACAAAGGCACTGCAGAGCTCAAAGATAAACTGGGAACAAATCCAGACATGTGGAGCGATCGAATGCGTTGACTTCGGACCATCCAATGAACGTCGGGGTCAGACCTCACAGTTGGCCTCATGAACAGTGCGCGAATGAAACAGTGTTTATGGAGGGCCTTTCTGGTCCAGCAGATCGAAGAGAGATAAAGATAGGAAAGGGCATGGGACAATTACCGGTTCCTGCCCTTTCTTGGCTTTGGGGAACACAACAGGTTAGTGACCAGTATCGAATTGGAGAATTCTGAAATGAGACAAATGGGCGGTTTGCAGAACGATGATTGGGGTCGGTGAGCAGGAGGGAAATGTAAAATCTTCGAGAATTCCACTTGGTATTGGGAGATACTTTTGAAATCAGTTGCTATGGGGATCTTGTGCGCAAAACATGCATCCTGCAGGCAGAATCAACACCTGTCCGTTCCATGCTCATAGATGACGAACATTAATGCTAAGCGAGGAGAGGTATGATCGTGAAAAAGTGGAGTAGCTTCTTTGTGCTGGTTTGTCTTCTTGGCTTACTGACTGGCTGTGTCGGCACTAGCGATGGTAGAGGGAGTCTGAGTGGCAAGATCTATGATGGAGATGAAAATCCCATTGCTGATGCGGTTGTCACTCTTGACGGCAAATCTGGTTCTATTGGGAATTCGGGGTACGCTTTTATCAACGTAAGATCCGGAACACGAAGGCTAAAAGTGGTGGCACCTGGTTATAAGGTGTATGAGCAGACGATTAACATTGCTGCTGGCGAAGATAAAAAGCACGATGTCTATCTGACAAGGAAGTCGTTTTTCATCGATGAAGTGCTTGTTCCCGGCGGAACGGGGTTCCCAATAGGACCAGATGATACAGAGATCTGCACTGAGGAGATTCGACCCTTTTACATGGCCACACATGAGGTCACCTACGAGCTCTGGAAAGAAGTATGGGATTGGGCGACCACCAGGAGTGTTGATAGGTATCATTTAACACAGTTCGCCAGGCCAGGGTGGTCCAAGGAGCCCATTTTAAGCCCACAGCACCCTGTGACTAATATTCGCGGAGACGATGCTATAGTCTGGTGTAACGCCTTGACTGAATATCACAACGAAGTGACGGGCGGAGACCTGGATTGTGTTTACCTATACAATGGTCAGGTTGTACGGGATGCACGGAACACGAATGAGTCAGTTCTGAAGAATGTGACAGCCAACAACAATGCCAGTGGTTATCGCTTGCCCCGTAGTATGGAGTGGGAGCTGGCTGCACGTTATCAAGACGGGGTCACCTGGACACCCGGAAGCCACGTAAGTGGCGATAGTACTGGACCTATCTATTCCAATGATCCAATGGTGACTCCTTCTGCAGTTTTTGGCGACTACGCGTGGCACAGCGGCAACAGCGGTAATTCTACCCACGAGGTTGGAACCAAAAAACCTAACCATCTAGGTATCTATGATATGAGCGGAAATGTTCGTGAGTACTGTATTGATCCATATCAGGATCCAAAACTCTCAGGGAGAAATCAGGTGGCTCGCGGCGGTTGCTGGAGTGACGGATCATACCTTCTGGAACTGGGTTATGTCACTTGGGGTCACTATGATGCAGCAGTCAACTGGTATGGCTTTCGTGTCGTAAGGGGTCAGACCCTGTGACCGGGTAGTCACGGGGTCTGACCCCCAATTCGCTGCGGAAGTACGAAAGAGCAGAGGATGATATGGATTGAAGGTTGGCCAGTTTACAGACACTTTTTTACCTGTGGTGGACGGTGTGGGGAGGGTGGTCAGTCATTATGCGCAAGGGTTGGGAGAACGCTGTGAGGCCTGCTATGTGATCACTCCAGGACATGGAGATGTTGAGTTACAGAATGGTTCGTATAAGGTTTTGGGATATAGGAGTGTGCCCCTTCCCAGGCTGCAGCAGTACCGCTTAGGATTTCCCATGCTTGACGCAGGTTATCGCCGCAGACTGGACGCATTGCAGCTTGATATCGCCCATGCCCACAGCCCCTTTATCGCTGGGCGGGAGGCTCTTAGGTATGCCCGCAGGAGGGGCGTACCTTTAGTGGCTACCTTCCATTCCAAATACTACGATGACTTTTATCAAATCACCCACAGCAAAGCCTTAGCTCGATTAGGGACCAGGTATATCCTTGATTTTTTCGACCGGTGCGATCAGGTTTGGGCTGTCAGCCCGTCCACCGCAGAGGTTTTGCGCAGTTACGGTTACAGGGGTTCCATTGAGGTTGTGGAAAACGGAATGGACCGCAAGGAGGTAGACCTAGAAGCGGTGCAGACGGCGGAGGCGCAATTTGCCCTCGGTCAGAAGCCGGTGCTGCTTTTTGTAGGGCAGATGAATTGGAAAAAGAACATTCGCAGGATCTTGGCAGCAGTCGATATTGTGGTCAAACAAGGCTATGATCTGCGCCTGGTTATGGTGGGACAAGGTCCATCGGAACGGGAAATCCGCGCACTGTCTTCATCCCTGGGCCTGCACCATGTTGTGATCTACACCGGCCACATCCAAGACCAGCGCTTGCTGCAAGGTTTGTATGCCCGTGCAGATCTCTTTGTGTTTCCCTCGCTCTATGATAACGCCCCCATGGTAGTGCGGGAGGCGGCAGCGGTTGGCACTCCTTCCCTCTTGGCTCTGGGGTCCACCGCCGCTGATGCGGTTAGGAACATGGAAAATGGTCTCCTCGCCAAGGACACGGATATGGATATGGCCCAGGGCATAGCCTGGGCCTTGGATCATCCTGGGAGATTGCGTGAGATAGGGCTAAAGGCCAGGATGACAATTCCCAGGCCCTGGAAAGACATTCTCGCTGAGGTGCTAGGGCGCTATCAGGATCTAGTTCGAACTCACCAGTCCAGGAGCCTTCGCCTCAAGTAGATGGGGATTAGCGATGTATTTCTCTAAGAGTTTAAAGGATCGGGCAAAGTAGAGTCCGTCACAGATTCTCTCATCCATGGTGTATCCGATCTGACAGCATTTCTTGATCACAACTTGATCGTCTTCCACCATGGGCAGCTTCACTGTTTTCCCCAAGGCCACAAAGATGCTTGTCGTGCCAAAATCATAAAGATGATGGTAGATATAGTTTGTGTTAATGGACTTGAGGTAGGTAAGGAAGAATGTAGTGTGAAAGGGGCTGACTTTGATTACGCTCTTGGGCAGTATGTTCAGTTGGTCCATGGCCTTGAGAGTCTTAACAAGCATTTTCTTGGCTATGCCAGGCATAGACATGACCAGGGCTACAAGTTTGTCTGTGTCGGTATTATCCTTGCTGTACTTGGCCTCGGCGATCTTGGCATCAATGATCTCAGCGATCTCGAAAACATTCTCCTGGCCCGTAAACTCGAATTTGACCGTTGTCTCGTCATCTTCGTCCCGCAAAGAACGCTTAATCGCCATGGAAATGCAGATTTTGTTGCGCTGATAAATCCTGCTGTTGACGATAAAACGATTGAGCTGAGGCCGCTCGTGAACCAGCCTGACATAGGCTGCTATGAAAAAATGCAGGTAGCCCAGTTTAACCCCTTGCTCTCTTTTCTCCGCGAGATAGCGATCAATGGGATCGACGCAGACAACATGTTTGGAAAAGTTCTGGGCATCGCTCCGCTTTTCCATGATGTAAGGGATAATTTGTACAAAAGGATCCAACGACTTTAAGAGCACACCATCGCTTCGTCTCATAATGCCTCCTGGGAATAGACTCTTGACAATATTATAACATGTTGGGTTGGAAAGTCTATGTTTACCAGAGCTCTACTCAGCGTAACGGGCATCGCTGAGCATCCAGAACTCTTCCGTTTCTTTGAGATAGGGATTCTCTTTGGCATAATCAAACGCCGTTTTCCCCTCGAGGGAACGCAAGGTTCCATCGGCACCATTTTCCAAGAGGCAGCCGATCACGCCGGAGACATAGTTTGTGGCCGCCGCCCTCATTAAAGGAGTGCGACCGAGATGATCCTGCGCGTCCAAGGCCGCCCCTGCACGGATCAGGGGCTCGAGGATGTGGGATCCCCAACCGTAGGCTGCTGCATAGGTCAGGGCGGTTGCTTGTTCACTGTCCCGGCTGTGGACATCGGCTCCGGCCTCGATCAACACTTCGAGCACTTCCTGATTGGGGTTGCCCATGGCGGCCAGCATCAGAGCGGTGGTTCCATACGGCAGCGTATGGTGCACGTCGCTTCCGGCCTGCACGAGCTCCGCGATGACCTCTGCGTCTTCATTCCCCAGGGCACCCCAGAGCAGAGCCGTATATCCTGAGGAATCCTGGGCATGGAGATCAGCTCCTGCCTGGAGCAAGAGCTTGATCACCTCAGGTTCAGAGCTGTACGCTGCTTCTATGAGGGCTGTTGAGCCCATCTCGTCCCGGGCTCCAGGATCGGCCCCCGCATCTAGCAGCATGGAAATTACCTCCGGGGAGGCGTTCATGCGACTGGCCAGAATGAGAGCGCTGTTATCCGCATCATCCCTGGCATTGACGGGAGTTTTTGCCTCCAGGAGCAAGTCGATCACGGCGGATGCATTTTCCTCCGAGAGAGCTGACATCAGCGCTGTAGATCCCGCATTATCTCTCGCTGTTACATCGGCGCCAGCCTCCAGCAGAATCCTAAAGATCTCAGGATCAGCCTTACCCCAGGTGGCCCAAAACAGAGGGGAAGCCCCTGCGTTGCTCCTGGCTCGCACTCTGCTTCCTGCATCCACCAGCATCTGGATGATCTCCGCATTAGGATTCTGGCGCAGTGCCCACATCAACGGGGTGGCCTGATTGTCATTGTCGAGAGCATGGGGATCGGCCCCCGCTTGCAGCAGGGCCTCGATCACCCGAGGGTTCTTGTTTCCCCAGGCTCCCCAGATCAGTGCCGTATTCCCCGCATTGTCCCTGGCGTTCACGTCCGCTCCGGCCTCCAGGAGCAGGCGGGTGATCTCTTCATCCTCCGAGGAGACTACAGCTTCCATCAAGGCAGTATAACCTACGTTATTGGCAGCATTGGGGTCAGCACCTCGGGAGAGGAGGGCCGTAACAAGATCCCGGCGGGCCGACTCCTGGAGCACCTGCATCAAGGCGGAGTTTCCTTCCTCATCTGCAACATTCACGTCGCTGCCTGCTTCCACCAGCATCAACAGGACGTCCGGACTGGCACCATAGAGCAGAGCCTGCTTCAGAGGAGTATAGCCTGCATCATCACGAACGCTCAGGTCCGCGCCGCCTTCAATCAAGAGGCGCACCACCTCGGGATTCAGATCCTCCCAGATTAGACTGGAAAAGATGGGAGTTTCCCCAAAGAAGTTGGTCGCGTTCACATCCGCACCCGCCTCCAAAAGCACCTTAATTACTTTGGGATCGGGAGTATTGGCGCTGCAGGCCACCATCAGGGGCGTTTCGCCATGAAAGTTCGGAGCGTTCACGTCCACCCCTGTGTTCAGGATCATCTGCACGATCAGAAAATCGGCCCCTTCCCTCAAGGCGCCAATCAACAAAGTATCCTCCCACAAATCCCTGTCGGGATCAGACCAACCATTACCCTGTATGCCAGGGGATACAGCCAAAAGCACGACCAGGAGACTTAAACAGATAGCTAACAGGAAATCCCGACCCTTCATGCTTCTTCCTCCTTCTGGTGAGATGGACTGACGCTCAAATGTTTACTGGGGACGTTCGTGAAATTCCCTTAGTCTTCCTGCCAAAATGTAGAAAAATGTAGGGCAACTCTGCCCACCCCCGTCAAACCAGCAGGGATCGCAAGAACAAGGTCGAAGTCCCACATAATGGCAGGATTCGCCTGCCTGGGGAACTAGAAGTGTAGTCATGGGCTGTTCTGGTGCATACGTTATTGAGTCAGGATCAGAGGAGGTAATGAGTCGATGGGTTTGATCAAAGCTGCAGTTGGTGCAGTAGGCGGTACGCTTGCTGATCAATGGAAAGAGTTCTTCTATTGCGAGTCCATACCGGTGGATGTGCTGATCACCAAGGGTAAGAAACGCATTTCCGGCCGATCGTCCAACGTACGCGGAGAAGAGAATATCATCACCAACGGTTCTGGGATTGCCGTAGCTGACGGCCAGGCCATGATCGTGGTGGAACAGGGGAAAGTCCTGGATTTCTGTGCAGAACCGGGGTATTATACCTTTGACCTTGGGGGAGAGCCGTCCCTCTTCGCCGGAGGCAGCTTTAAGGAAAATGCAGCGGCCTCGCTCCGCAGCGCCTGGGATCGCTTCAAATTTGGCGGCAGTCCCGGCAAAGATACCCGTGTTTATTACTTTAACCTGAAGGAACTTGTGGGTAACAAGTATGGAACGCCCAATCCCGTTCCCTTTCGGGTAGTCGACCGCAACATCGGACTGGACATCGATATTTCCATTCGCTGCTTTGGGGAATACAGCTATCAGATCAGCAACCCCATTCTCTTTTACACCAATGTCAGTGGGAATGTGTCCGGCGATTACAGGCGGGAGGAGCTGGACAGCCAGCTGAAGAGCGAGTTGATGACCGCTCTGCAGCCGGCCTTTGCTAGAATTTCCGCCATGGGCATCCGTTATTCGGCCCTGCCGGGCCATACCTCGGAGCTAGCCGAGGCCTTAAACGAGGTTCTGTCGGCGAAGTGGAGAGATTTGCGGGGGATTGAAATCGTATCGTTCGGCGTCTCTTCGGTCAAGGCCAACGAAGACGATGAACAGCTGATCAAGGATCTGCAAAAGAGCGCCGTGATGCGGGATCCCACCATGGCAGGAGCTACCTTGGTAGGAGCGCAGGCTGATGCCATGCGGGCTGCCGCATCCAATGAAGGGGGCGCATTGACGGGCTTTCTAGGTATGGGTATGGCGCAGCAGGCGGGAGGAGCAGGAACTGCGCAAGGCCTTTTTGCCATGGGGCAAGGGGCGCCGACGCCGCCAACGGGGACAGCTCCACAAGACGCACCGGACGCTTCAGCCTGGATATGCCCAAAATGCAGCCATACAGGGAACACCGGGAAGTTTTGCGCCGAGTGCGGAGAAAAGAGGCCTGCTGAAGGTTGGGCTTGTTCCTGCGGCCAGATCAATCAAGGGAAATTCTGCCAAGAATGCGGTCAGCCCAAACCCGCCGATGCCCCCCTTTACAGATGTGATCAATGCGGCTGGGAACCGCAGGATCCTCTGAATCCACCGAAGTTCTGCCCTGAATGCGGTGATCGTTTCGACGAAGCGGACCAAGTCTAACTCGGAGGGGGCCATGACGGTGAGCATGATGGAGTTCAAATGCCCAAATTGCGGCGCACCCATTGAGTTTGACCCAGGCATCCAGGAGATGCGCTGCCCTTACTGCGAATCGACCTTGAACGTTGAAGCTCTGCAAGCCCTTGACGAAAGCCAAGAGGAAAAACCAGAGCCCATGGCCTGGGGATATGAAGGCAGCACATGGCAGGAGGGGGAGCAAGCAGGCTTGGCTGTCTACTCCTGTCGATCCTGTGCAGGGGAGATCGTGGCCGATGAGACGCTGGGAGCCACTACTTGTCCTTTTTGCGATAATCCGGTGGTGTTTGCAGCCAAATTCTCCGGCACCTTCAGGCCCGATGTGGTCATCCCGTTTAAAGTGAGCAAGGCCGAAGCTGTGGCCGCTTTGAAAAAACACTACTTGGGGAAGAAGCTGCTCCCCAAGGTATTTCAAGACGAAAACCACCTCGAGGAAGTGAAAGGGGTGTACGTTCCCTTCTGGCTTTTTGAGGCCGAAACCGCTGCCGATCTGGAGTACAAGGCCACCAAAGTCAGGGTTTGGTCTGACAGCCAGTATAATTACCGAGAAACGAGTCACTTTCGTATCTTCCGAAGCGGGCAGATTGCCTTTACCCATGTACCCGTGGACGGCTCGCGGGCCATCGACGATCGTCTGACCCAATCGATAGAACCCTATCAGATGGAGGAGGCCACTTCCTTTAAGGCCCCTTATCTAGCCGGTTATTTCGCCAACAAGTACGATGTGGAAGCCGCAGAGGCCGAGACTGCTGCCAATCGGCGCATGGAAAACAGCACCGCCAGGGCCTTTGAGGAAACGATCAAGGGTTATGATCTGGTGACACCACTAAAAACCCATATTCAACTCAAGCGAGGGAAACTTGCTTACGCACTCCTTCCTGTCTGGCTGCTCAGTACGAAATGGCAGGACCAGAGTTTTACCTTTGCCATGAATGGCCAAACGGGCAAATTTGTCGGCGATCTGCCGGTGGATCCAGCAGCGTACTGGAGCCTTTTCGGCAAGGTGTTCGGCGCCGCCTTCGTTTTGCTGTCCGCAGTCTTGCTCACGATCATAGGCTTGATGTAGGGGGGGATAGCTGTGGAAAATAAAGAGAAGTACTGGTTCAAGACCTGGTTACTCTATCTGACCGTTCTGCTTTGCTTAGGGGGAATAACAGGCAGCGTTACGGCAGCATCCCGCTACATTGATGAGGTAGGACTCTTAAGCGCTGCTGAAGGGCAGGAGCTGCGGGCGCGGCTCGATCAAGTGAGCGAAGCCCACCAGTTTGACGTGGTGGTAGCCGTTGTACAGGATCTGGACTGGCGGGAGGCCCATCTCTATGCAGCCGATCTCTTTGAAGAACGTGGTTTCGGCTACGGCCCAGGGAGGGATGGAGCCATCTTGCTCTTGGCCATGGGAGACCGGGATTTTGGTTTTGCCGCGCTCGGCTCTGGGTTGACCGCATTTACCCCCGCGGGTCAGCAGTATCTAGATAAACTGTTTCTGCCGGATTTGAAAGCCGACCGCTATTACCAAGCGTTCCTGGCCTTTGCCCATGGAGTCGACGATTTCTTGACCATGGCCAAAGCTGGAACTCCCTATGATTCTGGCAGCATACCCCTCCTCCCTTCGGAGCGGAGGAGCTACCAGATCAAAGCTCTCGGCATCAGCCTTGTGGCCGCCCTTTTGGCTGCTTTGATTACGGCCCAGTATCACAAGGCCAAGCTGAAGTCCGTCCGCGAAGAGGAATATGCCCATAGTTACATCAGGGAAGGCAGTATGGTGCTGCAAAACAAGAGGGATATCTTCTTGTACCGCCACACGACCAGAACCAGGCGGGAGCCAAAGTCCAAGGGAGGAAAGTCCTTTACCACTTCATCTGGGAGAAAAGCAACAGGGCATAGCGGTAAGTTCTGACCCTCTCCTTCTCTTCTGCCCAGAACGAGGCCCATTTTACGCAAACCTGGTCCCCTTGTTATGAGGCGATCAGGCTTTTCTTTAGCAAAAGGAGAAGGAGCCAGGGATCCCGAATAGTAAAACGATATATTCGTTGGACTTTTGCCTAGACTGTAAGTTCTAAGGTTGTCTGCGTACGTTTAGGATCCGTTGAGGCACGGAAATGTCTGGATGATGGAGAAGGAATCATGCCCAAAGCCATGCTCTTTAACATACAAAGATTCTCTTTACATGACGGACCGGGGATCAGGACCACCCTCTTTTTCAAAGGATGTCCTTTACACTGTCTCTGGTGCCATAATCCCGAAAGCCAGAACCGCCGGCAGGAAATGCTGTATGACAGAGAAACGTGTGTGCTCTGCGGGGTCTGCCAAGAGGTATGTCCCCAAAACGCCGTGATGCGGGCGGGCGATCTCATGGTCACAGATTTGGAGACGTGCAATTTCTGCGGGGAATGTGTCATCCACTGTATTCCCGCTTCCAGGCAGATCGCGGGGAGAGAGTATACGGTGGAAGAGGTTGTCGCGGAAGCGATCAAGGACAGAGTCTTCTATCAAGAGTCAAATGGGGGTCTGACCCTCTCCGGGGGAGAACCCCTGATGCAGATTGATTTTGTGGAGGAACTCTTGCGCTGCCTGCAAGAGGAAGGTATTCACACCGCTGTGGATACCTGCGGCTTCGTCCCCTTTGGCGACCTTGAACGAGCGGCCAAGCACACTGATCTGTTTCTCTATGATCTCAAGTTGATGGATGATCGAAAACATCGGGAATGGATCGGCGTTTCGAATCAAGCGATCTTGAGCAATTTAGAGAGACTGACCAGGATCCATCCCCATGTGATCCTCAGAATGCCCATCATCGAGGGGGTCAACACGGAGACCAAGGAGATAGCACAGGCCATTTCCTTCATTGGGAACCTCGACCTTCAGGAAGTACACTTATTGCCCTATCATTCCATTGCCAAACATAAGTATAGTAAACTGGGCCGGGAATACCAGGAGACCAAAATGCAGGTTCCGTCCCTGGAGACGATCAATGGGATTCAAGCCATGTTGTTGGCACAAGGGATCAAGGTGAAAAAGGAGGGTTATCGTGAGGGGTTATACGGAACGAACCAAACGACTGCGCGAGCTTAGCGTGACAACACAGCCATCAATCAGCCTCGAGCGGGCGCTGCTTTTGACAGAATTCTACCAAGAGCATCTCGGATCCCTGGAAATGCCCATTTTACGGGCCCTGAGCTTGAAGAACTATATAGCGAAGCGCAAACTCTACATTGGAGACGATGAGTTGATTGTGGGGGAAAAGAGCGAAGGACCGCAGGTGGCCCCGACGTTCCCTGAGATTTGCGCCCATAGTGTCCAGGATATGGAGGTCATGAATGCCAGGGAGTTGATTGGTTTTCAGGTCAAAGAAGGCGACTATGCCCTGCAGGCGGAGAAGATCCTTCCTTATTGGAAGGGGAAGTCCACTCGGGATACGATGATGGAAGCCATGTCACCTGAGTGGAAGGATGCCTTTGCCGCTGGTATGTTTACAGAGTTTATGGAACAGAGGGCTCCCGGACATACCGTGGCCGATGACAAGTTCTATAAAAAGGGTTTTTTGGACTTGAAGGCAGAGATCGAGGAATCCTTGGCTGCATTGGATTTTGTCCACGATCTGGAAGCGTATGACAAAAAGGTACAGCTAGAGGCGATGAGGATTGCCTGTGATGCCATGGTGCTCTATGGTCAGCGCTATGCTGCCTATGCCAGGGAGTTGGCTGCGCAAGAAGCCGATCCCAGAAGGAAAGAGGAGCTGCTCTGGATTGCCGCCAATTGTGATGTTGTGCCCGCCCATCGGCCCCAAACATTTGCCCAGGCCATCCAAATGTACTGGTTTGTGCATACGGGTGTTACGACAGAACTAAATCTCTGGGACGCTTACTCACCCGGAAAGCTGGACCAATACTTGTATCCTTTCTATCAAAAGGAGCAAGCAGCGGGCACCTTGGATTATGATCAGGCTCGGGAGCTCTTGGAATGCCTGTGGATCAAGTTTAACAACCAGCCTGCACCGCCCAAGGTGGGGATCACGCTCAAAGAAAGCGCAACCTACACCGACTTTGCCAATATCAATACCGGAGGTATTGATCCTTACACAGGGGAAGATGGAGTCAATGCGGTCTCCTACATGATCTTAGATACCATGGATGAACTCAAACTCCTGCAGCCGAGCTCCAATGTCCAGGTGAGCTGCGAAAACCCCGATGATTTTGTGAAGCGAGCGGTGGAGATTTCCCGCAAGGGTTGGGGCCAGCCTGCTTTCTACAACACCGAAGAGCTGATCCAGGAACTTTTGCATGCGGGTAAAACCTTAGAAGACGCTCGTTTCGGAGGGGCCAGCGGATGTGTGGAGACAGGTGCCCACGGCCGAGAAGCCTATTGCCTGACGGGGTATCTGAACGTGCCTAAGATTTTCGAAATTACCATGAATAACGGGTTTGACAAGTATACAAACAAGCAAATTGGCCCGAGGACAGGCGATCCCGTGGACTTCAAGTCCTTTGAGCAGCTGTGGGATGCCTTTATGCAGCAGCTTGACTACTTTATCGATATCAAGATTGCCGGGAACCACGCCATCGAGAAGATCTTTGCCCAGTATCTGCCCTCACCTTTGATGTCCGTCGTGGTGGACGGGTGCAGGCAGAGCGGCCGAGATTACAATGCAGGTGGAGCCAAGTATAACACCCGCTATATCCAGATCGTAGGGATTGGCACCATCACAGACACCATAGCAGCCATCAAGTACAATGTCTTTGATCAGAAACGGGTGACGATGAAGGAACTTGTCGATGCCATTGAAGCTAACTTCGCAGGGTATGACATGATCCGTAATTTCGTCCGTAATCACACTCCCAAGTACGGCAATGATGATGATTATGCCGATGGGATCATGGTCCGTATCTTTGAGAATGTCAGGGACAAAATTCGAGGCAGGAAAGCTGTTTACGGTGCCACCTATCAGATCGATATGCTGCCCACAACCTGCCATGTCTACTTCGGCTCCGTGATGGGGGCCTCGGCCAATGGTCGCTTGGCCGGTATGCCCTTAACGGATGGGATTTCTCCGGAAAAGGGTGCAGACACCAAGGGACCCACCGCGGTGATTCGCTCTGCAGCCAAAATGGATCATACATCCACAGGGGGCACGCTTTTAAACCAGAAATTTACGCCGGCTTCCATTGCCGGTGAAGAAGGTCTGACCAATGTGACCTCACTGATTCGCTCCTACTTTAGGATGATGGGTCATCACATTCAGTTCAATGTAATTGATCGGGCTGTACTGCTCGAGGCCCAGAAAAAGCCGGAGGAATACAAAGACTTAATTGTTCGGGTCGCCGGCTATTCGGATCACTTCAACAATCTGGAAAAGGCTTTGCAGGATGAAATCATCCAGAGGACAGAACAGTCCTTCTAACAATAAACATGGTCCATCTTGACAAGAGGGGAGCTCCAGGAGCTCTCTTTTTGTATGCCAAATTTTGGCTGCTATTCCCAGAACTTGCTATTCTGGAAACCTTCGTCAAGTCCTCCTGCCCTGCGAAGACTATCGGACAGAGGCCGGCACTCCATAGCTGCGGTGCTGGTCTGACCATAATCTAGGCTCTGCGCCTAGGGAAAGGACGTGCATGAATGAAACAGCGCTACATACTCTTTTCATTTTCCATTTTGACTCTATTGATGTTGACGGGCTGTCTACAGACTGGCAGTTCTCCAGGGGGCACTGCCCCCGGCACCGCACCGGGTACAAAAACGGGGACGATCATGGGCAATGTGGTGGATGCCGCCAGCGGTCTCTCTCTTTGGAATGGACAAGCTACGCTAGCCGGCAAGACAGTACAGATTCAGGAAGGGAAGTTCGAAATAACAGGCATCCCAGTGGGAACCCATACCTTACTCGTTTCCAAAGCCCATTATCAGGATCAGACAGTCCAAGTTACGATCAGCGGTCAAGCCAGCATGGTGGAAGTGAAGATGCGGCCCGTCTACAGCGCGGCCCATCTGGACCTTTTGGCCCGCTTGGCGCACGCTGAGTCCCGGGGAGAGTCCTATGAGGGGCAGGTGGCTGTGGCCGCGAGCGTTCTCAACAGAGTGCTGCACCGCAATTATCCCAATTCGCTCTACGGGGTAATCATGCAAAGAGATACCCGCGGTTATGCCCAGTATTCGCCGATCGATGACGGATCGATTAATCTTCCCGCCGCCCAGAGTGCTAAGGACGCCGTTTGGGATGCTTTGGCCGGTTGGGATCCATCCCAAGGAGCCACGGGCTTTTTTGCACCGGC
>DUPN01000027.1 GCA_012838305.1 Bacillota bacterium | reverse complement strand
GTTTGCCCGCTCCGCCACTGCGGGAGGCCAGAAGTTCCCGGTTCATTGGGGAGGGGACTGTTGGAGCAATTATGAGTCCATGGCCGAAAGCCTGCGGGGAGGCTTATCACTTCTCATGTCCGGCTTTGGCTATTGGAGCCATGATATTGGTGGTTTTGAGAGCACATCATCGGCGGATGTCTACAAAAGGTGGTGTGCCTTTGGTTTGCTGTCATCCCATTCCAGGCTGCATGGAAGCACGTCCTATCGTGTGCCCTGGCTGTACGATGACGAAGCTGTGGATGTGTTGCGCAAGTTTACCAAGCTGAAGGCGGCACTGATGCCTTACATCTACTCCATCTCCAAGACAGCCAGTGAGAAAGGTATCCCCACGATGCGCAGCATGGTGCTTGAGTTTTCCGAGGATCCGAACACATATTACCTGGATCGCCAGTACATGTTGGGAGATGCACTTCTGGTGGCCCCTATTTTTAACGAGCAGGGCACAGCACAGTTCTACCTGCCGGAAGGGACTTGGACACAGTTTTTTACCCAAGAGACATACCGCGGCAACCAGTGGTATCAAGAAGAGCATGACTATTTCTCCCTTCCCCTTTTGGTCAGGGAAAATACCATCCTGCCTATTGGGGCCAGGGACGACGCCTTCGAGTACGATTTTGACGAGCAGGTCAACCTACAGATTTACAGCCTGATGGAAGGCCAAGAGTGTTCACGTCTTGTCTATGGCCGCACCGCTGAGGAGAGGCTTAGGATTCGTGTGATCAAGCTGGATCACACGATCGAAGTCCAACTCGACACATCTAGCAGCTGCAGACTTACATTTGTAAACCTAACCGTCTCCCATCATGAACTGAACGTGGATTATAACGGCACAGACTCCGTTGTGGATATCCCTGGCCGCGATCGGAGAGGGCGATTGAGCTTTAGGGTCTTGTCCTAGATCAGCCTATGAAAAAGACCACCGCATCTTGGTGGTCTTCTTGTTATGGGAGTCATTTTCGGGTCAGGGATGGAGGTGTAAAACCCCGAGGCTCTGCAAAGGGGAACGTGACCCGTTCGCCGTTGTGGGTGCCACTGTAATAAATCGCCCGCACAAACTCGAGTGCTTTCCTCCCGGCTACACCATCGATTTTTACGGGACGTCCGGCTAAGACATCGTCATAGAATTCGTCGATTTGGGTCTTGTGGCTGACACCCCAGTAGGACTTGCCGATCACTTCTCCATCTCCTTCAGGGAAGATGACCTTGTCGGGCTGTCCCTGGAGACGAATGATGGCCCGATCTTTTTCTAGGCGCGCTACACCGTTTTCGCCATGGACCTCTAAAAATACATCTGCGTCATAGGTATAAAAGTTGCAGGCATAAAGACTTCCAATCGCACCGTTCTGGAACACGATCGTTGCTTCCGCCACATCTTCCACATGGATAATGTCGTGGGTACGATTATGGATGGAACCCTCTAGAGAATCGATGGGCCCCATGATCCACTGCATCAGATCCATGGTGTGAATGGCTTGATCGATCAAGACTCCGCCGCCTTCCATGTCCCAGGTACCTTTCCAATCACTTTTTGAATAGTACTCGTCGTCCCGAAGCCATGTTACAAAGAGTCGTCCTCCTAAGACCTTACCCAAGGCCCCGGATGTTACAGCTTCCTTGATCGCCAGTGAGGAGGGATTATAACGGTTTTGGAAGATAACGCCTAGGGTTACCTTATTGTCCTCGGCCGCTCGGATCATGCGATCGGCGTCATGGAGAGTTACCGCCATGGGCTTCTCGGTTAGAATGTGAATGCCACGCTTGGCCGCGGCAATCGCAATTTCGGCGTGATTATGGTGGGGGGTACATACATGGATTATATCAGGCCCCAACGCTAAAGCCTCTTCGTAATCCGTGTAATAGGGTACGCCATACTTGGCCGAAGCGCTCTGGGCACGGTCCTCCTTGATGTCACACACAGCAATCAGCTGCGCTGATGGATTGGTGGTGGTTGCGGCGAAGTGCACTTTGGATACATTTCCACAGCCAATGATGGCGACCTTGAGCTTTTTCATACCTGATTCTCCTTTTTGCCTTTGAGTCTGATCAGCCTGTGCTTCTCTTTCCAGAGTCGAAGTCCTGCCTCGTAGTTTCCACTTTTACTTGCCTATTGTGTCCCGCCGGCCTTACAAGCTTCAGATGCTCTTTGGGCCATTGTCATTTTGTTAAGCATGTGAAATAATCAGAGATAAGCAGAAATAAGCAGAGACAAGCAGAGGAATCGTTCTTGGCAGGACAGCACTTCCAGCCTTTCGAGCAGTATCGCTTTTTCTAACCCACATGGAAAGGATGAGTACCATGTCAAAGCAAGATGGAATGAACTATGCGCCCCAGGGAAAACCGCGCCCGGTAGTCAAAGAAGGAGAATTTGTCTTTGCCGCCATGGGGCTGGACCATGGACATATCAATGGGATGTGTAATGGCCTCAAAGAAGCGGGAGCTAATCTAAAGTGGGTGTATGACCCAGACCCTGCCAAGGTTAAGGAGTTTGTGCAAAGATATCCCGAGGTTAAGGTGGCAGAGTCGGAGGAACAAATTCTAGAGGATTCCCAGGTTCAATTGGTGGCGGCAGCAGCCATTCCTTCCCATCGGGGCCCCCTTGGCCTCAAGGTGATGGACTACGGAAAAGACTACTTTACCGATAAGCCTCCTTTTACCACCTTGGAGCAATTGCAGCAGGCCAAGGACAAAGTGCAGGCGACGGGCCAGAAGTATGCTGTCTATTACAGTGAACGCCTCCATGTAGAAAGTGCCGTCTTTGCCGGTCAGTTGATTGCAGAAGGAGCCATTGGACGGGTAATCCAAGTTCTCGGCTTAGGACCGCATCGGATTCGCCTCAACTTGCGTCCTAAATGGTTCTTTGACAAGGCGTCCTCCGGTGGAATTCTTTGTGATATTGGCAGTCATCAGATCGAACAGTTTCTCTTCTTTGCAGGGGCAAAGGATGCAAAAGTGGTCCACAGTAAAGTGGGCAATTACAAGTTTAAGCAATATCCTGGCTTTGAAGATTTCGGCGATGCGACCTTAGTTGCAGATAATGGGGCTACCAATTACTTTCGCGTAGATTGGCTTACCCCCGATGGCCTGAGTGTGTGGGGTGATGGGCGCCTCTTCATTCTGGGTACGGAAGGATTTATCGAACTGCGTAAGTACACGGACCTGGCCCGAGGAAATGGCGGCGATCATCTCTTCCTTGCCAACCAAGAGGTCGAAGAGTACATTCATTGCGCGGGCAAGGTGGGCTATCCCTACTTCGGTCAACTGATTTTGGACTGCCTCAATCGGACAGAAAAGGCCATGACCCAAGAACATGCCTTTAAAGCCGCGGAGCTTTGCCTTATCGCCCAAAGGGATGCGATGGTTGTCGGGGCCTGACCCCGAAAGAAAGTGGGGGTCTGACCCCAGAAAGGAGAATGTGTTGTGGTTCAAGGTAAGAACAGATTGATTGGATTGATGCCTAAAATCGGAATTCGACCCACGATTGACGGTCGGGAACGGGGAGTTCGGGAATCCCTGGAGCTCCAAACAATGAACATGGCCAAAAGCGCAGCTAGATTTTTGAGCGAAAACTTGCGCCATGCCAATGGTTTGCCTGTGGAGTGCGTGATTGCCGATACTATTGGTGGTGTGGCCGATGCGGCCAGGGCCGAAGAGATGTTCCAACGGGAAGGTGTCGGTGTCTCGCTCACTGTCACCCCCTGCTGGTGTTACGGAACGGAGACCATCGATATGGATCCCCTGCGCCCTAAAGCCATTTGGGGCTTTAATGGTACGGAACGACCAGGTGCCGTTTATTTGGCGGCAGCCTTAGCAGCCTATAATCAGAAAGGGCTCCCCGCCTTTGGCATTTATGGGAGAGAGATCCAAGATGCCGATGATACCACCATACCTTGGGATGTCCAAGGAAAGCTGCTCAAATTTGCCAAAGCTGCTCTAGCTGCTGCCACCATGCGGGGGAAGTCGTATTTAGCCATGGGCGGGGTTTCCATGGGGATCGGCGGCTCTGTGGTGAACGAGGAGTTGTTCCAGAACTATTTGGGCATGCGCAACGAATACATCGATATGAGTGAATTTATCCGACGCATCAACGAGGGGATTTTTGATCGCAAAGAATTTGAACACGCACTGCACTGGGTCAAAGAGAACTGCCAGGAAGGCTCCGATCTCAACTCGCCCGATTTACAGAAAAGCCGAGAAGAAAAGGATCAGGACTGGGAGTTCGTGGTAAAAATGGCTCTGATCGCTCGCGACTTGATGATTGGAAATCCAAAACTAAAGGAAATGGGTTTCCCCGAAGAAGCTAGGGGTCATAATGCCATCGCCGCGGGCTTTCAGGGGCAGCGCCAATGGACGGATCATTTTCCCAATGGCGATTTCATGGAGGCCATACTTAACTCGTCCTTTGATTGGAATGGCATTCGCCAGCCCTTCTGTCTAGCCACGGAAAACGACAGCCTCAATGGGGTCTGTATGTTGTTCGGCCATCTACTGACGAATACGGCTCAGATTTTTGCTGATGTCAGAACCTATTGGAGTCCCGAGTCGGTGGAGCGGGTTACGGGTCACAAGTTGGATGGCCTGGCCAGTGAGGGTATTATCCACTTACTTAACTCGGGAGCAGCAACGCTGGACGGAACAGGTGAGCAGACCAGGGATGGAAAGCCGATTATGAAGCCATTTTGGGAGATAAGCCAAGAGGAAGTTGACAAGTGCCTCCAGGCCACCAGCTGGAGACCTGCCAACCTAGGCTATTTCCGCGGCGGCGGTTACTCATCGAATTTCAAAACCAAGGGTGGAATGCCGGTGACCTTGAGTCGAATGAACATCGTCAAGGGCCTAGGCCCCGTATTGCAGCTAGCCGAGGGGTACACGGTGGATCTCCCAAATGATGTCCATGCCGTCATCAATGATCGCACGGATCCCACGTGGCCGACTACTTGGTTCGTTCCCAAACTGACCGGGAAAGGCTCTTTCCGTGATGTCTATTCGGTCATGAACGACTGGGGCGCCAATCACGGTGTTCTTTGCTATGGCCACATTGGAGATCTTCTGCTGACCCTGGCATCTATTGTTCGTATCCCGGTGAATATGCATAATGTGGAGCGGGAGCGTATTTTCCGTCCGGATGCCTGGAATCTTTTCGGGACTAGCGAGCTAGAATCGGCAGACTACGCGGCGTGCACCAACTTTGGCCCTCTATACAAGTAGTTGTGTAGGATACTCTGCTAACCCAAGTCTAAAGCCTGGCCAGATCCCCTTCTGTGCCGGGCATTTTTTATGCGCAGGACGCTAGAATTGATTGACAAGGCTAGGCGGTTTTGTTACGATGGAAATGTAGAATGTTAGATAGTTGCATACCAATGTACCAAATGAACAATTGCGGTCGCCCTGAAGGGGATTAGCAAGAGAAAGGTGGAGGAAGAGATGGCAACCCCTATTATCATGCCCAAACAAGGACAGACTGTGGAAAGCTGTATCCTGACTGTTTGGCACAAGCAGGTGGGAGAGCAGGTTTTTGAGGGAGATCTGTTGTTTTCCTATGAAACGGACAAGGCCGTATTTGATGAGGAGTCTACGGCTGAGGGAGTTCTCCTTGAGATCCTCTTTGAAGAGGGTGACGAGGTACCGGTATTAACCACGATCGGCTTAATTGGCGAAGAAGGCGAGCAGCCCCCAGAGGCTGATGCCCAGGCTTTCCACGAGGCGGATCAAGCAGAGGATACTCATCCTTCCGAAAAGGATGCTGTCCCAAAACCTATAGCAGATCCTGTAGAGCCCGTGCTCAGGGATGGAGATAGGGTCAAGGCTTCCCCCCGGGCCCGCCGTTTGGCAGCGGAGATAGGTGTAGACTATCGCCAAGCTTCCCCTTCAGGTGCAGAAGGTCGAGTTGTATCCCAAGACGTTTTGGCCCTCAAACCCCAAGTGGCCCCGGAAATAGTCGAAGAACAAGACGAACTCCACTACGAAGAGATGGAACTGAGCAGAGCCAGGAAGTTGATTGGAGACAGAATGCGGGCCTCCTTCTCCGAGGTTCCCCGGGTTACTCTGAACACATCCTTTGACGCGTCGGAGCTGCTCGATTTGCGCAAGAAACTTAAGGCGGATCGGTCAGAGCAGGGTTTATCTGGTGTTACCCTGAATGATATGGTCATCTATGCCGTATCCAGAACGATTCTAAATCATCCAGAGCTAAACGCTCATCTGCTCGGAGAGAAAACCCGCCTGTTTAGAGATGTTCATTTGGGAATTGCCGTGGATACGGAGCGCGGTCTGATGGTGCCCACCTTCTTTGACGCCAATCGCAAGAGTCTGCGAGATACCTCGGTCGAGATCAAGTCCATGATTCAGCAATGTCATGATGGCAACATCAACCCCGACTATCTGCAAGGGGCCACGTTCACTGTAACCAATCTGGGTCCGTTGGGAATTGAGTCCTTCAGCCCCATCATCAACTTGCCACAGACGGGCATTTTGGGCGTCAACTCCATTGCGTGGAAACTGAAGGAACAAGACGGTGAATACATTCCCTATCCTGCCATGGGCCTTTCTTTGACCTTTGACCATCGAGCTGTAGATGGTGCGCAGGGTGCAAGGTTCCTCAAGGAACTCACCGGAAGGTTAGAGACGTTCTCCCTGTTGTTATGTGTATAGATCGAAGAAAAGGAGCGAGATGACATGGCAAAAAAACTATTTATCGACCCCGGTGAGATGCGGAAAAGCGGCCAGATTGACTTTTCCAGCATACCAGTAAACCAGTATAATAAGACGGTTCAAGATGAACTTGAGAATCTTTCTAAAGAAGACTTAGTGCGCATTTATCGAGATATGGCCATCATTCGGGAATTCGAAGAGATGCTCTATGCCATCAAAACCACGGGGGAATACCGCCACACGCCCTATGATTACCCGGGCCCTGCCCATCTTTCAGTCGGTCAGGAGGCATCCGTGGTGGGACAGGCGTTCCTTCTGGATAAGGATGATCTTATCTTTGGTTCCCATCGCAGTCATGGGGAGATCTTGGCCAAGGGCCTGTCGGCCATTGAGAAAATGACGGCCCAGGAGCTCACCCAGATCATGGAGGACTATCTGGATGGGACCATACTGGCCGCGGTTCGACGGATTAAAGATGGAACCACCGCTGTCAAAGACCTGGCCATCACTTTCTTGCTGTATGGAACTCTGGCCGAGATCTTTGGCCGCCAGACCGGTTTCCAAATGGGACTCGGAGGTTCCATGCACGCCTTCTTTACTCCTTTTGGGGTGTATCCAAACAATGCCATTGTGGGTGGGTCGGCCGCCATCGCTCTGGGCTCCGCCCTGTTCAAAAAGATCAATCAGAAGAAGGGCATAGTCATCTCCAATGTGGGCGATGGTTCCCTAGGATGCGGTGTGGTCTGGGAAGCCCTGAATATGGCCAGCATGGGTCAGTTTAGAGAACTGTGGGACGGTGAGTATCAAGGCGGACTGCCCATCATCTTCAACTTCTTCAACAATCAATACGGCATGGGGGGTCAGACCGCAGGCGAGACCATGGGCTTTGATTTCCTGGCTCGGATCGGGGCCGGCATTAATCCCGAGCAGATGCATGCAGAAAGGATCGATGGATATAATCCTTTAGCTGTCATTGACGCTATGCGCAATAAACGTCAGCTACTGGAAGAGAAGCGAGGACCCGTGTTACTGGATACCGTAACCTACCGCTTTGCCGGTCATTCGCCTTCGGATTCCTCCAGCTATCGCACAAAAGAGGAGATTGAGGCCTGGCAGCAGCATGACTCCTTGGTCACCTATGGGCTGGAACTAGTCCGCTTTGGTCTGGCCACGGAAGAAGACCTCCAAGGAATTCGGGAAGCGATCGTCGAATTAGTTCAGAGCGTCGTGAAGCTGGCTGTGGATGAGGACATTTCGCCCCGCATGGATTTACCTGGTGACCCGGATCTGATTGAACGCTTTATGTTTTCGGAGCAGCGGGTGGAAAAGATGGACGATCGCCCTTGCGAAGTGCTGATCTCGAGGGAGGAGAATCCCCGTGTCCAGCAGATTCAGCGCAAGCTGCGGACGAAAGTGGAAGCAGGACAGTCAGGACTGCGCACCTTTCAGTTAAGGGATGCGATTTTTGAAGCCATCCTCGATAAGTTCTACGTTGACCCAACATTGGTGGCCTATGGCGAAGACGTTAGGGACTGGGGCGGTGCCTTCGCTGTGTATCGAGGTTTAACAGAGGCTTTGCCCTATCACCGTTTCTTTAATGCTCCCATTTCCGAAGCGGCTATTGTCAGCTCAGGGGTTGGCTATGTTCTGAGTGGCGGCCGGGCCATCATTGAGTTGATGTATTGCGACTTTCTGGGTCGGGCCGGCGACGAAGTGTTTAACCAGATGGCGAAGTGGCAGGCCATGAGTGCTGGTGAACTCCAGATGCCCCTCGTATTGAGGGTGTCTGTGGGCTCGAAGTACGGGGCGCAGCATTCCCAAGACTGGACAGCGCTGCCCGCCCATATTCCTGGTCTGAAGGTCGTTTTCCCGGCAACGCCCTATGATGCAAAAGGCCTGATGAACAGCGCTTTGATGGGAACCGATCCCGTCATCTTCTTTGAGAGCCAGAGGATTTACGATGTGGGTGAAATGTTCAGGCCAGAGGTGCCGGAAGGGTATTACGAAGTACCAATTGGTGAGCCGGATGTGAAGCGGGAAGGGACAGATCTTACCATTCTGTCCATCGGTGCCACCCTCTACCGCGCCTTAAAAGCCGCGGATATTCTGGAAGAAAGGTATGGTGTTTCCGCAGAAGTGATCGATGCCCGGTCGTTGGTTCCCTTCAATTATGAACCGGTGCTGGAGTCTGTGGCCAAGACGGGCAGGATTCTGCTCACCAGTGATGCCTGCGAGCGTGCCTCTTATTTAAAGGAGATGGCCCAGACCGTTAGCGAGTTGGCCTTCGATGATTTGGACGCTCCACCTGTTGTGGTAGGGGCTAGGAATTGGATCACTCCTGCCCACGAGTTGGAAGAGTTCTTCTTTCCCCAGCCTGAGTGGATGATTGATGCCGTGGATGCGAAAATCATGCCCCTCGAGGGTCATAGTCCGAAGCGGAGAGTCAGCCGCAATACACAGATCATCAGGAAGAAATCAGGTTTGTAGGAGGATGCTGCATGGCAAGTGAACGGAAAGAGCGAATTCGGGCCATGGTTGAGGACAAGGGAGAGGTTCGTCTCAAGGATCTGCACGAGATTTTCCCCGATCTCTCCACCATGACTCTGCGGCGGGATTTGGATGCCCTGGAAAAGGAGGGTGAAGTAATCCGTACCCATGGCGGAGCTGTGAGTGTCAAGAAGCTGATGGGAAAGGGTGAAGAAAACCCTTACGAAACCAGAGCCCAGGAGAACCAAGAGGCCAAGCAAAAGATTGCCCAGAAGGTACTCCATTTGCTGGAACCAGGCCGCTCCCTCTATTTTGATTCCGGGAGCACAATTATGCATCTGGCTGAGGTTTTGCCCAATGAACGGTTTTCCGTGGTGACCAGCGGTCTTAATATTGCTCTTGAGGTTCAAAAGAGAAGCCAGCCCATGGTGATGGCGGTAGGCGGACTGGTTAACCGGAACACTTTGTCCATGTCGGGGCCCGGTGCCATGAATCTGTTGGACGCGGTCAACATTGACTTGGCCTTTATGGCGGCCTCGGGCTTCTCTGTTGAACGCGGATTTACTGTAGCCAATCTTTACGAAAGCCAGCTGAAAAGGAAGGTGGTGGAGCAGGCCCAGGAGGTTTTTGTGCTTGTGGATAGCAGTAAAATTAACAAAAACCTGCCCTTTACCTACGCCACCCTGAACGATATTGATGCGCTGGTTTGTGAAAAACCTTTGCCCCCGGAAATCGCGGAGTGGGTGAAAAAGGCTAACGTGCGCATTTACGATTGATTTTAGTACAGCAAATGAAGAGCGAAGCGGTACCAGGATCCTGGAAAAGGTGCTTGGGCCGCTTTTTTGCTCTTGCTTTGTTATGAAAAACACAAAGCCATGTAAGAATGAAACATTTGGTTGGAAAATATAACGTAATGTGTTAAAATATGAAGGTAAATGTGTATGAAAGTCGAATGATTAGATAGATTATTCCCAAGGAGGTGTAGGAAGACACTAACCTGCGAGTTTCGGCAAACCAAACTAGCCTAAGAGGAGGGCAAACAAGAGTGAGTAGAAAAAGGCTATTAGTTGTTGGCGTTTTGTTGGTCGCGCTCGTCTTTGCATTACCCGCATATGCCCGGGACTTTACCATCGCCATGGTCGTGAAGGGCGCTGGCAACCCGTTTTTTGAAGCATGCCGCAAGGGTGGAGAAGAGGCAACTGGCGAACTGGGTCTAAACTTCATTTTCCAAGCTCCAGCAACACCGACTTCAGAAGGTCAGATCGAGCTAATCGACGCATTGATTGCGCAACAAGTGGATGCAATTTTGGTAAGTGCAAATGATCCAGATGCTTTAGTACCCATGCTGCGAAGGGCCATGGACCGGGGCATCATTGTAGTCGCTTTTGACTCCGGTGTGGCTCCTGCAGGTCGCCATCTATTCCTGAACCAAGCAGATATGGAATTGATTGGCCGCATCCAGGTGCAAATGCTCGCAGAAATGATTGATGGAGAGGGCGAAATTGCCATTCTTAGCGCTACCTCCACTATGGCGAATCAAAACACCTGGATTCAGTGGATGCAGGAAGAACTGAAAGAGCCAGAGTATGCAAAAATGGATCTGGTGGCCATCGTCTATGGTGACGACCTCAGAGAAAAGAGCTACAATGAGGCGCTCGGCCTCTTCCGTTCCCGTCCGAACCTCAAGGGTATCATTTCCCCGACCACGGTAGGTTTGGCCGCGACGGCCCGTGCCCTGGAGGATCAAGGCTTATCTGGCAAGATTGCCCTGACAGGACTAGGATTACCAAGTGAAATGGCTGAGTATATCCGCAATGGCACCAGTGAAGCGATTGCCCTTTGGAATCCTATTGATCTAGGTTATGTATCAACATACATGGCCCATGGTCTTTTGACCGGGACGCTCAAGGGTGAGATTGGCGAGGTTGTAAATGTAGGCCGCATGGGCGAAAGAACAATTACCGAAGCTGCCGACGGCGGCTTAGAGGTAGTCCTTGGAGCTCCGTTTGTCTTTGACATTGACAATATTGATGAGTGGGCTGACGTCTACTAGAATCGATTTGTTCCCTGGATAATTTTCTATAGCAATAGTGGCGGTAACCTCCGGAACAGGTATTGCTGGATGGGACCGCCACTTCCGCACTTCAGGCAAATCGTCCTAAGAAGATCGTAAAAGGAGTCGAACGTATGTCTCGGAAATTACTGGAATTGCGTGGTATATCCAAACGTTTTCCTGGCGTTGTGGCTTTGGATAACGTTGAATTTGACCTCAAGGCCGGGGAAATTCACGCCTTAGTGGGCGAAAATGGAGCCGGAAAGTCCACACTGCTCAAAATTACCACTGGAGTGCATCAGCTCGATGAGGGCAGCATTTTTCTAGGCGGCGAGCCTGTCACCTTTAACAATCCTCTCGACGCCAAGAAAGCGGGTATTGCAGCTATTTACCAAGAACACACCTGTTTTCCTCAGCTGAGTATCAGTGAGAATGTCTTCATGGGTCATCCTCTGGTATCGAATAGGCTGCAAAGAATTGACTGGAAAGGAATGCATCAAAGGACAAAGCAATTGCTGCAGGAACTTGAGATCAACCTCGATCCCAAAACTACGATGAACATGCTCAATGTTGCCGAGAGGCAATTGGTGGAGATCGCCAAGGCGTTGTCTCTAGACTCCAAGATCTTACTGATGGATGAGCCCACGTCCTCACTAACCATTCAAGAAGCAGAACGCCTCTTTGCTGTCATTCGGCGTTTGCGGGATGATGGGGTCGCTATTGTGTTTATCTCGCACCGTCTAGATGAAGTGTTTGAACTGTCTGATCGGATCACAGTCTTACGCGACGGGAAGTATATTGGCACCAAGGACACCAAGGAAATCACGACCCAAGAGGTCATTCGCTGGATGGTTGGCCGGTCCATGGATGAACTGTACCCGAAAAAGGATGTTCCCATCGGCGGAGAGCTTTTGGAGGTCAAGAACCTGGCCCGCCACGGCGAGTTTCGGGAGATCAGCTTTACCGTCAGAGAGGGAGAGATTTTGGGGATTGCAGGTTTGGTTGGGGCCGGCCGAACGGAGATGGCCCGGGCCATTTTCGGGATTACGCCGCTGGATCAGGGTGAAATCTGGCTCAATGGTGAGCGCACGAAAATCAAGAGTCCCCGGGATGCTCTGCGACATGGGATTGCCTATTTGCCCGAGGATCGTCAGGATCATGGTTTGGTTTTAGCCATGGATATCTCCCAAAACACCACAATCTCCATTCTCGATCGTTTCAAGTACCGGCTGCTGAATAAGGACCAGGAAACAGAAATCACAGAGAAATACATTGAACTCTTAAGCATCCGCACGTCCGGCTGCACCCAGCTCGCCCGCAATCTGTCCGGGGGGAATCAACAGAAGGTGGTTCTAGCAAAATGGATGGCCACCGAACCTAGAATCCTCATCCTGGATGAACCCACCAAAGGAATCGACGTTCAGGCTAAAGCGGCTGTGCACACACTAATCGGCGAGTTGGCGGAACAAGGTCTTGGTATCATTATCATTTCTTCTGAACTACCTGAGGTGATTGGAATTTCGGATCGCATTTTAGTCATGCATGAAGGGCGGATAGCGGCTGAGTTCAAGCGGGATCAGGCTACACAAGAAGGCATTCTGCAGGCGGCCATTGGCAGAAGCGGTGCAGAAGCGGATGCAGTTTAAGGAGGTTTTTTGATGTCTCGAACAGCGCGGGATAAGACTAAGTTCACCCTGACGAACCTCAGCGTAAGGCGGGAGACCAGTCTGCTCCTCTTTACCCTGGCCGTTATCCTTGGTGTTACATTACATAGTCCACGCTTCCTATCCTGGGGCAATTTTCATTCCATCTTTCTAGACAGTGCCATTGTGGCCATTGCCTCCATAGGTCAAATGATGGTCGTCATGACCGGGGGGATTGACCTGTCAGTAGGCTCAGGCCTCGCTCTCTCCGGCATGCTTGTGGGGCTGATTTATAAGGCGGGTATAGCTCTAAATCCATATTTGGCGCTGCTGCTGGGTGGATTGATCGGACTTGGACTGGGCAGCATCAATGGGGTGCTTGTCGTGAACGGCAAGATCCCCCCGATCATCGCCACTTTAGGCACCATGTCCATTTACCGAGGTTTGATTTTCCTGGCCAGTGACGGTCAATGGGTTAGCGCCCATGAGATGCCGAGCAGCTTTATCCATCTGGCTAGAGGCACGATTTTAGGAATCCCCAATCTTCTGTTTATTGCGGGTCTGTTCTATCTCATTTTCTATTTCTTCCTTTCCCATTCCAAAACCGGAAGAGAAGTGTACGCCGTAGGCGGTAATCTCGAGGCGGCTAAGGTGGCGGGAATTAACACAGATAAGATTAACCGTATTGTCTATTCGGTCACAGGCCTGTTATATGGTCTCTGCGGTGTCCTCTGGGTCTCTCGCTTTGCTTCAGCCCAGCCCGATACAGCTACGGGTTTTGAGTTCTCCACAGTGACAGCCATCGTTTTAGGGGGAGTCAGTGTAGCCGGCGGAACGGGTCAAGTGACTGGAGTCTTACTTGGGGCTCTGTTAATCTCGATCATTGAAAATGCCTTAAATGTGACGCAAACGAATCCCTTTTGGAAACTGGCCATTCAGGGTATTGTCATTCTGGTAGCTGTTTCGATGGATGGAATCGTCAGGCGGAGGCAAGGGACAAAGGTAGTACGGGAGGAGCAATTATGAGAAAGCTACTTAGGCATTGGGAGTTCATTTTACTGATTCTGCTTGTTGGCGTGTTCATCTTGATGTCCAACTTATCTCCATACTTCCTCAACCTCCGCAACCTCCTGGATTCTACAGTCCACTTTACCGAAAAAGGCGTTATAGCTGTGTGCATGGCCTTTATCATCATTTCGGGAAACATGGATCTTTCCGTGGCTTCCAATATGGCGATGTCCGCAGCTGTTATGGGAATTGCGTTTCGGTCCGGGATCGGCATCTGGCCATCGGCCTTGCTTTGCCTTCTGGTGGGTATGGCCGGCGGTCTGTTTAACGGCCTGATTATCACCCGAGTCAAGCTTCCGGCGATGGTGGCCACCCTGGCGACATTTTCTCTGTATCGAGGCATTGCCTATGTGCTCTTGGGCAATCAAGCCATTACTGGCTATCCTTACGAATTTGCCACTCTCGGACAGGGTTATTTTCCGGGCACGAATATCCCCAACCAGTTCGTGATCTTCATTGCCTTGGCCGTCATTTTTGGGTTCATCCTCCACAAGACCACGTTTGGCCGTTCGGTCTACGCCATAGGTAATAATGAAGACGCTTGCAGGTATTCGGGACTTCCTGTGGATCGCATCAAGGTGATCCTGTTTACGGTAAATGGCTTACTAGCGGGTTTGGCCGCAGTTCTGCTCACGTCAAGGATTTACAGCACTAGGCCCAACATTGCTTTGAACTATGAACTTGAAATCATTACCGCAGTTGTGTTAGGCGGCGTTAGTATCAAGGGCGGCCGAGGTTCCATGATCGGTGTGGTGCTGGCCTTGTTCTTGATTGGCGCATCAAGATTCGGGATGAGTCTGTTGAACATCCCAGGACAGATGATGACGGTTGTTATCGGGCTGATGCTGATCATTGCCATCTTACTGCCGCAGCTGCTGGATCGACTGTCCGGTAAGCAAGGTAAGACGGCCTAAGAGGTGAGAGAGTTCTAAGAGACAAAGGAGGAGATACGATGTCCAAGTTTCCAGTTATCCCTGTTGAGGAGTTCGCTCTGCGCAGGAGAAACCTGCAGCAAGAAGCCCGTGCAGCGGGTCTGGACCTACTGGTTATATTCTCGAACGACAGGGCCACCGCAGGTCCAGCCCATGTACGTTACGTGACAGATTTCGCCACGCATTTCGAGTCGTCCTGTTGTTTGATACCCGCGCAGGGTGAATCTGTGCTCGTTACCGGTCCCGAAGCTGAAGCATTGGCCCAGCTCACCGCGAAAATAGACAAGATCGTCATTGCCGAGGAGTTCAAGCATCCAGAACAAGATCACCCCTTCGCCAAGATGAGCAATTTCCCGGAGATCATCTCCAAAATGACCCCTGCCTTGGGTCATAAAGTAAAAAGGGTGGGTATTATTGGACAGGAGCTGATGGATGTAGCGCTTTATTCCTTACTCGCTGAGCACTATGAGCTGAGTTCCGTCGATCCGATCATGTATAAGTATCGGGCAGTAAAAAGCGCCAGTGAGTTGGAGGTAATTAAGTATGTATTTGAAGTCGCCGAAGTGGGATTTCAAGCGGCGGTGGAAGCTGCAGGCGTTGGCGTAGCAGAATTTGAGATTGCCGCTGCAGCGGAGCATGCTATGCGCCTGATGGGAACAGAGGGAACAGGAATTGATACCATTGTTGGCGCAGGGCCAAATGCACGTCCCATCGTAGTGAGGGCAACGCATCGCAAGGTGGAGCGCGGAGATACCTTGGGTGTAACGGTGATCCCTCGTTATCAAGGATATCACGGCGCGGTAGGCCGACCCATTAGTGTCGGCCGGCCAAGTCCCGAGCTGGCAGAAGCGGTGGACCTTGCTGTTGAAGCCCAAAATGCCGTTCTCAAGGCGTTAAAGCCGGGTGCAATCGGACGAGAAGTTGAACAGAAGGCTCGGGAAGTCATGGCTACAAAGGGTCTCGAGAAGTACTTCGCCTATGTGGGTGTTCACACCGTCGGTCTGGTAGAGTTTGAACCGCCCATATTCCATGCAGCCAGTGACGTGCAGATCCAAGCTGACATGATCGTGTCCGTGGATATACCATGCTTCCTGACACCGTTTGGCGGTTTCCGCGTGGAAGACGGCTATCATGTAACCAAGGACGGGCCGAAACCTTTGAGCTTTACACAAGCCGGCCTCATCCAAATTTAGACCATATCCAGACAAGAAAGGTGTCCTCACCAGGGCACCTTTCCCATTTTCAGGACTACTCACAGTAGGGAATCGCAGTCATCAGGGTCATATTTGGCTGGGTTACATCCATACGGGAGTATTGAACAATAATTTGTACGTCACTTTCCACCATGATGGCGTAGGGGACGTCGCGGGGTACAACATAGCCGCCTAAGAGCTCCGGTCGATTCATCTGCACATGTTTACATTGCCGTCCTGGCACAGTAACAAGAACATTCTCCTTAGGCTTGCCATCTTCGAAGAAGAATGAAAACCGAATGTTTGCCTCTTGATCCCCTACATTTAAGACAGATACGCAATCATGGCTTTCCCACTTTTCCCCTTGCCCCGAAGAGGGGTTATAGGCGTCGGGAATGTACCATGTTCTCTTGCCTGCTCGTTTGACCGATGTTGACATCTTTCTACCTCCCATTTACAGCACTTGTCACCACCATGATATCAAATCGGGAAAACTCAAGCCAGTATGCCAGATAGGGCAGCTGGTCTCACGCTCTGAAGTGCCACGCACAGAGATACCTAACTCAAAATAATAACGTTATTACTAACAGACGCCTGTGCCAGCTTTGAGGACAAAGTTTGTTGAATAGTCTCCTAAAAGTACCAGTCCATGGCATAATTGTCCATTTTATGCTCTGCATGACCATGCCGTCAATTTCAGGTACAGGCGGCAAATCTGCTTTTTTGGCCATAATTGCTCTGCTCAATTTTACCTAAGGCACAGTTACAGTCGGGGTTTTAACCATTCTGCAACAAAAATACGCCTATTTCAGTAAAAAAAGCGAAAAAGTGGTTGATTTTAGGGTGGAAATCACATATACTTATTACAAACTTGGTGTAATAACGTTATTACAAAACGCATGTTAGTAAAAGCGGGCAGTATGCTTGGGATATGTCCAGATCATTAGCGGCACGTTATGTGCTCGATAATATGTCTCTTAGCACGAGTGACGAAAATAAGGGATGGTGTCCATGGGCAACGAACTCATACAGATGAAAGACATATGCAAAAGCTTCCCTGGGGTAAGGGCCGTCGACAACGTGTCTTACGGCGTAAGGGCCGGGGAGGTCCATGCCTTGGTAGGTGAGAACGGAGCAGGGAAGTCCACTCTGATGAAGATTCTCTCCGGTGTCTATACGAAAGACTCAGGGTCGATCATACTCAACAATGAAGAAGTGAACATCACCAATGTTAGAGATGCTCAGGCCCTGGGCATCGTGATGATCCACCAGGAACTGAATCTTATGAACCATCTTACAGTGGCAGAAAACATCTTCTTCGGGCGAGAAGCAAAAAAGAAGTCCAGAATCATCCTGGATTCGAAGCGGCAAGAAGAAGAAACAGTACAGATGTATGCCAGATTGAATTTGGACGTTGATCCCCGTGCCAAAGTGGGGCGACTAACTGTAGCCCAGCGCCAATTGGTCGAGATCGTAAAGGCCCTTACCTATGATTCGAAAATCCTGATTATGGATGAACCAACAGCATCCCTGACCAGTGGCGAGGTTGAAGATTTGTTCAGGGTGGTCCGCGCGTTGAAAGAGGATGGCCGAGCCATCGTCTATATCTCCCATAAGCTTGAAGAACTGAAGCTGATCAGTGACAGGATCACGGTGATGCGAGACGGTCAGTTTGTGGCCACTTTGAATACGGAGGAAGCATCCCTCGATGCAATCATTCAAATGATGGTAGGACGGGAAGTGTTTGAGACCAAACAGTCACCTTTTGAGGATACAGGCGCCGAGTTAGCATTGAAGGTCGAGAATCTGAATGCCGGCCGGATGGTGCAGGACGTATCCTTTCATGTCAGGAGGGGCGAAATCCTGGGCTTTGCCGGTCTGGTTGGAGCGGGAAGGACCGAAACTGCACGGGCAATTTTCGCCGGCGACGGTTACACTTCGGGAGACATTTACGTGGGCGGTAAGAAAGTGACCATTAAGGGTCCACGGGATGCCATCAGGGCAGGGATCGCTTACCTGCCTGAAGATCGTAGAGAACTCGGTTTGGCGCTGGGGATGACGGTCGATGAGAACATTCCCATGGCCTCTATGTCCAAGTTTTCGTCTTTCGGTTTTATTCAGTTCGCCAAGTCGGCTGCAAATTCGGAGAAGCAGAGAGGTGTCTTGGATATCCGTACACCGTCCATACGCCAGAAAGTCAAGTTTTTATCCGGAGGCAATCAGCAAAAAGTCGTATTGGCGAAGTGGCTAACGAGGAACTGCGATGTGATTATTTTTGATGAACCCACCAAGGGTATTGACATCGGTGCCAAAAATGAGATTTATAAGCTCCTCAATGAGCTGGCGGAACAGGGCAAGGCCATCATTATGATTTCTTCCGAACTGCCCGAAATACTTCGTGTCTCCCATAGGGTCCTAGTTATGTGCGAAGGAAGAATCACTGGCGAGCTTGTGGGCGACGAGATTGACCAAAACAGAATTATGAACTTTGCGGTAAAAAGAAATCACGCAGCTGGAGGTCAGGTAGGATGACACAGACAAAGACTTTAGGTAAGAGATTGACGGGCACCGAGTTTTCGCACAAACTCATTATCATTGCAGTTCTAGTCCTATTAGTCGTCTTTTTCTACATCATGAATCCCAACTATCTGAGTTACGGCAACATCATGACGATTTTGCTGGCGACTTGTGTCAATGGAATGTTGGCCCTAGGGGTCTCCTTTGTTATCTTTACAGGGGGGATTGACATTTCGGTGGGTGCGGTAATGACCTTTTCCAGCGTCATGAGCGGTGTGGCCTTAACGAGATGGGGATTTCCACTTCCCGCAGCCATTCTCTTCGGTATTCTAGTCGGCGGCTTTTGCGGTGCAGTGAGCGGTATAGGAGTAACCAAGATGTTCTTACCTCCCTTTATCGCCACCATGGCCATGCAAATGATCACAAAAGGCCTGTCCCTAGTGGTTTCTAATATGCGGCCCATCTATTTCACATCGGAACCTGTCTATCAGAGAATCGCTACCGGCTCTTTCTTAGGAATCAGCGGTTTCCACAATGCCATTGTTATTCTAATCGCGGTCACGATCATAGCCTACATCTTGTTCTCCAAAACGTTGATCGGGCGATATTCTTTGGCCATCGGCTCGAATGAAGAGGCAGCCCGGCTGTCAGGGGTTAACGTCGATCGCTGGAAAATCGGGATCTATGCTCTAGGCGGTTTATTCGCCGGAGTTGGCGGACTGATCATGTCGTCGAGATTGGGCTCTGCCCAACCTCAGCTCGGTGTGGGTTATGAACTGGAGGCTATCGCCGCAGCAGTCATCGGGGGGAGTTCTCTGAGCGGCGGCGAGGGGAGCATACCTGGAACCATCATCGGCGCCCTCATCATCAGTTCCTTGACGAATGGCCTGCGGATCATGTCAGTACCCACGGAGCTGCAGTCCGCGTTTGTCGGAATCGTACTGGCCTTTGCGGTGTACTTCGATCAGATGCGAAAGAAGCGGTAAACTACGTTGGCTTTAGCCCATCCCATGCTGTGGGATTGGTTTAAAGATAAAAAAATCAAGGGGGAAAAAGGATGAAGAGAAATGTATTGGTGTTTGTGTTGGTCGTCGCTTTACTCACAGGGTTGGTTGCAGTACCGGTCATGGCTAATGATGAGAAGCCTTACATCGCCATGATTGCCCTTGGGTATGGTCATCAGTTCTGGCAGGCTGTGAGAATGGGTGCCGAACAAGCTGCAGAAGAGTTTGGAGTGAGAATCACATTTGAAGGTCCCGAAGATGAAACCATGGTGGACAGACAGGTTGATATGCTGAAGACAGCTCTAGCCAATAAACCTCAGGCCATAGCCATGGCCGCAATCGATACCGAATCTGTCGCCGGCATTCTGCAAGAAGCTAAGGCCGAAGGTATCGTAGTCGTTGGATTTGATGCAGGTGTAGGCGACGCCGAATCGGATGCGAAGGTTTCTACCGACAGCGTAGAAGCTGGACGCCTGGCCGCTGAAAACGCAGCTAGACTCTTGAACAATGAAGGTAAAATAGGAATTATCGGTCACTCCCAGACAACCATTGACGCAGTCCAACGAGTTATAGGTTTCCAAGAGAAAATCGCAGAGTTTCCTGGCATTCAAATTGTTGACATTCAGTACGGCGAAGGTGACCACCTCCGGTCCGCTGAGATTGCTAAGACCATGACTTTGGCACATGCTGACATCGACTTGATCTACACCTCGAATGAGGGCTCATGTGTTGGGGCTTACATTGGACTGAGAGAAGTTGGCAAGATCCGCGACATTATGCTTGTTGGTTTTGACTCTTCCGCAGCCATGAAGGATGGCATCCGCACTGGTGAGATCGTTGGCGCCATTACCCAAGATCCCGTAGGAATGGGCTACAAAACCGTTGAAGCTGCAGTAAAGCTCCTTAACGGCGAACAAGTAGACTCCTTTATTGACACAGGCTGCTACTGGTATGATGCATCGAATATGGATGCAGATCACATCGCACCGCTTCTTTACGACTGATAAAGATACTGACATCATTGGCTCAGGACTAAGGGGAAACACCCCTTAGTCCCAAGCCTAGATATGGAGGTGAGGAATTGTCGTACTTAACTCGCATCAATCTAGACAGGACGTTCTTCTCAGAGAAAGAGAAACTCATCGCTGAGTCTGGCCATCTTAAAGCATTCATTTATCTGTATGATTCCGGGGTTCATGGATTAAGGATCGAAAACGCTCTTGGGTACATAGAGACCTTGCCTTACCAAGGACAGCAAATCTGGCGCTGCAACTTGCTGGGAAGAGAACTCAGTATGGACTCTATGTTCGACAAACCCGTTAAGACCAGCAACTACCTGGAGAACTACGGAGGATTTCTGCTCCATTGCGGTGCCACAGCCATGGGCGTTCCCTCGGAGTCGGATGATCATCCTCTGCACGGAGAATTGCCCAATGCCCGTTACGAAGAAGCTTATCTTACCGTAGGTGAGGACAAAAACGGCAAGTTCATGGCACTTGGAGGCCGTTATCATCACCGCGAGGCATTTAACAGCAATTATATAGCCAGACCACAGATTACGATTTATGAGAGCTCATCGATTCTTGATGTTTCCATGGTGATAGAAAACCTCAAGGGTACAGATGTTGAGCTCATGTACATGGCACATATCAATTTCAAGCCTGTGGACCACAGCGAACTCGTCTACTCCACGGACTATGATCCTGAGCACGTCATGGTCTATGACAACATACCTAGCCATATGAAGGCCGGTTCGGATATGAATGAGCTCGTAGATTACATGGAGCAGCTGAAAACCAAACCAGACCTGCATCACAAAGTGGATCCGAAGCTGCCTTACGATCCCGAAATTGTGTTCTTCATTAAGTACAAAGAGGATGAGCACGGCGATGCCCACAGCATGCAAGTACATCCCGACGGCTATGCCGACTATGTGTCACATAAACCTTCGCAGTTGAAGTACGGAGTTCGGTGGATTTGCAGGACGAAGGATGAAGACGCCATGGGTTTGGTCTTGCCAGCCACTTCTGGTTCTCGAGGCTATACCCGGGAAAAGGCGTTGGCCAATGTGGAAATTCTGCCGGCCAAGCAGAGTGTGGAGTTCAATATGCGCTTAGGGATACTCGATCCCAAACAGGCTTTGGCTATGCGAGAGAAGATTGAGGCCATCAAGGCGTAATGCTCGAGGATTATCGAGGTAGCAGGCCTGCTATTTCATAATAAATAACAATCAGACGGAGGGAAATTATGAGTAGAATCAGAATTCCAGACAGTGAGTATAAGGAGAGAATAAAAAGGGCTGCTGCCCTGATTCGCGACAGAAAGCTGGACGTATTTCTTGCCAACTCTGGTGAGGCTGACTATGCCAATGCCCGTTACTTTAGCGGCTTCTGGCCCGTATTTGAACGGGCAGGAGTGGCCATTACACCCGCGGGTGATGCTGGGCTCTTGGTTGGACCCGAAAGCATCGTGTTCGCAGCCGACGTTGGCAAGATTGACAAGATTTACCCCTTGTTGGCGTACCGCGAGTCTGCAGACCCATCTTATCCTGAGTTTAAAGCAAGCTCTTACAAAGAGGCTTTCAACGATTTGGGTGTAAAGGGAGACAGAATTCGCATCGGAATCTCCAGCTTCTTGGACACCAATGCAGTCATGATGGAAAGTCTGAGAGACGAATATCCCAATGCAGAAATCATTGAAGTGAAGGACATTATGGTCACTCTGCGCAGCATTAAGTCGGAAAACGAGTTGGCTTGCATGCGTGAAGGTTTCCGCATTACCGAGCTAGCCATTGACGAAGTGATCAAGAACATCCACCCTGGCGCCACCGAACTGCAAATGGTCGGAATTGCTCAAAGGGTGATCTATGAGAACGGTGCTGAGTATGAAGGGTTACCCATGTATGTCTTTAGTGAGAAATCTACGAGTCATGCCATTTCTCGCTCCTCCCATAAAGTGATTGAGAAGGGCGATCTGGTACAATTGAACCTCTCGGCCAAAGTCGACGGATACTCCCCAAGTATTGGAATGCCTATTTCTATGGGGCCCCTGACCGGTCTAAAACGTGAGCTCGTCGAGTTCGGCCTAGAGGCCCATAACTGGACAGAGAAACAGATCAAAGCGGGCGTACCGGCCAAGGATATCGCTCGGGGGTACTATGACCTCTTTGTCACCAATGGTTACAAAGACAATTTCGTCTATGGTCCTTGCCACGGCACCGGCATGATTGAAGTGGAGGCCCCTTGGATGGAGACGAACTCCCCTTACAAGTTGGAGCGCAATATGACCTTCCAAGTTGACAGTTTTGTGGCCACCGCTGATTTTGGACTCCGGTGGGAGAAGGGTATCGTCGTGACCGACGATGGTTGTGAGGCTCTCTGCAATCCTATCGGAAAGATTTATGAATTAGAGTTTTAGTTGAAAGCTGGTTTACAATGAGACTAGAGTATATCTTCCCAAGAGAAATTGAAAAAGCGAAAAAGGAAAGGACTCCCTTGGTGATTCCCGTCGGTACCATCGAGTACCACGGACCTCACTGCGCCTTTGGCTGTGACACCTTTATAGCCATGGGAGTCCTGGAGAGGCTCAGCCAAGAAAGAGAGCTGATCATGGCCCCTCCTGTTTGGTATGGTCCTTCTAGCTATGCGGTGGCGGGAGATGAGGCCGGAACGGTTCATGTGGATGTTGATGTCTTCGAAGAAAACATCTATCACATCCTCCGCTCCTTCCTATATGGCGGATGGCGCAATATCTACGTGCTCATTCACCATCAGTATGAACAGGAGAATCTACTGCCCATGACCCTGAGCTGCATGAAGGCAGCCAAGAAGCTGACCTTCAAGTTCCTCGAGGAAACCAGGGGCATAGGTTGGTGGGGCCAGAATGAAAACCGCTCCTTCTATGAGGAATTGGATGGAGGGGACAATCCCTGGGATTGGATTACTGTTTTGCCTGTCATGAGTAAAGAGGTCCAAGAGAAGACTGGCTACGATCACGCAGGGAAGTGGGAGTGTTCCATATTGAGCGCTCTCTATCCCGAGACTGTGGATTTGAGCCGCATGGTCGACAGCGACGAGTGGTTCATCCAGGATGCGGTGGACTCCTCCCAGGAAACGGGAGAGAAGATGATTGAGCTCTGTGTTGAGGATTTGAAACAGAAGATCAAGTAAGGGAGCCATCCTACCTTTAAGGTATCGCCTGATATTGCCATGGTTCCCATCTGGGCAGGCGTTTGACGATGCGCCTGCCCATTTTCCAGCCCTGATGGAAAAGGCGAATGCATAGAAATGTTACGGCAAAAAGGGGAAAAGGAAGATGACTGTAAAGCTAGTGGACATCGCAAAACATGTGGGCCTATCTGTCTCTACGGTTTCCCGCGTGGTCAACGGGAAAGACAGAGTGAGCGCCAAGACTCGTCAGCGAGTGTTGGATGCCATTAAGGAACTGAACTACCAGCCCAATGCCATCGCTAGAAGTCTGCGAAGTAGAAGTAGTATGACCATCGGTATTGTGGTGCCTGATTTATCCAACAATTTCTTTACGCTGCTGACCAAAGGGGCGGGAATGATTGCGAAGCAAGATGACTACTTGGTTATGCTCTGCAACAGCGAATACGATGAACAAATGGAACAGGAGTTTGTTCGGCTGTTAATGCAAAAGCAAGTGGACGGCATGATACTTGCTACGGTATGCAAAGACCCTGACTACTTTAGAGAACTGATTAACATGGACATTCCCGTTGTATTTGTGGATAACCTGCCCAAGGTGGATGCCAACTACGACTTCGTGACGATAGATAACAGCAAATCTTCTTACGTCCTCACCAAGCATCTCCTTGATCTGGGCTACAAGGATGTGGCGATTCTCACCGGCAGCCTCCATGAAACCTCCGCGGTAGAGCGCTTAACGGGTTGGAAAAGGGCCATGGAACAGTACGGAATCCCAGTGAACGAAGATTTCGTAGGAATCGGTGATTTTAGGTTAGAAAGCGGCTATGCTTTGATGAACTCCATGCTGGAGTTGGAAAGAAGGCCTAAGGCCCTCTTGGCTAGTAATAACTTCATGGCCTATGGCGCCATCAAGGCGGCTCTGCAAAAGGGCCTTCGGGTTCCTGATGATCTCTATGTAGTGTGTTTTGACGCAGTGGATCATACAGGACTGATTGATATCAAAATACCGTCAATGGTGCAGCCTGCGGAGAAGATCGGGGAGATTGCAGCCACCACGATCATTAAGAAGATTCATGGTAAGGACTACAGAGTCTATGATAATGTCATCCTTGAACCCGTCTTTAATACCGCAGGGCTCTTGCAGAATGTTCCTAAGGTCAGCGGGTAGGTCACCTAATCTTCACAAACTAGCCCTTAGTTTGTAAAAATGTTATAATTAAAAGTAGAAAGGAGAGATAATGGTGTTAAAGCATAACAGTGATTTGAAGGAGCAGATCATCAATGCGTTAATGGAGCAGGAGATTGAGACCCCTTCCTGGGGGTACGCCTCAGGCGGCACCAGATTCTTTGTCCCTGATGATCCCACTGCCGCTCGCACCTTGGAAGAAAAAATCGATGATGCCGCGGTAGTTCACAAGTATACAGGGGTGGCGCCATCGGTAGCCTTACATATTCCCTGGGACAAAACGGACGACTGGAAAGGCCTCAAAGAATATGCCCAATCCCGGGGTATTCGTATTGGAGCCATTAACCCCAACCTTTTTCAGATGAATGAATACATGCAAGGTTCGGTTACCAACTACGATCCTGCAGTTAGGGCCCAGGCTGTGGAGCATCTTCTGGAATGCGTTCAGATTATGCGAGACACCGACTCTAAGGTTCTTTCGCTGTGGCTGGCTGACGGAACAAACTACCCGGGTCAGAGCGATTTTCGCCGCCGAAAGAGAAATCTGTTAGAATCCTTACGCAGCGTCTACAAAGAACTACGAGCTGATGAGCGGATTCTAATCGAGTACAAAATGTTTGAGCCCGCCTTCTATCACACCGATATCGGCGACTGGGGAATGGCAACGCTTCTAGCCCAATCCCTCGGGGAACGTGCCCAAACCCTAGTTGATTTAGGGCACCACGCTTTGGGCACGAATATTGAGCAGATCGTCGCTTGGCTGCTTGACCTAGAAATGCTCGGCGGGTTCCATTTCAACTCCAAGAAATATGCCGACGACGACTTGACGACGGGATCGGCCAATCCCCATGAGCTGTTTCTCATTTTCTGCGAGCTGGTTAAGGCGGAACGTGATCCAGAAATCAGCAATGATGTAATCTATATGATTGATCAGGCCCACTTCGATAAACCCAAAGTGGACGGCATGATCCAATCCGTTCAAAACATTCAGATCGCCTATGCAAAAGCCTTGATCGTCGATTATCAGGCCTTAGAAGAAGCGCAGGTCAAGCAGGATATTATCGCCGCAGAAGAGATTTTGAATGCAGCGTATCAAACTGACGTTCGCCCCCTTCTAGCTGAAGCTCGCCAAAGGGCAGGCCTTGACCCTAATCCCCTTGAGGCCTATTTAAAGAGTTCAGATCGGGAGCTTCGCTTGGCACGGACCAAATGATCAACTAGGGGAGGTATGCTAATGTGCGCTAAGCTTAAGTTAGCAGCTGTGGATCTAGGTGCGGAGAGCGGACGGGTTATCTCTGGATACCTTGATCAGGAACGCCTGTCCATTCGTGAGATTCATCGCTTTCGCAACCAATCGGTTTTTCTCGGCAACTACTTGTACTGGGATATCCTTAATCTCTTTGACCATATCAAACAGGGATTGCGCCAACTCTCCTTGGGGGCGCCTGATCTGAGGGGAGTGGCCGTAGACACCTGGGGCGTTGATTATGGTCTTCTCGATCCCCATGGAAATCTCATGGCCAATCCAATCAGTTATCGTGATCACCGTACAGATGCGATCCTGCCTATCGTTTTTGAGCGGGTGAATGAGGCGGAAATTTATGCCCGAACTGGGATTCAGATCATGCCGATCAACACCTCCTGCCAATTAACGGCCGAAAGGGAGGAAAACCCAGGAAAGCTTGGAGCGGCTGAGGATTTGTTGTTTATGCCCGGCTTGTTCAGCTATTTTCTCAGTGGCGTAAAAGCAAATGATGCTACCATTGCTTCTACCTCACAGTTGTATGATCCCAACGCCCGCAACTGGGCGTTTGAACTCGTGGATCGTCTGGATTTACCCGCCAGACTCTTTAAGAATTTGGTTCGGCCTGGTACCGTCTTAGGCGAGCTTGTTGCTTTCCCCGATGGGATTTTACCTCAGGCCGAGGTGATTGCCGCCGGCGGTCACGACACTGCTTCGGCTGTGGCTGCGGTACCCACGGACAAAGACGATTTCATCTATATTAGTTGTGGTACTTGGTCCTTGGTGGGGACAGAGCTTGATCATCCCGTTCTTTCACCCGAGGCGCAGCAGCTGAATTTCTCTAACGAGGTTGGAGTAGAAGATTCCATTCGTTTCCTGAAAAACGTCATGGGGCTCTGGCTGCTGCAGCAGTGCCGCCGATCGTGGGCTCGAGACGGGCAAGACTATGATTATGCGGAGCTAGCAGCTCTAGGAGCCAAGGCCAAGCCCTGGCGTACATTGCTCAACCCTGACGACCCACTCTTCCTAAATCCCCATGATATGCCCACGGCCATAGCCGAGTATGCAAGGCGTACGGAGCAACCGGTTCCGGAGTCCGTGGGCGATTATGTCCGCTGTATTTTAGAATCCTTAGCCCTGAAATATTGGTGGGTGATGGAAGGGATTCAAGGGCTGACGGGTGTTTCCTATGACTGTATCCATGTTGTGGGCGGCGGAACGCAAAACGCGTTCTTGATGCAGCTCACAGCTGACGTCACTGGGCAGACTGTGGTAGCCGGTCCGGTAGAAGCTACCGCGATTGGAAATATTCTGGTGCAGGCCATGGCCCTCGGTGCAGTTCGAGATCGAAGACATTTGCGTCAGGTGGTTCGGAAGTCCTTTGATGTTCGTAGTTACCAACCGCAGGAGCTCTCCCCCGAGGGCAAAGAAGCCCGCAGGAGATTTCTGGCGCTAGATCAATAGAGTACTTGATCGTTAGGAGTGAAAGACGTGCAAAGCGCATTGGCTCAAAAAAGTCTGCAAGATCTGATCGAGCTGTCCAACCGCTTGGGTGAAACCGGTGAATTTGCCATTCTTGGCGAGGGAAACACTTCGGCCAAGATGGATGCGGATCGGTTCTATGTCAAAGTCAGTGGTACACAGCTTTTGGGCGCAACGGAGGAATCATTTGTGCCCGTGGATCGTAAGAAAATCCTGGCCATGTTAGATCAGGACAGCCTCAGTGATGAGGAGATTGCAGCGGGCCTCCTGGATGCCGTAGCTGATTCGTCAGGAAGAAAGCCTTCCGTGGAGACGATGTTCCACGCCTACTTGCTCAGTCTCCCCCAGGTGAACTTTGTGGCCCATACCCATCCCACCATGGTCAATATGATCCTTTGTTCCACGCGGGCCCAGGAGTTGGTGCGGGGCAGACTCTTTCCCGATGAAATCGTCTGTTGCGGACCAGAGCCCGTGTTTATACATTACGAGGATCCAGGTCACATCCTGGCTCGAAAGATCATGGAGGGCTGCGAAGAATACATGAAGAAGTGGAAAGTGGCCCCTAAGAGCATCCTAATGCAAAACCACGGCTTAGTAGCCTTAGGCAAGACAGCGGCCCAGGTGCAGGCGACCACCCAGATGTGGCATAAGACTGCTCACATCTTAGTTGGTGCCACCTTACTCGGTGGGGCCAATTACCTTTCTGAGGACAATGTACGGCGCATTAGTACCCGGCTCGATGAGAAAGAACGCGAAAAGGCAATTTTCGGCGATGGATAGGGAGTAGAGCATGAAGGGAGATGGCGATAATGGGTGAGAACATGGTCTTATCGGATTACAAAAATGCAGTACACAGTCCTTCAGGTGTCAATATGAGCTGGCCCCTTTATGGTCAAGGGTTAGAGAATCTGGGGAAGAAGGGACGTCCCGTTGAACTGACTCTTCCGCAGATCCGTGATGATCAGCTTTTGGTTCGGGTTGACTCTGTTGGGCTTTGTTTTAGCGATATCAAGCTGATTACCCAGGGGAATCAACACCCCCGCATTTTCGGTCGAGATCTGCCAAGCGATCCAGTTGTCCCAGGGCACGAAGCCACGATGACCGTGGTCCGAGTAGGTAGGGATCTGCAAGATCAGTACAAGATCGGTGAGAGGTACTTGATCCAAGCCGATGTGTTCTATCAGGGTGAATCTATGGCCTTTGGCTATGTTCTGCCAGGTGCTCTCCAACAGTACACGGTACTCGGTCCAGAGATTCTATGCGGCGATGAAGGCAGCTATATTTTGCCCCTCAGGGATGAGGATGGTTATGCGGAGGTCGCCCTAAGTGAACCTTGGGCCTGCGTTGTTGCGGCCTATCGAATCACCAGACGGGAGACGCTGCAACCGGGCGGGAATGCTTTGTTTGTCGTCACTGATCAAGCTCGCAGCAAGTACACCCTCGAAGGGGCCTTTGCCCTGGACGGCCTGCCTCAGCAAGTGATCATCTTAGGTGCCCAAGGTGAGTTTCTCCAGCAGCTTCAGCAAGAGCTGGGGGAGCGAGCGGTTCTGGGCAACCTTGATCTGAGTATGGATAAACTCAGTCAGGCCCATACCAAAGGTCAGGGCTTTGACGATATCGTATTTTTCGGTACACCACAAGCGGAGCTGGTGGAAGACGCCGTCAAAGTGCTGGCAAAGCGGGGAGCCATGGTGTTTCTGGCAGAGACTCCCATAGCCAGAGATGTGGCCATCGATATTGGACGAATTCATTATGATGGACATGTCTATCTGGGCGGTCAGACCATATCCCTTGCCCATGCTTACGCGCAGAGGCGGTCGGCGGAATTGACTCCAGGCGGCAGTGTTTGGATGATAGGGGCTGGCGGACCCATGGGGCAGATGCATACCCAAATCGCCGCGGAGGATCCCAAGGGACCAAAGCTGATTGTGGTTACGGAAAACAATCAGCAGCGGCTCGAGGAGTTAGAGATTCGCTTTGGACCCGCTGCCACTGCCCGGGGTGCCAGGCTCGTTGGTCTTAACCCTCGCGAGCTGGGAAACGAGGAGATGACCAGAAGGCTGAAGGATGTATTAGCCGGCGAGCTCTTTGATGACGTGGTGGTGATGGCGCCTTCTCCGCCGGCAGTGGTGGACGGCGCCAGGTGGCTGAAGGATGATGGTATCCTCAATATCTTTGCTGGCGTACCGCGAGGTACCATGGCTGATTTGGATCTGAGCCAAGTCTATTTATCCGGGCATCGCTGGATTGGCAGCAGTGGTTCTTCTTTGGCCGATCTCCGCTATACATTGGAGCAGATCCAGCAGAAACGGCTGCGAACGGATCGATCGGTCGCGGCCATTTCGGGGCTAAACGCTGCGGCCGAAGGATTGCGGGCCGTGCAAGAGGGAAGCTTTCCCGGGAAGATTGTGGTTTGGCCGCATCTTCCTGACTTGCCTTTGATTGCCTTGCCTGATTTGGAGCAACATCTGCCCAATGTTGCTGCCAAACTGAGCCCTGATGGTTATTGGACGAAAGAGGCCGAGGATGAGCTGCTCGCATCCCAGCTGGCCGAAGTTTAGACGAGATGGGGGTGTGCGATCTTGCAGGACAAGACAATGTATAGACGTTTGGAGGGCCAAGTAGCCATCGTGACTGGCGCCGCACAGGGGTTGGGTGCGGCTTTGGCGGAACGCCTAGCCCAGGAAGGCTGCAAGCTTGTTGTGGCTGACCTTAACTTGGAGAAAGCAACGGAGGTAGCCGCCAAGCTTCCTGAAGCCATTGCCGCCCACGTGGATGTGACCAAGGAAGAGATGGTCGAAGCCATGGTGGACCAGGCGCTCAGAGAATATGGTCGAATCGATCTCTTCGTGGCCAATGCCGGAATTGTCATCTCTGGTCCCATTGAAGATTTCGAGTATAACAGTTGGCGGAAAGTGATTGATGTGAACCTGCTTGGCTATTTCCTCTGTTCCCGGGCTGCCGCTCGAGTGATGATCAAGCAGAAGTCTGGGGTGATCATTCAGATCAACAGTAAAACGGGGAAGCTGGGCTCTTTTAGGAATTCTGCCTATGCCGCCGCCAAGTTCGGGGGTATCGGTTTGACTCAAAGCCTGGCCCTGGAGCTTGCCGAGTACGGCATTCGGGTAAACGCCATCTGTCCTGGTAATCTCCTGGATTCTCCTTTGTGGCAAGACCAGCTCTTTGAGCAATATGCTAGGAATCAAGGGATCACTGTGGAGGAAGTTCGCCAAAAGTACATGGGCAAGGTGCCCTTGGGGAGAGGCTGTCACTATGAGGATGTTGCCAATGTTCTTGTGTTTCTGGCCAGTTCAGAAGCGAGCTATATGACAGGCCAAGCCATCAATGTCACCGGCGGCCAGGAGATGCGCTAGCTTGCTTACAACAACGGATGAGGATGTGAGGGAATGAGCAGGAAAGTCAAGATAGATTTGGGAATTAACGGAGCGTTCCTGACCAGACGCTGGGAAGAACCGGACAATTGGATGCGTCTGACCAAGGAGACAGGTTACGACTATCATGAGTTTTGCAGCGATGTCTTGGATCCCTTTTTCAGCGGTAACAGAGACTACCAACTCGAAACAGCCCAGCGCACCAAGGCAGCTGCGGAGAAGTATGGAGTCAAGATCGTAGACATCTATACAGGTATGGCCACCCATCGTTTTCATGGGCTAGCCCACAGTCACCCCGCGGTACGCTCCAGGATGCGCGATTGGATCGTGGAGGTCATGGATATCGCCTTGGCCATGGGAACAACGCGAATTGGAGGGCACTGGGACGCGCTGCCTGTGGAGATTCTTGGCAATCCCGAAAAGGAGCAGATGGCTATTGAGGGTCTCTATGACACGTTCCGAGAACTGGCCCTGGTGGGAAAGGAAAAGGGCATCCAAGGAATCTATGTGGAACAAATGTATATACCCAGTGAGGTCCCTTGGACCTTGGAGCAGTCCGATCAGTACTTGATTGCTGTAAACAAGGACAATCAGGGCTGCCCCGTCTACTTAACTGTTGATGTAGGTCATATGGCGGGAGAACACTATGGACTGCAAGGTAAGGATCTTGAATACGAAGAGTGGCTGCGGCGTTTTGGAGCAGCCTGTGAAGTGATCCATCTCCAACAAACCACCAGGGATGCCAGCCGCCATTGGAGCTTCACCGAAGAGGCCAATGCCGCTGGGGAAATCAAAATGGAGGAAGTCCTCAAGGCTCTGAAGTGGTCCCATGAGAACTACCGCAAACAGCCTTGGGCCAAGTACTTAGCACCCGCCTCCCAGACCATCTTAGTGCTGGAATACATTCCCGGCTCTACCAAGACGGAGGACAAAGTCCTGGAGGAGATCTCCTTGGGAAGCCGCTATCTAAGGAACTACGTCCCTAGCGG
>DUPN01000026.1 GCA_012838305.1 Bacillota bacterium | reverse complement strand
CCTCGATGCGCTCGGTCCACAGTTCTTGTTTGGTTTTCTGGGTCAAAAAAATCACTCCCTTGCCATGATGGACTCATTATCTCATCACTGCAGAGGAGACTGTAGGTGTGGTTACTTTGACGCTTACGAACGTTCACGCGAGGATTGCTTGAATCTGATGCTTAGCGATATCGAAAGGTACGGTTCCTTTGTCATTTCTGGGGTCACAGGTGACTTTGGCAACGAGATAACATCCATGTACGACCTTGCTGTTTTTGTGTCGGCACCCCTCGGCGTTCGCATTGAGCGTATCAAGCAAAGAGCGGTTAGAAAGCATGGGGGACGCGTCTGCGGGGGAGGAGACATGTACGAACAGCACTTGAATTTTGTTGATTTCGTGGCCTCCCGGTCTCTAGCAGGAGTTGAAGGCTGGGCAAACACTCTGGAATGCCCCATCATACATGTGGATGGCACCAGATCCATCTCGGATAACACGGAATGGATTGCCGAACAGTACTTGCGCAGCAAGTCCAACGAAAAGAAGGGGACAGTATCTTGAGGGATCCCGTTGTTGTCGCCGTTCATCGCGGGGGAGATCTATCGCGAGACGATCATGAAAAGCTGATGCAGTGGGCCATTTCCTGTTTCGAGCGGGTCTTGGTTCATTATGGAGAAGAACTAGATGAAACGATCCGTCCTGCAATTGTGGTCGCAGAAGGGCGGTGTGAGGGCAGCTATACCACGGGAGAAGCAATCTGCGCTTCCAGGTCTGTTCACGCTCATGTAGGAGGAATTTCCTGCCCCGTAGCCCAGGCGGGTGCAAGGGAGGTGGGGCATGGAGTGGCAACCGCTCATATGGCAGATCACTGCATGGGAGACGTTTAATATGCTCAGAAAGCGCTGAAGATAGCAGGAAAGCCCTATTAAGAAGAAAGAACATGGCAAGTAGAGCAGTTGTGTCATTTGCCCGAAGAACGTGCAAATCTGGTTAGAGTGACACCATCAACTAAGGAAAAAGGCCTAGGCCTCTAAGAGACTCAAGGAGACTTAGGCCAAACATCAAAAGTACTGTACCTCCACCTTGAAGGAATGGGGAAGAGAACATGAACAATAGGATGAAGATAATCATCTCGATGCTATTGATTTGTATGAGTGTAAGTGTATGTGGGTGTAGTCTAGGGGGCAGTTATAGTAGGTCAGTAGGGAAGATTAGTGGCTCAGCTTCAAGCTGGACTGGAGAGAAAAGGAAAGAAATAGAACTTGACAAGGGTCAAACAGTGACGTTCCGTTACTGGTCACAACTGGATAGTGGAGAGTTAAGTATACAACTCTTGAGTTCGCAAGGTGAAGTTATTCATGCGTTTGACGTCAATAAGAAAGCGAGCATCAAAAAGGAGGTCGTGGACGAAGGCACCTATCTTATCCTAATCTCGGGTACGGAGTTTAAGGGCAGTTATCAAGTGGAATGGTAATCTCGTTACTCCTATAGGCTCGTTGCGTACCGATCAGCGTAAGAATCGAAGTGAGGGAGTGGCTCGTCTGCGAGATGGGGATCGTTCCATCATACACAGCGGTCGCATCTGTCACTACTCGTGCTCTGGGTGGTGGATCTCTCGAATGGATGCAGCGGGTTAAAGCGCTCAAATGTCCAGAAAAGGGTGTTCTTCAGATAACGCTGCTTGCGAACGATTCTGTGGACTCGTTAAGACCGATGTTCTGGTGTTCTATACAAGGTCTTGGGCTAGGATCTTTTTGCAAGAATTTGTCCAAGCTCTCGATACATACATTCGCTGGTGGAACGAACAACAGATCAAGATGTCGTTGGGAGCCAAGAATCCGCTCGGCTATAGGTAAAGTGTTGGTCTAGTAGCATAACCAAGTCCAAAAAGAACGTCCGCACCCCCGCTTGAGCCGCATAAGGTGATCTCATGAACCTTACTTCACGTCCAGCAGACTCGTCGCGCTTTGAGCGCCAAATGAGGTTGGGGATCCTCAGGCCGGGACTCTCTCACAGCACTCCTTCAGATTTCATCTCGCGGTGGACACCCTTGTGCTTGGCTAACGGTTGGCAACTGCCAGCCTCCCTAGCGGACTCCCACCGCAGTTACGCGCCATGCGTAGCGCAAAAGAACACCCACCCCGCTGCCTGCTGGATGGGCTGCTCGGTTCCAGTTTGGGGCCTTGGTTACCAACCTATGAAACGACCCTTCAAGAGCTCGACCGACTCCATTGGAAGAGAGGGCCACGACAGTCCAACTATGTGCGCGTGTTCATCGAAATAGATCCAGAGTTCTCGCTTACAATACAGGATGTGGTCCTCAGAAGTCGGGACGTCTCGAGCCGATCGCTCAATGCACTTGACCACGGAATTATAGCCCTCGAGCATGCTGATCTCGGGTTCAAGCAGTTCATATGCCTCTAAGGAGTACTCGAACTCTTCCTTTAGGTACTGATAGAAATGCTCCCTTTCGAGTGTGAGCTTCGTCGTACCGAAACGGTCAGTCTTGTACAGAGCGATGGGATAACTACACATGGCCACAATATCAGGTGCCGCCATGTCCCGCATCAGGTTCTCAAGTGTCTCTACACGCTCAGCCACTCGGGACATCACCCGCTCTTCTTCCCAAGAACTCCAGCGTCCTTCATCAGTAAGCCCAACCAAATCCCCGCGGCTCAACAGCCATTCCCCGCCGATCTTCTGAAAAGCGACCTCTAAGTACAGCTCTTGCCATTCCCACTCTTCTAAGTTACCATCGTCATCAAACCGTTTACTGTCTTGGCGTATTTTCACACTGCCCTCGGCCTTGTCTCCCTCAATGGTGAGTAACAGATCCCTGAAACCGCCCGAGCGATAACTGTCGTCATCGGGTGGCTCCAGCGATTCTGCCAGCATGGATCTGGGGAGGGGTTCGCCATCAACCACGAAGGGGTCCGTGATAGCACTCATGACTTTCACCACATCCCCTTCACTGAATCCCTCCACGAAGACCTGAAACACTCGTTCTATCAACGCCCGGTCAGAAGGAGCGTTGGCAACACAAAACGACCCTACCAACAGCACGGCCACAGCGGCGAAGCCCACCAGAAACTTCTTCATCTTTTCTCGACCTCCTGTTGAAGCATGACAGACTCTATCGGGGGAAAGAAACGCAGTTCCGTTATCCGCGCCAACTCATCCAGGTAGAACCAGAGTTCTCGTTGACAAGACAGCAAACGGTCATCGTCGGGAAGTTCTCGTAAGGATTGCTCAACGCACTTGACCAAGCACTTGAACCCTTCGAGTACTGTGACCTCCAGGTCAATGAGGCCATACTCACGGATCGGACTAGATTCGAACTCCTCCAAGTAGGCGTAGAAAGCGTCCTTATTCAATACGGTTGCCCGAGTTCCCGCTTCGTCAGTCTCATACACGGAAATGGGAAAACGGAAAAAGTCCGCGCTAACAAGCCGTGTCAGATCGCCGGGCATGGACAGTCCAAACACTAAGACCCGCAGAATAGCCCGTTCCTTCACCTCCTTTTCTTCCGAAGAGCTCCAGTAATTCTCATTAGTTATCCCAATCACATCCATGCGGCTCACCAGCCACGCATTGCCGGTCTTCTGAAACACCATCTCGACAAACATCTCTTCCCAATCCTGACCTATAGATTGTCCGTCACACCATACAATGTCTTGAATCAGTCTCACACTGCCCTCGGCCCGATCTCCCTTAATGGTGAACGACAGATCATTGTAACCGTACCATAACGACGAGTTATCGTATGGCGGTTCCAGAGGCTGTGCAAGCTCGGATTTCGGCCGAGACTCTCCATCCAATATGACCGGATCCACTAGAACACTAAGTACTTTTGCTATGTCCAGTTCCTGCATTCCCTCTACAAAGGTTTGAAATGTCCGTTCTATTATCTCCTGGTCAGAAAGCGTATTTGCAGAACAGAGTGAACATGCCAACACAAGCACTGAGACAACGAAACCAGCCGCTAACCTCCTCATCTTCTGAGCAACCTCCTGCTTTTCTTAGTCCCCGGGGGACGAACTGCGCAGCTCGGTCCAACAGTGAGCAAATGGGGATTCATCTTTTCAATTTTAAATAGTATAACTAGATATTCCTGCTTTGTGGCACAAATTGTTTCCAGAATCTGCTATTTCCCTGAGAGTGGGACGTCCTTTTCGCGCCTTCATCAGCCAAACCCGAGATCGATCAACCCACACAACACTTGAGACTGGCTGCACTCCCTGATAAGGCGGCAGAATCGCGTAGGATGCTACCCACTATTTGGGTAGCAGACCTCCCTCACCGGACTTGCCGGCCACTCTTGACTACCACGAAAAGTTTGGTTCGTGCGTCGTACCTCTCCATGGTGTTGAGCAGGGCGTGTGTTCCTGCAAGAAAGGAGCGAAATGTTCCAATGCCGGTAAGCATCTTCTGATTGGATGAGGGGATTATCAAGGCCAGCGCCAACAAATCAGGGCGTCTCTGGTTCGAATCCCCGATGGCCTTCCATTGTAACATCAGCTTAGGCCTCCCTATAGGACAGACCGCTTCGAAGGTCTTTTTTGGTTGCTCAATGTTGGCGACAAGGGCTATAGCTAGCTAGTAGTGAACACTTGGCTATACGAGGTCGGCTTGCTTTCCGCAAAAATAACAAGGTGATTTGGAAAAATTGGAAAGACACATAGTGTAGGATTAGGGCAGGGAGGGGTAACGAATGAAAACGACTGCCCGACTACTGCTTTTGATACTCTGTTTGTCCCAATGCTTGCCTGGCGTAATCCATGGAGCCCTAGGCGAGATGGCAAATGACTATGAAGTCTATATGGCGCTTGTCAGCACTTGGAGCGTAACGGGACGATATGAACCGTCGCCACGCTGGACTGTGTATTTTTCTGCCGGCACCTTCTTCCATGATCTCCCCTTGGAAGGGCTCCACAACTTCGACGAGATCAAGAGTATTAACGAAGAACCAGAATACTGGGGCGTCTATGAGATTGACGGTCACAGCGGAACCTGGAAACGGGCGACCTATGAGGCATCGGCGATAGAACTCGACCACGAGGGTAATCTCCTTTTGATGGGTGATACATATCGCAGACTCCAGAGTGTTGACGGGATGAGACTTCATGGCTCTTGGACATACTACTCCAACCCCAGTGATGCATGGAGTGAACCAGGCGAGGAGAAGCCCATTATCACATTCTCCAGAGATGGCAGATTCATAGATCATGGTCTGTTTAAGACCGAGTATCTGCCGCTCCCTGAGCACTATGACGAAGACGAATGGCAGGTGGATGAAGCAGACATTGCTCCGGGTCAAGGACGATACGAAATTGCGGATTTTACCCTGATTTTGAACTTTGATGATGGTAGAACTCGGACGGCAGCCTATTCTCTCTTTTATGGCGACCCAACTGAAGAAAGCCCAGCATTCATTTACATTTACCGCGGTCGTTTGTCGCTTATAGAATAGGTGGGGTTGTTACCTGATGGAATACCCCAGCTACAAATGGAATTCTCTCCGTATTGCTGACAGTCAGCTTGTCTCTGGGAACATCTGTGCCCGAGTTTGATTCCGTGATGGCCCACCACTGTAACGCCAGCTTGGGCCTTTTGAAGGAAAAGACCTCTGAGGAGGTCTTTTTTTGTTGATCACTGTTGGTGAAACGGTGCAGCTGATCATGTCAAAAACCGTGTCTCACTTTCTGGGTCCATTTCGCCAAGGGGTTTTATTCAAGCAGTGATGAAAAGACGATGATTCCAGCTTACTTATTGCGCTTTCTGTACGGCTAAGTGCTGGCACCAGAAGTGGTAGGAATAGCTCTCTCTCGCCATGAATATGTTGTACCATCACAATCTGGGAGGAATCAGTGTGCCTAACTTTGCTTGGTTTGGGATTTTAGGACTTGCCCTGCTCTATGCCGCAGGGGTGGTCATGTTTTTGGCTAAACGAAAAAACATGATTCATCTGCGCCGCCACCATCCTCTGCTAGGCAGCGCGGGGGCGTTATCCCTTGCTGCCCACGCTGTGTGGGTCAATCTTACCCATTTTGGCCAATCACGTCCACCCTTGGGGTGGGTGGGACTGGTGGCCATTGCTGGAGTCTTGTTCGGGTATTACGCGATTTCACGGGCCAAGAAGAAAGTTGATCGGAAGTGGCGCAAAATCCACTGGCAGGTGGAACTAGGCGCGCTAGTGCTCGCCACCATTCACGGTATCTCGTTTCTTATTAGAATCTTGGGAAGGTGACTGCAAGGATTACTTGCCTCGTCTTTAAGCTGCTGTTGCTCTATTGGCATCAACGAATGCTGTAGCGCGCCATGACCATTTGGCTAATCCTCCTGCAAATTGAGAAGATCCGCTTGTCCTTGTGGATTTCCCGAAGATTACTGCAAAGCGCCTAGCTAAAGACAAATGCGCCATCTTGGGTTGCCGTTCTCTCATTTGATATCTCACGACTCGGATTGCTGCCCAAGCCAATAAGTTGCCGAAGAGGCGAAGTAAGCGGTGGTGGCTTTGTTTGGAGGAGAACTGCAATTCGTGTGGAAGAAAAACCCATCAACAGTGGACTTTGGTCACGCTGTGGGTACACATACCATAAACAGTGGCTTATCGCTCGACAGAAAGCTGAAGTGCAATTGTTTGGGGGGTCAAAATGAGCCAAAGCAAGAATGGATTTTTACCGTCGACTCTTACTGCACTAGCAGGGATCGGGGTTTTTCTGATCAGTCTCTTAGTGGAAATCAGGGTTCCGATTCGCATCGAGGTTGCCAAGTCTCTCGGGATCGTTGTGGTGCTTGTGGGAACTTCCCTTGTAATCTGGTCTGCTATGCATATCAAAGAGGCGTTTTTTGGAGAGGTTGAGCCTAGGCTAGATGTATTAGTCAAGAGTGGACCGTACAGGTTTGTTCGTCATCCAGTTTATCTCGGAATGACTATCGCTTTAGCCGGGCTGCCTATTGCTTCGAGAAGTTGGCCTGGATTAATTGGAGTGTTTCTACTGTTTCTCCCTAGTGAAATGTATCGTGCAAAGTTTGAAGAGAAGGCTCTAGCAAGAAGGTTTGGGGGCGAGTGGGAAGATTATGTGGCCCAGACAGGTTTCATGCTACCATATGTGAAGAAATAAGGCAGGATAGATGGAGCCTATCGGTCTAGGGTTTGACCCCAAAAGGGATATCCCATCTCCATGCCCAACTTCATGCCAACACGGTTCTAGCAGACCGCAGAACCCACGCAGCACACTAGTCTGGGCTGTCAACTTCTCTCCTACCCTCTCTAGGCATCTCGTGAGGGTGCCGCCTCGATAACTCCTAGCTGACTGTCGACCAAATTGTCAAAACCCAAAAAGTAGTTCTCTATCAAAGACCATCTTGCTTGATCGTCAAGCTTGGCGGTCATAAAGCTGTCAACAATCGCTGCAGCTCTCTTATGGCGTTGCTCTATATCTGTCAAGAAGCGGTTGCGATACTCGCTCTTAGCGGATGATATTCTCGCCAGTTTCAGTGGGTCGTTAATCCTGACAAAAATCTGGGGATTGCGGCCACCGACTAGATCATACGTGGCAAATCCAAACAACTCCAAAAGACAAGCCACCAGTTGATACTCACTATAGGTTTGGCCTCGCTTGGGAACACACAAGTATGTGATAAAGCGATTGCCGGAGGCATCATTCGGTGCCGCCATACGCATGTATCGTTGTATATTGCGCTCAATGTAACCGAATTTCGCTGTGCGCATACAGTATACATTCTCTGCATAGTTCCTGTTGCTTTCTCCTTTGCGCCGCTCAATGAACTTCCATTGGGCGGTCGGAATTTCGTAAATATCTGTTCCTTCATAACAGAAGACATCCAATAGGAGAGATAAGTATTCTCGACGGATTTTCTTCGGGTAGTGTCCCCGAAAAGCGTTGGCAAAGGCTGAAAAGTCAAATTGCTTACCTCCATATGCGCGACGTAAGTCACCGAAGGCTTTTTGCAGTGCCTTCGCTACCTCTAACAAATTGTGGGCGGAGGATTCGTAACCTTGATCATAAGTTATGATTAGTTTGATCCGTGGTACAACCCTGTCGGCGCCAAAGGTGAATAAGCCGCCGTTAAAAAAGTGATACTTGAACTTCGCGAAGGTCAGCTCCTCAAACTTCTCTTCCCATACCCGAGCCAAGTCAATCTCAAAAACATTGCCCATATTCGTTGTAACAACAGTACTCTGGTAGCCGTAACCTGGTGTCACCTTGGGTTTATCATCAATCATTCTCGTGCAATACGCTCCATACTCTTGCATAAACAGTGCTTCAACATCATTCGGCACCACAATGTAGTGTGAAGAGAAGAGATTTTTCGGGCGCACATTGATGACTCTGAAGTGATAAGTCTCTAACAAATCCGCACTCAAGAGCATCAGCCCACTCTTGACTTTCATATCAAGGTCCTTGGGCTCAAATAAGTGGCTGAAAGTATCCGATGAAAATAGGAGATGTCGGCTTTGTTTCGTCTGGTAAAGATCGTAAAGCTTTTTCATGATCGCCTTTATTTGGTAATGCCTGAGACCAGAAAGGCCCCATAATGTCTTGGCATAGCGCATGTCGTTGGGCAGGTAGTCAACGATTGCGTTACCTCGGTCTGTCTTGCGGGCAGCTCGGCCGATCTCCTGTACATAATCTGCCAGCGTTCCGGTTGGGGCAAAGTGATAGACATTGACCACATCGGGAATATTGATGCCCATGCCAAAAGCTTTGGTGGCGAGCATCACTGATGCGTCCCCTTCTCTAAAATTGTTATATGCCTCGTTTTTTTCCGCGCTGTGCATGCCGCTGCCGCTATATTGATGCACAAACTCGTTCGTCTGGGGATAGTTGGCAGTCAACTCCCGTCGGACGTCCTGGATTTGCGAAACATAAGGAAAGTAAACTATCGTCTTTTCTTGATTGGAAATAAATTGTTCAATTCTTTGACAAGTGCGAGTCACCTTTACTTCTTTCTCTGATTTCTGCGGCGTTCTGTTCAAGACATTGATATGAAACCCGATGTTGTCTCTTTTAACATAGCCAACAAACACGTTCTCTGCTGAGCAGTTTAGGTTAAGACTGCGCTGCAGATCCTGCAAGACATCATCGCGTCCTCCATAAACTGCCGTAGCGGTAAGGCACAGCACGGGAAATGGTCTGGCTTTTTTACCTTGGCCAAAGTAGCTTCCTCGCCTTACGCGTTCTAAGTAATCACCTAAAAACCAATAGTCGACCCGAAAGTCTCGTCCCCATGATGTGACCAAGTGTGCCTCGTCAATTACGAACAACCCAATAGTCCGATCGCCGATTAGACTATTCAAGTCGTAAGATAACAATAGCTCTGGGGACAAGTAAACGATAGAATACTGACCGTCTGCAATTCCATTCAGACGTTCTTGCCGCTGTTCATAGGATATCTCCGAATTAATATAGGTAGCAAAATGTATTCCTCTCTCGTGCAACTCTTGGATCTGGTCTTTCATCAACGCGAGCAACGGGCAGACAACTATAGTCAAGGCGTTATGACGTTCGTGTAAATAGATGCCCGGCAACTGAAAGAACAGAGACTTTCCGGCACCCGTTGGGGCGGTAATAATGACATCTGAATATTCTCCGCAACTTGACTCTAGTGCTTTTTCGCACTGGGAGATCACGTTGGACACCAAAACGCCTTGGGAGAGCTCGTAAGTCTCATTGTGGTATGCTGGTTCTTTGTAAAATAACCTAGAGTAGAACTCCGCCTCATGTCCCCAGTACGTTTTCAATAAATCAACGTGAGCATTGGCGTACTCTTGATCTTGGCTTCGAGCCGCCTGATCCAAGGAAAAGACACTCCCAAAGTGAACTGCCAGAGAGTTCAGCGCCTCGATCTCTGGCTGTAGGTCGTCGTTATGGGTCTTTACGAAATAATGCGCTTTGGCCAAATGACCCTCACATAGTTCTATTTTTAGAGCTGGCAGCTCACCGACGGTAACTGGGATGTGCCTCATTGTTTTTTCGAATAGGGCGTTACTGACTATGGGTTCAAAGAATTGCATTTCTACCGCCTTTACGGTGATATCTATTGGGTAATGTTTATTAACATAGGCAAAGTAATCAACTCCATCTATCTCCTTGTAGTCGGAATAAAATGTGGTCAGATTGTGCCCCTCAATATCGGCTGAGTCATTTCCGTACAGCTGGTAGAGAGTAGTACGATCGCAAGAGACTGGCAACGGAAAAAACGTGTCATAAAGGTTGTTTTTGACAACATACACTTTTTTATTGCCGATCCCGAAGTTCACCAACTCGTTGGCCAGGGCAACCAGCTCTTCGTAGAAGCCCCACACACATCCTGATGAACTGATAAAACTCTGCACCAGTTGTCCCGAATCGATGGTAGCTGGATCAATTAATGAGTCAAATCTCAATCCACGGAAATGTTTAACCGGTCCAGCGGACAGTGTGGCATAGAAGTCTGCAGAAAATCCTTGGAAGAAAACAATGGATGACTCAGCCGTTATCCGACTCCGAAAAAACGTAGAGAGCATTTCGCTATAGACATCCGTAATGGGAACCACGTGATTCGCCTCCGTCTTCCTCATTAGATTTGGTAAAAAGACTCAACATATTCTTACTATTCGTTCAAAAACGCTTGAATCCTGCATTGCTAGGGTCTATCGGATTTGATCAATCCGTAACACGAAAAGGACCGTACCCACTCTTGATCAAGCTGCGATACCATAAGCGGCAGCTGATACCTCGTCTTGAAAATCCTGTCTACGCCTTTTCCCCAAAGTTTCCTTTTCATACTGGATTCATCGTGGCAGGTCAAACCCGAACTCTATGGAATATCCCTTATGGTAGAAGGCAGCTAAGCCTGCAGGAACTGTCAGGGGGGAACAATGAAGACACCAGATTCGAACCTACAACTCATTGCCATCTTTCGAGAAGACGGCTTTACCCTAGATTTTGATCCAGTGACGAAAAAGCGATCAGATACTGTGATTAACAAGGAGCGGGAGATCTACAGACTGTACCGTGAGGATCCAGATACCTGCCTCTTTTCCTTGGGTTTTATGGAAGGTCTTGAGGAGCAGGCCCACCGGTCCATAGCCTTTTTGGGCCAAGTGGCCAGGCGATTTATAGTACGTGTGGCCAAGACGGCGGGCGTGGAGTATACCAGGGAAGATACTCTGATTATCCCCAGCGACGACGATCTGCGAGTATTGTTGGCCAATGTTCCCTTCGCTCTTGGAGCCGAGTGTATCAGTGAGGATTGGCTGCAGGGTATTTTCCCGCGCCTAAGAGCGGGCTTTGCCCAAGGAATTGCAGTTTACCCAGGAACTGTGTCGGACTATTTGCGTGAGCGTAATGCTAAGGTTTCGGTTTTTGGACGCGTGTTCTTCCATCTCGTTGAAAACAAAGGCGATGAAAGCTTTCCTTTCGCATTTCTAGCCACATACTCGGCCGGGGACCTCAAGAACAAGAGGGCTTCTCACATGCCGCTGCAAAATGCTTTGCTCGAATATCGAGGGCAGGATGATCTCCTCTTAAAACTACTTTCCACAGTGAGTTCGGCGGCGGATCGAAGTGGATTCTTATCGGAACTTGTAGAAAGCGGAGAGCTGTTTAGACCCCTGAAGTTCACCAGTGACGAGGCCTACAGCTTTCTCAGGGAAGTACCTCTTTACGAAGAATGCGGCATTCTTTGCAGGATTCCAGACTGGTGGAAAAAGCGCAGCAATTCCCTGTCTCTCAAACTAAGCATGGGGGATCAGAAGCCGGCTCAGGTCGGAATGGACAGTTTGCTGCAGTTCAACCCAGAGCTCTATCTTGGTGAGGAGAGAATTACACCAGAAGAATTGAAGGCAATTTTAGCGGAGACAGCTGGCTTACACTTCATTAAGGGCAAGTGGGTAGAGGTGGATAAGGAGAAACTGGAAGCCACCTTAGCTGCCTACGAGAAAGCGAAACGTTTGGCGAAGAGCGGGTTCTATACCATTGCGGAGGCCATGCGTCTAGAGCTGAATACTGGAGAAATCCTGGAGATAGACGATGATCAGGTTAAGGTTGAGGTCACAAATGGAGAGTGGCTTCGCGAAGTCATGGCCAAACTAACTCGCCCCAAATTGATCGAAGACGTAGTGGTGGGAAATGACTTTAAAGCCTCCCTCCGCGCATACCAACAAGAAGGGCTGAACTGGCTCAAGCTCATGCGGGATCTTGGATTTGGGGCATGTTTGGCTGATGATATGGGCCTTGGAAAGACAGTCCAGGTTATAGCATTGCTTGAAGCGATGCGTGAAGGAGCCGGGGGCAAGACTTTGCTGATCATTCCCGCTTCATTACTGGGTAATTGGCAAAAGGAGCTGGACCGTTTTGCTCCAAAGCTAAAGTACAAGGCTATCTACAGTACGAAAGACGAGTTTGATCTAGCCAGTTTTAAGGAAGATTTGATCATCACAACCTATGGTCTTGCGGTGCGTCTGGACAAGCTCCAGGATGTTGCTTGGGATCTGGTCATCTTAGATGAGGCCCAGGCGATCAAAAACCCCGGGACGAAGCAAAGCAAAGCTATCAAGCAGTTGAAGGCAGAGGCCAGAATTGCTCTTACCGGGACACCGATCGAAAACCGCCTATCTGATCTGTGGTCTTTGTTTGACTTTCTCAACAGCGGTTTGTTAGGCTCCTCTCGGGAGTTTAAGGCGCTAACCAAGAAGCTTGGCACAGGTGATCTAGATTATTCCCAGCTGCGCCAGATGATCAGTCCTTTTGTGCTGCGCCGTTTAAAAACGGACAAGTCCATCATTGCAGATTTACCTGATAAGATGGAGCTAAAAGCCTACACTGGACTATCTAGGAAGCAAGTAATCTTGTACCAAAAGCTCGTTGGGGAGTTGGAAGAACATCTAAAGTCGGCCGACGGTATCGGCCGCAAGGGACTGGTCTTGTCCAGCATCATGAAGGCCAAACAGATTTGCAATCACCCTGACCAATACTTGGGCCAAGCAGGATATGGGCCCAAGCACAGCGGGAAGTTTGAGATGCTGCGGGAAATTTGCGCAACAATATCCGAAAAGCGTGAACGGGTTCTGGTGTTCACCCAGTTTCGAGAATTGACTGAGCCGCTTGCAGGGTTTCTGGCCACCATCTTTGGGCGGGAAGGCTTAGTTTTACATGGTCAAACGCCGGTTAAGAAGCGGGCTGCGATCGTAGAACGCTTCTCTGGACTTGATTACGTTCCCTTTATGGTCCTATCCATTAAGGCCGGTGGAGTCGGCTTAAATCTCACAGCGGCCAACCATGTGATTCACTTCGATCGCTGGTGGAATCCTGCTGTGGAGAATCAGGCCACCGACAGAGCGTTTCGTATTGGCCAGGAGAAAGATGTGATGGTGCATAAGTTCATTACGTCTGGAACGATTGAAGAAAAAATTGATCACATGATCGAAGAGAAGAGCAAGCTGGCCACAGATATTTTGGCCGCATCCGGTGAAAGCTGGATTACAGAACTAGATAATAAGCAGCTCATGGAGCTCTTTACCTTAGCAGTGGGTGGTGATAACTAATGGGTCGGTATGGCGGATTCCCTGAGTATGTTCCGGTCAGTGTGAAAAAGGAAAGGATACGAAAGCAGGTTGCCAGGCTCAAAAAGAAGAATCCCAACCTAGCCCCCATTGTGATTGAGGGCAGCACAATTGCCAAAACATGGTGGGGTAAGGCCTGGAACCAAAACTTAGAGCTCTATGCCGATTATTCCAATCGACTGGCTCGAGGCAGAAGCTATATACGAAGTGGTGCAGTTGTTGATCTCCAGATTGAGGCAGGTCTCGTCACCGCCTTAGTGCAGGGCAGCCGCCGTACGCCCTATGAAGTTAAAATCGAAATTGACCCCCTAGCCGAAAACCAGTTGGACAGTATTGCCAAGTTATGTGATCAGAAAATAGCGGACCTAGAACAACTTATTGCCGGCAAATTTCCGAAGGAGTTAGCGGAGATTTTTACCGTCAAGGGCCAGGGTCTTTTCCCCACAAACAAGGAGATTCACTTTGGATGTAGCTGTCCTGACTGGGCCAGCATGTGCAAGCATGTCACAGCGGTCTTGTATGGAATTGGCGCGCGCTTTGATAGTGACCCGGCTTTGTTTTTTACGCTGCGAGACATTGATTTTCATCTCCTAATCAAAAAAACCATAGACCAGAAAATGCAAAGCATGCTTAAGAATGCAGAGAAACCGAGCAGTCGGGTCTTGGAGGATCCCGATGTCTTCGCTCTGTTTGGGATTGAGGGTATCTAAAAACACCCATAGCGAAAGTACTGCCCGCATCTGCAACAACCAGCATTCAATAGTCTTAAGTATCTCTCTTAACAAAGTGCTATGACGTAGTAACCCAGAGAGTTTTCCCTAGTTCACTTTGGGAGCCTAAAGCACCCGATACTGGCTACCTGACACAGCCTGATTGGGCGAGCCAGTTGACGATTTGCTACAGGTGGAGTACGCTATTTCTGAGAGAATGCTCTTAGGGAGGGATCAGAGGTGAGAGGAAAATCCGAAGAACTGGCTGAGTACTATCAGCAGAAATACCCCTTGACTTTCACAAGAGCCGCCATAGACATCGAGTTGAGAAAACGATATGAAGAGGCTTGGAGTGTTGCGAAAGAAGCGGCCGTGATCTTGAAACACGACTTTGCCGCAAGCAAGGTAGCGGTGTTCGGCTCATTAACGGATCTTTCAGCATTCACGCCATGGTCTGATGTGGACTTAGCAGTATGGGGTTTGCCTGAGAGCAGATTCTATGCTGCCGTAGGGGCGGTTACAAGTCTAACCTCGAGCTTTAAGATCGACTTGGTTGATGCCACGGACTGTAGGGAGTCTTTGAAGAAGTCTATCGAATTTGAGGGGGTAGAGATATGACCAAAAGATATCTTGCTCTATCAGGT
>DUPN01000025.1 GCA_012838305.1 Bacillota bacterium | reverse complement strand
TCCCAGGCGGTAGCCCCTTCCATATCCGCCGCCTCATAGAGGGACGGTGAAATGGATTGCAGGGCGGCTAGGAAGATCAAAATCTGGATTCCGGACGATCGAATGATCACCGGCACCTCATTGATGGCGGCAAAGATAAAGTTCACAAAGGTCAAGGGCAGCTTGAGACTGACCAAGAACTCCTGCAGCATACTGAGGGGGATCACACCCGACTCGCTCAAACTCATCGCTTGCTGCATGTAATCGGCCTGCTGCATCTTGAGGACAATCTCCGCCCCCATCACCACAGGAAGAAAGAACACCACTCGGGCCAAGGTTCTTCCTGGGAACTTTTGGTTCAAGAGATTGGCCGCGAAGAAACTAAAGATCAGGATCACCGGTATCCGGGCGCCCATGGTCACCACCGTCTCCAGAAAGACCTGGCGGAATTTGGGATCCACAAAGAGGGCATGACGGTAGTTCTCCAGTCCCACAAAGTCCAGGACATAGCCTGTGGGCACAATGGTCAGCTTACTCAAGCTGAAAACGATGGACTGGAAAAATGGATAGGCTAGGAAGGCTCCAAAACCCAGAATAAAGGGGAGGGTGAACAAAAATCCCAAGATGCTCTTTTGCGCCTTCATGCTCAGTCTCTTCGGTTTGGCCATCTATCTCACTCCCCTCAGGCGTACAAAGCTTCTAGCCGGAACCTGGGTGCCGTCTACGTTTCGATCCGTCGACCCAAAGTTAACCAAAACCCCATCGCCGCTCTCGAAGTACGTCACGCTGAGGTCAGGACGCACCTGCTTAAACTCTACGATCCGCTCCTGGGTCAAGTCACCAAGCTCCGCGTTGTATTCCTGGTAAATCCTAACGCCTTCCTTCAGCCAGTAGTCCCCCTGGACACTGAGGAAATGGGAGTATTCCGTCTCCTTGAGCACAGCAGGGTCAGCTGCCATCAACTTGAGGTAAAGACCGCTGGCTGTCTGGGCCGATCGCAGCACACTCTCTCTAGGATCCGCCGCTAGGTTCAAAGGCTCCCCTGCGTAATCCACAAAACCATGGAGGACCATCTGCAGAAAGGGGATCTCCCCGTCGCAGAGGTTAAAACCAGTGCTCTTTTGGGGTAGATTGAGTATGGAGGCGACATAGGGCAAGGCCAGGGCGTTACCCCCATCCACCTGTAGTTTCAGGCCCCTTTCCTCCAATTTCTCAAGCTCCCCTGCCATTTGGTCCGCGGCCTGCATGCGATCAATGACGCGGCTTGGGTCCCTCTGCAGGTCAGAGTGGACGGTTTGCCCCATGCTCGGCAGAGCCAGGCCCTTAATCCCCAGCTCCTCAAACTCATGCATAAAATCGGCCATCAGCGCGGGCAAAGAGCGGGGCGAGAGCAGATAGGAGGCACCCTCAGAGAGAGCTAGATTGGTGACCAAATCATAATTCGGAAGGGTAGCATAAAGGCCGCTTATGGCCCGGGCCGCATCTCGCCTGGGCTGGAAGCCCTGGAGGATCCCGGAGCGATTCACCTGCAGAAACTCCACCGCAGGATAAAAGGGAACATGATGCTCTTGGAGAAAGTCGGTAAGCTTAGTCAGTTCAGCACGTCCCCCCAGACTGGGGGCGAGCCTCAACCCATTTGGATACTGGTGCCGAACCCCTCCCCGGAGCCAGCCGGCATAGCGCAGCTGAAGATGGGTAATGCCCTGGTCTAGCAGATCCTCCACCATCTCCTGGGCCTGGACAAAGCTTGTCAGAGGGAGCTCTACCTCCCGGGCTATTCCTAAGATGGGCTGGGTCTTGGGGACCACCCCTAAGACCTCTAGAAAGAAGGGGGTTCCTTCCTGACGGGGCTTTCTTGCGAGCGCTCCCTGCTCCAGCAGATAGTCTTGGTAGAGGCGGGCCATGCCGCTGTAATTGGCTTCCTCGCCGTAGAGAAAAGCGTAGCGCACCTTAAGGTCCCCTTGATAGGCCCTGGTCTGATAGAGATTGATCTGGGTGAATTGATCCAGACGCCGCGCACTCTTGGAGATGGTCTGAAAGGCTGCATAGGCCACATTATACCTGGAAGCAGGCCGCGCGATATCTGCCCTGATCTGGGCTAAAGCCTCTCCCTCTTCGATCACCGCCAAGAAAGCCTGGTTTCCCCGCTTCATTCCAAAGACAGGCAAGTGGTTGGTCTTCTTTTCATATGGAAGCCTCTCCCCTATGGGCAAGGCTCCATCCCGACCATAAACCGGTTCGCTGTAAAGCGTCTGGTTGGTCTTCCCATTGTTCAGATAGATCAGGGCACCGCTCCCGTCGGGAACAAAGATATACCCTTCTTCTGTGCTGTC
>DUPN01000024.1 GCA_012838305.1 Bacillota bacterium | reverse complement strand
TGCGTCCCACTGGGCCGCCTACCGGAACGATGGTGGGACCCTGATTCGGATCCTCGATCTGCTCTTTGCCAGCGGGGCCGATATCAATCGGCAGGATGATAGTGGACGCACCGTACTCATGAATGTAATCGGAAATTATACCCTTGGTGAAGAAGTCAATGAGATTATTCTATACTTGCTGGAAAAGGGAGCGGATCTGACTCTGCAATCTTGGGACGGACGGGCTGTGGAGCTGGCTGAGCACAATTCCAACATCGCGACTTCTGTCATGTCTCTACTGCAAAAACTAGATGGAGATGACCAGCAGATCATCGTCACCCTTGCCACGGGAAGTGTTCAGGACGTGCGGCGTCTCTTTGATCAAGGGCTGCTCTCCGATGAGAAGGTGGCAAATTTACCTTACCTAGCGAATGCAGCAGCCAAAAATCCGCAGTTAGCCGTGTTGTCTGACTTGATTGCCCGCGACCTTGATGTGACCCGGGACCATAACGGTGATTGGCCCCTGGGTGTAGCTGCAGAGTACAACACGAATCCGGATGTCTTCCGGCTCCTGTTCAATGCAGGAGCGCAGCTGGATTCTGGGGACTACGACACTCCACCCCTGGCTAGGGCAGCGAGGGCAGGTAATCTGGTTGCAGTCCAGACCTTACTGGAGCTAGGTGCCGATGTGAATGGCCTCGTTTACTACCATCACCCCCATTGGAGCCAGCCGGTGATCTTTGAGTCCCTGGACCATCCCCAGATCCTCTCTCTGCTCATCGAGCAGGGGGCAGATGTCAATGCATGGGGAGGATACTATCCCGTTACCCCGGTTTTTAGAGCTTTATATAAGCCGCAGGCCCTAGGCATCCTTTTGGAGGCGGGGGCCGATTTAGGAGTGACCGACTGGTGGGGTCAAACCGTATTGGAAGCCGCCATCATCGAAGGCGCTGACGTGGCTGCGGTACGCCTGCTCCTGGCTGCAGGGGCACCGATCAACGACAAAGACATTCTCAAGCGCGTTACAGATCCAGAACTGATTGCCCTTTTTGGGGAGTTTGACCTGGCAGGAAGCGATCGCAGGCAGATGGGACTTCTGGGGCCTGTGGCCATTGTGATCGAGGAAAGAGCGCCGCTAGAGCGGTATTTTTCCGAATACAGCGAAGGGGCGAGAGAGCTGCGAGGTGTGACTGCCTTTGATCTGCTGGGCAATGTTTCTACGCAGATGGCCTATGAGAAGGTTGAGGGCGCCATAATCCCAACCTACAGGAATTATGGCGCCCGTGACCTGGACGGCCGTATTCTGCGCATTTCTGAGCGGGTTGTTCCCTATTTGAATGCCGTAAAGGGATACTATGCTTACCGCTATGACCAAGGTGTCTTACAGGACATCCTCTTTTTCGGCAGTGAAAAATGGCCTGAATCCATGGATGTCTCCGCCCATCGCCTGCTTGAGCGGGTGGAGATCAGCTACGATGAGCGTGGCAGAAAGATAGAACGCAGATATTCGGACGGTGGGGGCAAACTGACGAAAATCGTCCGCTATGTGCAGTTCGATGACGCTGGCCGGCCCGTCGTTTGCGATGTAGATCTGCCCCAACGATCAGAACGCTACTATTGGGAATACGAACTCGATAGCTATGGCAATCCCGTCAAGATCACCACTTCCCAAGAAGTCTACGAGCGTGGTGCGATCAGGATAGAGCCCATTGAGATAACCTATTACTCCTATGGCTATTCTCCCGAAACGGATATTTGGGATGCTAGGATGGAAAGGATTTGGACGGCTCTGCAGACCATTGGCTACTATCATGAATCCGAGGACTGGGACTTGATCAACCGACATCTTCCTCCCGCGGCCCGAGTGAAACCAGAAGACGATCGCTATGCACAGATTCCCCATGCCGAGGCCGATCGGATCAGAAATGAGGTTGTGGACCTGTTCCAGGCGGAGATCAACTCTGCATCCACCCAGCTGCTGGACATTTTCCTGGAAGAGCAGGAGAGTGGGTTTCAACACTGTAGAATCCTGAGCCTCCTCCGCTTCGATCAATTCCGCAGTGAAGAACACTTTTACGGGTACATGGACAGCACGCAGAGGAATATGGCCAACCGTTTGTTCTCCTATTATCCTGGCCTTGAATACCTTGTGTTTGAATGGTGGGATCGTGAGGACGGTCTGATCCTGCGTGTGGGCGGATCCTCAGAGCAGTGGCGTTTTGTGTGGGAAAATGCCCTTGATCCCCTGATTCTCCCCGCTGCAGCCCAGACTTTCTGGTCATCGGGCGCCGCCAGGACGATCTTCCATGAATTTACTAGCGATACGAGATATGAGCCGTTATGGGGGTCAGACCCCGCGCCAAGAGGGAGGTAGGCAGGTGTACTGCACAAGGTCGTACTTGGAACACATTGATCAAGTTATAGACAAGGGTCCCTACAAGAACTCGTGGAACTCCCTAGGCCAGTATCAGGTTCCTCAGTGGTTCAAAGACAGTAAGTTCGGCATCTTCATCCATTGGGGTGTCTATTCTGTTCCTGCCTTCAGCAACGAATGGTATCCCCGGAACATGTACATCCAAGATTCTCCGGAATTTAAGCATCACATCCAGACCTATGGTGAACATGCCAAGTTTGGTTATAAAGACCTGATTCCCCTCTTTACCGGGGATCAGTTTGACCCTGAAGAATGGGCCGACCTGTTTGAAAAGGCAGGGGCCAAGTATGTGGTGCCTGTGGCCGAACACCATGACGGTTTTCAGATGTATCGCAGCCGCCTGTCCAAGTACAATGCTTACGAAATGGGTCCGAAACGAGATGTTTTGGGCGAACTGTCGGCAGCGTTTGAAAAGAGGGGTATGCTGCATTGTGCCTCGTCCCACCGGGCGGCCCATTGGTTCTTCATGGGCCATGGCAGGCTCTTCCCCAGTGACATTCGAGAACCTTTGGTGCGCGGCGATTTGTACTGGCCGGCGCAGCCCGAGGCCGATCTGCAAGACCTGTTCAGTCAACCAGAGCCTTCCCAGGAGTATCTGGAGGATTGGCTACTGCGCTGCTGTGAAATCGTGGACCGCTATCGACCAAGGCTGTTTTACTTTGACTGGTGGATCCATCATCAGGCGTTTAAACCGTATCTGAAGAAATTTGCCGCCTATTACTACAACAGGATGCTGGAGTGGGGAGAGGACGGAGTGATCACCTACAAACACGATGCGTTCATGTTTGGAACCGCTGTGGTGGATGTAGAACGGGGACAATTTGCCGAGGCCAAGCCCTACGTTTGGCAGACAGATACTGCTGTGGCCAAGAATTCGTGGTGTTATACGGAACAGAATGTCTACAAGTCCTCGAGGCAGATCATCTCTGATCTGGTGGATATTGTGAGCAAGAATGGAACCCTGCTTCTCAATATTGGCCCCAGGGCCGATGGAACCATTCCGCCTGAAGACACAGCCATCTTGCTTGACATTGGCCGGTGGCTCAAGGTGAACGGTGAAGCGATCTTCGGCAGTAGGGTGTGGAGGGTATCCCAGGAAGGTCCAACTAAGATACCGGAGGGCCAATTCACCGATCACGAGGAGAAGAAGTTCACATCCGAGGACATCCGTTTCACGGTGAACGGCTCCCATCTCTACGCCACTGTCCTGCACTACCCCCTAGATGGTGCTGTGACCATCAAGTCCCTCGGGGCCAGGGACGCCGCGAGTAAACCTTACTTCCATGGCATTATTCGGGACGTAACAGCCCTGGGTTTCCCAGAGAAGATCAGCTGGCAGCGGAGTGCAGAAGGATTAGAGATCCGCACCAGGACCGTTTCTAGCGAATTCCCGGTAGTCCTTAAGATCAAAATCGACTAAGGCCGCGGCCCCATCACCGAAGAACAGGTGGATCGGGTATTGATTCTGGAGCGGTCCCTAAACACAAGGAAGAGGTGGTTGAAGTGTTGCGAGAAGTGCAGATCAAAAATGGTGTGGTGCGGGGCCTCCCCGCTGCCGATCCACGGATCACAAGCTTCAAGGGAATTCCCTTTGCTGCCCCTCCCATCGGTGAGAATCGCTGGCGGGCACCGCAGCCGGCGCCGGATTGGAGCGGGGTGTTGGAGGCGTTTCAGTATGGGCCCATTGCCATGCAGGTCACACCGGGCATCAATCAAGATAATATCTATGATTTTGAATGGCATGTTGACCCCAAGATACCCATGGCCGAGGACTGTCTCTACCTGAATGTCTGGACACCAGCCACCAGCGCGGATCAAAAGCTGCCTGTCTTTGTCTGGTATTTTGGCGGTGGACTGCAGGTTGGCTATCCTTCGGAGATGGAATTTGACGGTGAACGCATCGCACGCAGAGGAATCGTTGTGGTCACAATTAACTATCGTCTGAATGTATTCGGTTTCTTGAGTCACCCGGAGATTACCAGGGAAGCTCCTCAGGCTCCCGGCAACTTCGGCCATCTCGATCAGCAATTTGCCACTCGCTGGGTTCAGCAAAACATCGCCGCCTTTGGGGGTGACCCTGATCAGGTGACCATTGGGGGGCAGTCGGCCGGGGGCGGCAGTGTGCTCGCCCAGTTGACATCGCCTCAAAACCAAGGCCTCTGCCAGAGGGCGATCATTCAGAGCGGGATGTTTGCCCCTGTCTATCCCGATCATCAGAGACCCTTTCGACCGCTAAGCCTAGACGATGCGGAACAGGCGGGAGTGGAGTTCTTTCAATGGCTTGGAGTGTCCTCTTTGAGCAAGGCCCGCCAGCTGGATGCCGAGTTTATTCGGCTTAAAGCCCTGGAATATGGGCGCTTTTGGGGAGCGGTCTTCGATCAGCAATTCTGCGTTGGTGACCCCCTAGAACTCTTTCTTGCGAACCGGCGCTTGCAGGTCCCTGTGATGCTAGGTCATACATCGCATGAGTTTTTTAGTGAACCGCAGGTAACCACGGCAGAAGAGTTCAAAGAGTTAGCCGAGGCCGTCTTCGGCAGTGATGCGCCCACGTTTTTAGGTCTCGTTGGCTTTGACGATTCCTGTCTAGACCAGGCCATCGCCAGAGCGGCTGTCAGTTCCATCGAATACGCCATTCGCCTGGCCGGTCAGGCCCATACGGACAGCGGTGCCAACACTCCCCTTTACTATTACAACTTTGATGCGGAAATACCAGGCAATGATGATCCAGGTCCATTTCACTCTGTTGATCTATGGTTCTTCTTTGAGACCCTGGCCAAATGCTGGCGACCCTTTGTGGGCAAACACTACGATTTGGCCCGCCAGATGTGCAATTACTGGGCGAACTTCATCGCCAGCGGCGATCCCAATGGACCGGATGCAAGTGGAGAGCTGATGCCCAAATGGAGGGCCTATACAGCCCAGGAGCCATGGGGCGTGGTCTTTCGGGATCAGGTGGAGTGCGGCATTCAGGAACCAAGCAAACTGATGGATTTCTTGGTTCAGCAGTACTTCAAATAGGATCTGCCCAGTTGAACGAGGGAAGCGCCTGGATCGGGATGAGTGATCCAAGAACATACAGGAGGCGTGGTTTTGGGACACTAGGGCGGTTTGGGACGCCTTGGTTGCCTGAGGATGTTGCACACTTGGGATATGCCAAGTAACGGAGGAGAGAGGAGTAGACGATGAAAAAAGCCATCATTATTCAGGGCGGCTGGGATGGGCATCAACCGGAACTGGTCAGTGCACGGCTTGCCCAGATGTTGCTGGAAGAGGGAAACTGGCAAGTGGACATTGAGGATAATCTAGAGTGCCTCGAAGATGTTGAGCGCCTTTGCACCTATGATTTGCTGGTTTCCTGCTGGACGATGGGAAAGATCACAGCTGAGCAGCGAGGAAATGTCAGCAAGGCTGTGGGAGCGGGGATGGGTCTGGCCGGTTGTCACGGAGGAATGTGTGATGCATTTCGGGAGGATGTGGAATGGCAGTTTATGACCGGTGGGCAATGGGTCTCCCATCCCGGAGGCGATGGTGTCGAGTATATGGTGCGGATCAATTACGGTTCGAGTCCCATCGTTGAGGGTGTGGAGGACTTTGTCGTTTGCAGTGAGCATTATTACCTCCATGTTGATCCCGCCGTGGAAGTTTTGGCCACAACACGCTTTCCCCATCCTGATGTGCCTTACTATCACATTTCTAACAAACCGGTGGATATGCCGGTGGCTTGGACGAAATTCTGGGGTCATGGACGGGTGTTCTATTGTTCTTTAGGGCACCACGATGATGTTTTTGAGAAGAGCCCCATGGCCCATTCCTTAATGAAGAACGGTCTGCTCTGGGCGGGAGAAAGCAAGGCGAGAGTGAGGAGAATGGGCCTAAAAACGGACCGGTTTGCCAGTGACGCCAAAATGTACTAACAAGGCTTGGAAGGCCACACCTAGTCTTCTTCCACTGGGCCCGGCCCCTAAAATGGGTTGCGTTCGAGGCGTTTTCGGAGTCGCAGAGGATTTTCATTTAATGAACGTAAAAAGTAGGTTCAATTTCTCCCAGATAAAAACCGATTTCGAAGAAGGTTTTTTAACAATCAACATTGAATTAATGCATAGACGACAAAGAGTCGGACTTAAATCGCGGTCATTGGGGAAAGGAGGAATTACCGAAACGAGCGGAATAGAAGGTCAGGAGTTTGGATGAACTTGGGCATGGAATAAGAAAGGGAGGGATTACATTTGAAGAGAGCAGTTTGGTTTCTGCCTGTACTGTTGATTTTTGTCTTGGTCAGCGGAGCATTTGCGCAAGGGCTGAAGGAGTTTGATGTCTTCACAGGCGAGCCTCTACCCGATTATCCCGGATCGACCATTATTGGTGACATCATCCGGGCCGAAACGGGGGTCAAACTCAATCGAGAAGCTCTGGTAGGAGACTTGGAGACAAAAGTAGGGCTGATGATCGCCAGCGGAGACTATCCCGACATGGTGGTAGCAGCGCACTTTACCAGCCTGTTGAAGGATGCGGGCGCTCTTATCCCGCTCAACGATCTGATTGAGGAACATGCTCCTAATCTGAAGCGCCTATATGCCAACCACTGGGAGATGCTGCAGCAAGAAGATGGAAACGTGTATTGGTTGCCTATTCAAGCACTTCCCTACGGCCCCGATACCTCTCGTTATCCATCGCTAGCCTTTTTCATGAACAAGCGGGTCCTCAAAGACGCAGGCTGGCCCGAAGTCAAGACTTTGGACCAATACTTCCAGCTCATTGAGGATTACATGGCGAAGAATCCGACGTACAACGGCGAAAGCACCATTGGTTATCTCACCCTGTTTGACGACTGGCGCAGCTTCGCCACGACGAACGTACCCCAGCACCTCATGGGCTATCCCAACGAAGGTGAGTTCGTTCCGGTTATGGAGAAAGGCCGCTATGTGGTGAAAGAATACCACACGTCGAACACAGCCAAGCAATACTACCAGAAACTCAACGAAATGTATAACAAGGGTGTCGTAGACAAAGAGACATTTATCATGAACTACGACCAGTATATTGAAAAGTTGAGTTCCGGACGGGTACTGGGCACCTTCAACCAGTTCTGGCAGATGCAGGAAGGCCAGAATTACCTACTGCGGGATGATCCGGACAGCATGTTCGTGCCTCTACCGATTGTCATTGACGTTCTGGTTGAGGAACGGCAGCGGGATATCCCCTATGTCCAGCCAACGCAGGGAATGGGTATCACCATCGCCTGTGATGATCCGGTTGGAGCCATCAAGTATCTTGACTACTTGATCAAAGAAGACACCCAGCGCTTGATCCAATGGGGTATTGAAGGCGAGCACTACGAAGTGGACGAAAACGGGCTGTACTATCGTACTCCGGAACAGTTGGCCCTGTTTAGGGATCCCGACTGGGTACAGAATGTCTTCGGTAGACAGTATTTCCACAATGCTTTCCCAAGCCTGAGGGGTCTTGACGAGAATGGAAACATGTTCTTCCCGGATACGCAGCCACACTTGATCTATTCTGACAGCACCGATGCTGAGAAAGAAGTCATGGATGCGTACGGAGTGAAATCCTTCTCTGACCTGTTCAATGAGCCCATCTTCAAAAAGTACTTCCCACTGTGGACCATTACGATGCCAGCCGGCTCAGCGGCCCATATCGAAGAGACGAGAATGAAAGACGTTCTGAACCGATATGTTCCTGAGCTTGTGATGAGTAAGCCCGAACAGTTCGAAGGTATTTGGGCGAACTATGTCAAAGACATTAAGCCACTCATGGTTGAACAGATTAAGGAATACCAAAAGTGGATCGACTGGCGCATGGAGAACTGGTAGAGTCTAAGCTTTCAAAGGCAGAAGGGGCGCTTTCAGGCACCCCTTTTGCCACTATAATCCTAAAGTAGGTTGAGATTATGAATACCATATCCCTAAGTTTAGCTCAACGTGGAAGCAGCTTTTGGAAGAAAGTCAAACAGCAGAAAATATTGATTTTGATGTCCGTTCCTTTCCTGATTCATATCATTATCTTTAAGTATGTCCCGATTTGGGGCTGGCTCATGGCCTTTCAAAATTACTGGCCCGGAAAAGGTATCCTGGAGCAGACCTGGGTAGGGCTTGAGAACTTTAAGCTCTTGTTTGAAGATGTGGTTTTTTATGAAGTGTTAAGGAACACTTTAGCCATGAGCATCATCAAACTCGTTATGGGAACGGTCAGTTCGATTGTCCTGGCCCTGATGCTGAATGAAGTCAGACGGATCAGGTTCAAAAAGGCCGCACAGACTATTTCGTATTTACCTCACTTCATATCCTGGGTGGTCGCGGCTAACCTGGTGAGGGATGCCGTCTCCACAGATGGCGGAATTGTTAACAGGGTCCTCATGAATTTGCATATTATCAGCGAACCCATCATGTTTTTGGGTATACCGAAACTATTTTGGTGGGTGATCGGTGTTTCACATGTTTGGAAAGAGGTTGGCTGGGGAGCGATTATTTACTTGGCGGCCATCGCCGGGATCGACCCCGCCTTGTATGAATCAGCCATGATTGACGGGGCCGGGCGGCTGAAGCAGATCTGGTATATCACGCTCCCCTCCATTCGGCCCACAATCAGCATCCTTTTGATTATGAACATGGGTTACCTGATGAGTTCCGGCTTTGAACAGCAGTATTTGCTTCAAAACGGGAGGGTTATCGATTACGCTCGCGTTTTCACCATCTATGAACTCGACTACGGGATCAAAATGATGCGTTACTCTTTCGCCACCGCAGTTGGTATCTTCCGCAGTGTTGTCAGCCTGATTCTGGTATTTGGAACGAACCAATTAGCGAAGCGGTGGGGACAAGAGCGACTGGTGTAGGTCTTTTACGCCGGGAATCAATCGGGGGTGGAAAGTATGATTAGGATTCGACAGAAGCGTTGGGACGATATCATCCTAGACACAGTCATCTATCTGAGTCTAATCTTTCTGATTATCGTGACCCTTTATCCCTTCCTGAATACCTTGGCCATATCGTTTAACGATGCCGTGGACAGCTCCAGAGGGGGAATTCATCTTTGGCCGCGCAAATTCACCCTCTACAATTACGAAACACTGTTAACCCGCAACCAGATCTACCACGCTACTCTGGTTTCGGTGGGGAGGACGATCTTGTCCACCGTGTTTTGTACCTTCTCCACAGCGATGGTGGCGTATACCATTAGTCGCAAAGAGTTTGTTTTCAGGCGACTGATTTCCTTTATCTATGTTCTCACGATGTACATTGACGGAGGTCTAGTACCTACCTACTTCCTGATGCGCTCCTTGGGACTGACCAACAGTTTTTGGGTCTATGTGCTGCCGGGATTGGTATCCGCCTTTAATCTGATCGTGATCCGCACGTATATTGCCGGCTTGTCCGATAGCTTTATTGAATCGGCCAGAATCGATGGGGCCGGTGAGTTTACGATTTTCCTGCGGATCATTCTGCCCCTTTGTAAACCTGTATTGGCCACCATAGCACTGTTTGTTGCTGTGGACAATTGGAATGCCTGGTTTGATACATTCCTCTATAATTCGGCCAATCCTCAGCTTAGCACCTTACAGTATGAGCTGATGAAGGTCTTGCAGAGTGCAAACACCATGTCTGGGTCCTTATTGCAGGCCCTCTCCAGGGCGGCGGCGGGCACCACAAATACGGTTACGCCCAGAGCGATCAGGGCCACCATGACCGTGATTGTCAGTGTTCCCATCGTAGTTGTCTATCCTTTCCTTCAGAAGTACTTTGTCCATGGCTTGACACTGGGAGGCATCAAGGAATAGGCAGAGGCAAAAATGGCACCAATTGGCCTAAGCTCGATTGGTGCTTTTTCTGTTGCCGTCTAAGGGATGGACAAAAAGGGGAAGGTAATCGGCAATAACGTCAAGGGTCCGTGTTATGAGTAGGCTTGAATCTTGTGGGAAAATCGCGTACAATCAGGTTAAATGATAATCGTAACCCTTCTCAGGAGGGTTATCTTTCTGGAGGGAACAAAGATGGGCGGCGCAGGTATCGGGGAGACAAAATGGGTGCGACATGTTTTGGGAGTCTGCCTTGTCTTAATCATGCTGTCCCCCATCTGTACCGGCGGGTGTGCCTTGGCCCAGGAGCGGGAGCCCATCCTCTGCTTGGTTAATGGAAGAATACCTCCCATATCCTACATAGAAAACGGGATCGCCAAAGGCGTAGTCGTGGATATTGTCCAAGCCATCGGAGAAAAAATCGAGCGTCCCATCGAAGTGAGGGCCATGGATTGGCCCGAAGCGCAGGCCCAGGTCCTTGCTGGTGATGCCGATGTTTTGCTCCATATCAATCGAAACGAGGACAGAGAGCGGAACTTGTCGTTCTCTCGCCCCCTCCTCCCATCGGAATTTGTGATCCTCAGGCGGAACGGCAATCCAGAGATCCAGCAGCTGGTGGACCTGGCGGGAAAGCGGGTGGGCGTTGAGCCAGGAGGTCACGCCCACAGCTTGCTGAAAGAAAGTGATTCCATTGAAACGGTCTTTACACTTAGCCCCGCAGAAGGCCTGAGGCTTCTGAAAACGGGGGACGTCGATGCCCTCGTGATGGACCGCTGGATTGGCGAATATGAACTGGCCAAAAGCGGGATCTCCGGCGTTCAAATCGCCCGAGATCCTCTGGAGAAGAGCAGCACGCATATGGCCGTGAGAAAAGGGAATGCCGAGCTGTTGGCGCTGATCGATCGCGGGTTAGAGGAAATTGCCAATGACGGCACATTGGATCAGATCTTGAACGATTGGCGAGGTAAGAATGTCGTGTACATGACACAAGAACAGATAACACGAGTAATTACAGGCACAGTGGCCGCCTTGCTCCTAGTGCTCCTTTCCATCGCTCTCTACTTCATAGTAAAACTGAGAAGGCTGAATCGGGTGCTTGATGCCAGAGTGGCCCAAAGGACGAAGGAACTCGCCATGGCCAATGAGCGCTTACGGAAAGCGAATATGGCGCTGGAAGAGATGTCTACACTTGATCCACTGACCCAGACGTTGAATCGCAGGGGTTTTGATCAGTTTCTGCAAAAGGCCTGGAGGGTCTGTCGGAGGATGCAGCTACCCTTAGCCCTAATCATGATAGATGTCGATGGGCTAAAAGCTGTCAACGATTCCCATGGGCACTTAAGCGGCGATGAACACTTAAGGGAGGTCGGCCGTCTCTTAAACAATGCAACCACGCGATCAACGGACGCGGTGGCGCGTATCGGCGGCGATGAGTTTGCCTGTGTTCTGTTTGACACTGCAGAAGATGGAGCCTTTGCCGTGGCGGAGGCTGCGCGCAGGCAGATGGCAGAGTCCAAGATCGTCGAAGGTGCTAATATAGATTTTTCCGCCAGTTTTGGTGTAGCCTCGCTCATTCCGGATCCAGACATGGTGTCCAACGAACTGATCGCCTTAGCGGATCGAGCCTTGTACAAGGCAAAAGCAAGTGGACGAAACAAAGTGGTGAGAGCCAGCGAGCTTTAGGGTGCAGCAAAGCCCTAGGAGTTTGCCCCAGCGGGACAGGTATCCGCTGGTTTTTTTGTGTACGATATGGCGGCGGAGAACAATGACATGACGAAACTCCGGGAAGTTTATGCAAGGCAATACGTAAATACGTATTGACATAGTGAGGTGCCGGTGCTATTATGGAATTACGTAATATCGTGCAAGACAACAAAGGAATGGAGAGATGTAACGATGGAAAGGGATTATGGGCTGGAAATTGATCTGCTGAGGCAGGAACTGGAGGAAATAAGGAAGCTGCTGCAGCCTAGGGTACCACAAGAATCCACTCGCATTCAGAAAATGCCCCACATGCATCCTGATCCAAACATTATGAACCTCCTCGGCAGCCTAGAAGACTGCTGTGAAGAAAACAACTACAGCGGAGCCATTACGTACTTGGGTGTGTTTGCATCTGGAGGTCGTCAGTCCACATGGATCAGGCACCAAGTATGTGCAGATGATCTGTTGAAACTGATTGAAAACCGCATGGCGGAAAGAGTATTGGCCTGTGTTGGTAATAGCGATCGGTTGAATATCTTGCTGAGCATACTCAAGAAACCGATGACTGTAGCACAGTTGGTGGAAGAAGGCGGATACAATTCCACCGGTCAAGTGTATCACCATTTGAAACCGCTATTGGCCGCCGATTTGATTGTGGAAGACAGTCAAAATGAGGGTAGGGGCGTCTACGTAGTTCAGCCCCATCGTGTTCAAGGGATCATTATGCTGCTGTCCGGGATCAGTGACATGCTTGATCCCCAATACACCCAAGGGGATTGGGAAGAGGTGGATCAGGAGGGGTGATGAACTCCAGCGCTGTTGCGGTTCTGCAATCAGACCCGCGGCTGCAAAAAGTGGTTCCCTGGAGATGAACTCCATGATAAGCTGAACATTGAGACTATACCCATTCTTCCCAAAGAGATTGCCAATCAGTGGTGAGAGCTTCTGATGGATGCGCTTTTGGGGAGGGCCCGACATTTGGTGCCTGGGCCCATGGGTAAGCCTTGCAGTCTGGGAGGGCGGTTCTTTGATTCGGAAGAGCACGAGGTATCTGATCAATGCTTACTGCCCATAGAGGAAGAAGGGCGTTATCGTTTGATCTTGCTTACCGCACCCCCTGGGCATAGGCGATACGACAAGGCCGGAAGTTGAAGTCAACTGGAAGTTCCGGCAAAGGCAGGGGGAGAGATGATGGGTAGTACCGCGGGTGGTTTGTTGTTGGCTCTGATTGGTTGTTTCCTCTGTTTTCTCACGTATAGAAAACAAGACATGTTTTGGAATCTCCTCAGCACAAGATTACTGCGGCAAACTTTGGGCGATGCCACAACGTACATCCTCTTATATCTAGTGAGCGCTGTACTGATTGTGGTGGGTATCCTTGTAGCTATGGGCGTACTTTACTAACTGTGGGGAGAGCGGCTACGAGGCGCTGAACCTAAACCTACATGCGCTGCAGATAGGTAAGAATTAGGGAAACAACCTCGTCTAGCTTCTCCTCGCTGAGCACGTCCACGGTGTCGTTCGGCCGGTGCATCACGGAGAAATCCCCTTGAATGAGGTTGATCGCTTTGATTCCTTCGTCGGCCAAGGAACGATGATCGGAACCAGCACTTTCTCCGGCGATGGCCGAAAGACCTAATTCTCTGGCTATGGCGAGTAAGGCCTTCCGTACGCCAGTGGCACGCCCTGGAGGGCTTTCAATGGAGAGATATGCGCTGCTCTGCGCGCCGACGCTGTCGATGTTGATCATGATGGTAGTATTTTTGGGATAGGGCCACTGAGCGGCAAAGTACGCTGACCCATACATCCCTTGTTCTTCTCCGTTAAAGGCTGCAAAGACCACCGTCGGTCTTACTTCGAATTTGGCACTCTGCAGGCGGGCAGCGCACTCCAATAGGACCGCCACCCCCGATGCGTTGTCGTGGGCACTCGGATTGAACGAATCGATCGTGCCTCCGGCACCATCGAAATGGGCGCCGATGATCACATAGTGATGATCGCCTGCCATGCTGCCTGGCATAACTCCCACAACATTACTTACCCTAGTTTCGTCCAATTCATAATCGGCCGCCATCTTGAGCTCGAAGCCCTGCTCGGATGCGTCGATCAGCTCTTGGAAGGCTTCGGACCTGACAGAGAAGAGCAGCGGCAGCTGTGCAGGCGTTTGCTCTTCCGCGGGGTTGATATACAACGATGCAGGGAAGAGTTGATCGCCGATGTCAGCCTCTAGGATGATGCCCGCTGGTTTGTCTGCAGTGGTCATCAGGAATTGCATAATGGGCTCTTGGCTGGGAAGGAAGACTCTCTCGGGAATGAGCAAAATGTTTGTTTGCAGATGGGAAGCCCCTATCGCCTCTGCGCTCAAATCTGCAGTCTGATGGAGTATCACTCCTGGCCTTTGCACCGCTCCGGCATTGGTCAGCCCCTGACCAACGGCTACAACGAAATCGTGGAGGAACCGAAGCGTTTTCTGTTCTGTTCCGGCCAGGATGGCTAGCTCTGGGGGGCTCTGAGGACGCCGAGTTAGCTGCCGATAGGGCTGGTAGTAATCCTCCAGTCCCTGCAGGGGCTCCAATCCCAGCTGAGCAAAGTGTGCCGCAAGATAATGAGCTGCCATTTCATTCCCAGCCGTACCCGTCAGACGACCGGCATAGGTCGCTGAGGAAAGCTCTTCAACAGTGTCCATCATGCTTGGGCTGGAACTTGCTCCACTGGCAATCAAGAGCAGCACCAGGCAGGCCATGGCGATTCGTTCTGGTATTCTCATCGTGAAGCACTCCTTGTTTTCTGCTCCAAATGGCTGCTGCGCTCACCACAGAGAGGTGTCGTTCACGTAATCAGTTCCACACGTGAGCTAGGATCTCTGCTGCAGCCTGTTTTGGGTCGATATTGGTTACATCAATCTTGATCGTATCCATGGATACATAAAGGCCGAGTCTGGATAAACTGCGGGGGATTACATCCTCTGTCCTGAATCCATTGTCAATGTCTTTGGACAGTCTCTCCAGCAGTGCTTGCTCAGTGCAAACCAGAGAGAACTTGTACAGGCCTACATTTTCCAGGCTGAGCCTAGATAGGATGCGGTGCAGAATATCTTCCTCGTGCATGACCCAGCAAAACACAACATTTTCATATGCAGAACACTTCAAGAAATTTGCTAGAAGATAAGAGATGTTCTCCTCAACCATGGCCTTTGTCTCATCATTCACCACAAAGGGATGCATCTTCCAGCACCAATCTCCGTCCAAAAATACGCATTTCGGCAGCAGGCGCAAAAGTTCCGTACCTGTTGCCGTTTTTCCTACCCCCATCGTACCGTTGATGAAGAATAACCGTTTCATAAGAATCCCCCTACGCAAGAACGGCGTCCAGCGATACAGGAAGAAGGGCGGGCCAGCCTCTGTGGAGAGGCTAGGCCTGTCCTCTTACGCCAACTGAACTGTAGTGAAAATGTGGAGCTTACATGGAAGTTCACCGCCACTCTGCATGTTCCTTTTTCTGGCCATGCACTAGTTCATGGCGCCCAGGGATTGTTACTGCAGCCCGCATCGAATTCTGTCGTAAATTTTCCTGAAGGTGTGAAACCACGCTAGGAAATCTGCAGCGTGCAGGCTGTTTTTTAGGAAGACAAAATTGAGCTCATGCTGTACCTCCATGTCTGTGACCCTTAGCTGCTGCAGGGAGCCTGCGGCCAGTTCCTCTCGTACCGCGGCCTGGTAGAGAAAGGTGATCCCCAAACCATCTTTGACCAGCTCTTTGATGGCCTCCATATTACCGATTTCCGTGACTTTGGCAAAACTGGATATGGACAGGTTGTATCCGTGCAAAAGGTGTTCGAAAATCTCCCGTGTGCCCGAACCTTGCTCCCTCACAATCAGGGGGCTGCCCGTAAGTTCCGCCAAGGACGCCCGGCGATGGGCCAGAGGTGAATCCTGGGAGCACACCCCCACGAAGGGCTCTAGGGCAAACAATTCCGAGTGATACTGGGATTTATCAAAAAGCCCCTCGATCAGCGCAAATTGTATCTCTCCTTGTTCAAGTTGCTGGAGCAAATGCGCAGTGTTTTCCACCAACATGGACACGGATGTAGCAGGATTTTCCGATAGAACCTGCCTTAAGATGCTGGGCATGATGTATTGGCCAATGCTCAAGGTGGCCCCAAATTCCAGCCTGGGTTGGGCTAAATCCTTCTTGCGCAATGTCTCGGCCAGAATATCACTATCCGCAGAGATCCTAGAAGCATATTCGTACAGGAGCCTGCCATGCTCCGTTAACGTCAGGGTCTTATTCGCATACAGAAATAAAGGGCTTCCATAGTGCACTTCCAGCGCCTTAATGTGCTGGGAGACCGCTGGCTGTGTCAAATTCAGTGCCTGGGCAGTCTTCGTGTAGCTTCGGATCCTGCACAGTGCTAAAAACGTCCTGTGTCGAAAATCTAACATGCCTGACCTCCATAAATATAGATAATCAAACCATAAGAAACCATAATTTGATATTATACCTAAATCCAGGTATGATCAAGGCAAACGTAGTAATTTTTGTTGAAAGGATTTTGTCATGATTGCAGAAAATAAGCAGTACAGCGCGGGAGTCCTACTTACTCTGGCCCTGGCCGCATTTTCCCTGTTCGTCAGCGGTCGAATTCCAGGGGATATGCTCGGTTCCAGCGTTTTAGCACTAGTCTTGGGCATGTTCTTGCATCCAGTCCTGGAAAAAATGCCGCAAACCAAAGCTGGCGTGCACTTTGTGTCCACGACCGTCCTGAAGCTGGGCATTATCTTGATGGGTATTACCCTGAGCTTTTCGCAAGTGCTCATGGTGGGAAAGTACGCACTTTTGCTCATGGTCTTCACCTTTACTACCGCCTTTGGCGGCGGCTCCTTGCTGCGTCGCCTCTTTAAGGTAAACTGGCGATTATCCAGCCTGCTATCGGCCAGTACGGCCATTTGCGGAGGCACAGCCGTGGCTACCCTCGGTCCTGTGATCGAGGCGGATGATAGTGATATTGCCTATGCCATCTCAGCAACGTTTTTGTTCGATTTATTAACTGTCATTTTGTTCCCCTGGTTTGGCCGTCTGCTTGGTTTGAGCGATGTCAGCTACGGGCTCTGGGTGGGCACCGCTGTTAACGACACATCCTCGGTGGTAGCCGCCGGCTACAGCTTTTCGGAACTGGCCGGAAGCTTTGCCGTGATTGTCAAGCTGACCCGCACCCTGATCATTGTCCCGGTAGTCCTGGTGTTCTCGTACATCCACGCCAGGCGCAAGCTGCGCTCTGCGCCAGCTGCCAAGGGGGAACAGAGGGTGAATATTGCCTCCATCTTTCCCTGGTTTATCCTGCTTTTTTTAGTCATGGTAACCATAAAGAGCACAGGTATTCTACCTGAACCTGCTGTAACAGCCATTTCCTTCCTGTCCAAGCTGTTTATGGTTATGGCCTTAAGTGCAATCGGACTGAAGACGAGTATGGAAGAGGTGAAAGGAATCGGCTGGAGGCCCATGTTTTTGGGTGTCACAATCGACACCTCAGTCGTCTTTGTGGCTTTGGGTGCCCAGGCACTCCTGCAAAGGCTGTTCTAAAAGAATCCAGCTCGTTAAGGCAAACAGCCTCCAGCCTGATCAGGTTGGGAGGCTGTTGTCGTATCCCGGGCCGTTGGGTGTTGCCACCCCATGTAGGGTGCAGTTGGGCGGTGCGGAAAAAAGGGAGCAGTTTAACCTCTTGGTCAACTTGTACCAACAAGAACTTACCAGGGCGAATAATGATGTGCAGATTTTTGCCCAGTTCTTGCGAAACAAGTTGGTGGGCGAGATCCAAGTCGTAATCCGAGAGATCGGGGAAGAAAAAGGCTATTCATTGGTCATTGACTCCACCACCATCACTTACTTTACCAGAACCAACATTGTGGATATTACAGGTGAGATTGTCAAGCTCTACGACCAGCGTCAGCTGGGGAAATAGTTGGACGCAAGGGGTGGCCGATCCAGGTTTTCGGGCTTCCGGTCCTACCCCTATCGTCTTGGCGACTTGGGTCGTTTCGACACCCTTGCAGAGATAACTTTCCTAGGACACACAGTAGGCCGACTCAAACAGCCTTCCAAACCTGAAAAGGTGAGGAGGCTGTTGTCCATTGCGGCCCAAGTGGACATGGACATCGTCTTGTGTACAAGGAACCGAACTTCTCAAAATGGGCGGCCCATCTATCTGGATCCACCGCGCAGGGAGAACGCCTCGGTACCTCCATCAAACTAAATCAAGGGTTCCCTCAAAGGAACAAGCTAATGGTATAGATTAAGCAAAAACCGCCGTGTAATCGAGCTGTGAGAAGATCCAGGCCGCTGAACTCTTGTCGAGTGAGGCTTGTCGTGAGCGCAGTGACCAAAGGCAGAGTCAAGTACACCAAGAGGGTCGATGCTGGCAGCGATAGCCACACTACACTGATCGGGATGCAGAGATAGGGTAGAGTGATAAGAAGGCCAAACAACGCTGTACCGCAGCGTTCGCCGCAGCGCACAGTGAATGTGATGCTTCCTGCTGTGGCGTCGTCCAGGCAGTCCCGGAGCTCGTTCGCGGCCAGAATCGCGGTGACAAGAAGCGCCAGGGGTAGGCAAAAAAGGGCGAGTCTCCAGTTCACAAAGGCGGTTTGAGCCCCAAAGGAGACCATGGGCAGTATCATACCCATAAGGAGAAAGACTCCGGGTAAACTCAAACCCTTATGCTTATAGGCGATGGGCGGTTTCGTGTAGTAGATGCCTCCTAAGTAGCCCACAATTGGCCAAATGATCATGGGCCAGCTGGTGTAATAGGCAAAGAGAACCGCAATGCAGGCAGTGCAGAGGGCCAAAATGGTCAGTGCTCGCCGGACCAACAGTTCCCCATGGGGGCAGTCTCTGAGGATCGGGACCGCTTGCGGGCTTGCAGGCTGATCGTGGCCAGAGACCCAGTCGTACAGGGAGTTGGTCAGATTCGTGGCCACATGGGTCAGCACAGCGATCAGAAGGGTCAAAAAGAGCACACCGATCCGCAATGGAAAACCCTCTTTGATGGCCAGTGAGGTGCCGAAAAGGAAGGGGAACAGCGATGTTCCCAGGCTAAATGGTCGTATGCTCGCCCACCAGAGACGAATGGGGATAGACCCCTTGTGTGCAAGGACCGTGGTCAAGTCGTACTCCTCCTACTGATCGTGATCTTCTTTATCTTTTCCCGATCAGACAAAAAAATCCAGAGGAAAGAGGCGG
>DUPN01000023.1 GCA_012838305.1 Bacillota bacterium | reverse complement strand
TGTTTCCTGAATCATCCTCTTCCTTCCCTCTCTGCAGTCTTGCCTGAGCAAAACCTGCGAGGTCTGAAGACGATGCCTCAAGAACAACATTCGTTGTCTCAAGATCAATGTTCAGTTTTCAAGGTTCTTTGACCCCAAAAAGTCTTAGCGTTTTTTGGGGACAGCGAGATTATCTTATCATACAACCGCCCCTGCGTCAACGCCTCAGCACTTACAATTGGGTTCTTTTTTGTAAAATCATGCCGTCCTGCTACCTCAAGGGCCAGACCCGTTGGGTGGGGACGACAGTTTCATACTCTATCACACAACCAGACCGGTGTCAACACCTCCGCGCAGAATCCCCTAATTGGCTGCAGACGCGCAATACCGCGAAATCGCAGCGGAGTTTAGCTGCAATTCGCGGCAAATGGCGGATTCTTCCTGTTTCTCAAAGATCAATCTTCATCCACAGGATCCTGTTCGACGACTTCTGCAGCGGCTTCAGGCTCTGCCTCATCGTCTTCTTCTTCACGGCCGGCAATATCCGCAACGCCTACAACGCGGTCACCTTCATCCAAACGCATCAAGGTCACACCCTGGGTATTGCGTCCGAGCCTGGAAATCTCAGATACCTTCATCCGAATCATGATTCCATCCACAGACAAGATCATGATTTCATTACCTTCCCTGACCACATGAACCCCGACAATCGGCCCGGTGCGTTTCGTCTTCCTTAAGGTCAGAACACCCTTGCCACCGCGATTTGTCTGGCGATACTCGGCCAGAGATGTCCGTTTCCCAAATCCATTTTCCGTTACCACCAGTAGATCAGCGTCATCGCTGACCACAGCGAGACCTACCACATTATCTCCTGAATCCAGTCGAATTCCGATCACGCCGCGGGCAGGACGTCCCATGGCTCGGATCTGCTCCTCGGAGAAGCGAATGGCTTGGCCGTCTTGGGTGACCAAAAGAACTTCGGAGCTGCCATCGGTCAGTTCAATTCCCACCAACTCATCATCATCGTCTAAGGTGATGCAGATTAACCCGCCGGTTCGATTGGTATCAAAGGCGCTTAGTGCAGTCTTCTTGATGATTCCGTTGCGTGTAGCCATGGTCAGATACTGATCGTCAGAATACTCCGCAATGGGAATGGTGGCCTCCACCCGTTCCCCCGGTTCGAAGCTGATCAGGTTGATTACCGCTAAACCTCTGGCATTTCTGCCGGCCTCTGGTATCTCATGACCCCGCAAACGATAGACACGTCCCTTGTTGGTAAAGAAGAGAATGTAGCTGTGGGTACTGGCCACAAACACTCGTTCCACAAAATCATCGGCCTTGGTATTCAAGGCAGTAATACCTCGTCCGCCTCGTCTTTGGGTGCGATACGTATCCACTGGAAGTCGTTTGATGTAACCTTGATGGGTTAGGGTAACAACAATATCCTCCTCCGCAACTAGGTCCACATCCTCTAGATTTCCCACGGATAGGCCGATTTTCGTACGCCGGGGATCGGCGAACTTGTCTTTGATCTCAATGAGTTCGTCTTTGATAATCTCGTAAACAAGCCGCATATCGCCTAAGATCGCTTTGAGACGGGCGATGGTTTTCAGTAATTCATCATATTCGGCATCGATTTTCTCCCGCTCCAGTCCACTTAACCTGCGGAGCTGCATATCCAAAATGGCCACCGCTTGCCGCTCTGTAAAACCAAAGCGTTCGATCAAGCGCTCTCTAGGGTTGTCATAGGAGGCCCGAATGGTGGCAATCACCTCATCGATATTGTCCAAGGCAATGCGATAACCTTCTAGAACATGGGCCCGCTCTTCCGCTTTAAGGAGCTCGAAACGGGTGCGCCTCACCACAACCTCTCTTTGGTGATCGAGGTAATGGTTGAGCACTTCCTTCAGATTGAGCACCTTTGGTTCGTTGTCCACAAGAGCGAGCATGATCACGCCGAACGTGTCCTCGAGCTGGCTATGCTTGTACAGGCGGTTCAGCACCACATGGGGATCAGCATCACGGCGGCATTCGATCACGATGCGCATACCGGACTTGTCCGATTCATCCCTGAGGTCTGTAATACCATCGACGCGCTTTTCCCGCACTAACTGGGCTATCTTTTCGATGAGCCGAGCTTTGTTGACCTGGTAAGGCAGCTCGGTAATGAGGATGCGGGTCTTGCCGTTGGACATCTGTTCAATTTGGCTCTTGGCCCGAACTCGGATTCGTCCCCGTCCCGTTTGATAGGCGTCCCTGATCCCTTCCCGCCCTTGAATAATTGCACCTGTGGGAAAATCAGGACCCTTGATGTGTTCCATCAGATCCTTGATCTCAGAATCGGGACGGTCGATCAGTTCTACCAGAGCATCCACCACTTCACCGAGATTATGGGGGGGAATGTTGGTGGCCATACCCACAGCAATTCCAGCTGCGCCGTTCACCAAGAGGTTGGGGAACTTGCTCGGCATCACACTGGGCTGTTCGAGGGTCTCGTCAAAGTTGGGGTAGAAATCAACTGTGTCTTTGTCGATATCCCTGATCATTTCCATAGCCAACCTGGACAACCGGGCCTCGGTATAACGCATGGCCGCCGGCGGATCGCCGTCTACGCTGCCAAAGTTGCCATGGCCGTCCACCAGCATATTCCGGTAGGAAAAAGGCTGTGCCATGCGCACCATGGCATCATAAATAGCGGAGTCACCATGGGGATGATATTTTCCCATAACTTCGCCGACGATTCGGGCCGATTTCTTATGGGGTCTGTCCGGCCGATTACCCAGTTCCATCATACCGTAGAGGATACGCCTCTGTACGGGTTTTAGGCCGTCCCGTACATCAGGTAAAGCCCGTTCCACAATGACACTCATGGCGTAATTGATGTAGGATGTCTTCATCTCATCGGTAATCTTGATGGGAAGCGTTTTTCCATTATGCAGATTTATGCTCAACTCGATACACCTCTCGACTAGATATCCAGATTTGTTACTTCATGGGCATGCTCTTCAATGAACTCACGGCGGGGTTCTACCTTCTCACCCATGAGCGTGTTGAAGATGTCGTCAGCCAAAATGGCATCATCGACCTTCAATTGGAGAATCGTACGCTTCTCGGGATCCATGGTCGTATCCCAGAGCTGATCCGCGTTCATTTCACCTAAGCCCTTGTAACGCTGGATGGTGGCGCCGCTGCGTCCCACTCGATCCAGAATCTCCTCCAGCTCCTGATCATCAAAGGCATAATATGACTCTTTTCCTTTACGCACCTGATACAAAGGGGGAAGAGCAATATAGACGTAGCCCTGTTCCAAAAGGGGCGTCATGTACCGGTAGAAAAAGGTCAAAAGCAGAGTGCGGATATGTGCTCCGTCCACATCAGCGTCCGTCATCAGCACGATCTTGTGGTAGCGGGCCTTGCTGATGTCAAAATCCTCTCCAATACCGGTACCAAAGGCCGTGACCATAGACCTGATTTCGTTATTGCTGAGAATTTTGTCCAGGCGAGCTTTTTCCACATTGAGAATTTTGCCCCGCAAAGGCAAAATGGCCTGGAAGCGCCGATCTCTGCTCTGCTTGGCGGTACCTCCGGCGGAGTCGCCTTCCACGATGAAGATCTCACAGAGCTCCGGATCCGTGAGGCTGCAATCCGCAAGCTTACCTGGGAGCGAAGATATCTCCAGAGCGTTCTTACGACGGGTCAACTCCCGGGCCTTACGAGCCGCCTGCCTAGCTCTGGCCGCCTGCACTCCCTTGTCTACAATCCTCTTGGCATCCGCCGGGTTTTGCTCGAGATAGTCAGCCAGCTCTTCTGCGACAATGGATTCAACCAGACCCTTGACCTCACCGTTACCCAGCTTGGTCTTGGTTTGGCCCTCAAACTGCGGATCAGGAATACGGACGCTGATTAAGGCGGTGCAGCCTTCCCGTACATCATCCCCCGTTAGATTCTCATCGGTCGGTTTCAATAATCCTCTGCGACGAGCATAGTCATTCACGGTGCGGGTTAAGGCACTGCGAAAACCGATTAAGTGTGTACCACCTTCGTGGGTGTTGATGTTGTTGGCAAAACTCAGTGTGGTTTCGGTATAACTGTCGTTATACTGAATAGCCGCTTCCACCTCAATATCATCTTTTGCCGCCGAAAAGTAGATCGGGTTTTTCACAATCACAGATTTATTGCGGTTGAGATAATCCACATAGGAAACAATGCCGCCCTTGTACAAAAAGCGATGCTCGCGCCTGGAGCGGTGATCCGCAAAGGTAATGGTGGTTCCCTTGTTCAGAAACGCCAGCTCCCGCAGGCGATACACGATCATCTCGGCCTGGAAGTCCACCGTATCAAAAATAGCCGCATCGGGCTTGAAGCGGATCATGGTTCCGTGTTCCTTGGTGCGTCCCAGCTCCTGCAAGGGCTGCTGGGCTACTCCCCTGGCGTACATCTGGGAGTAATGGTGCCCATTATACCAGACATGGGCTTCCAGCCACTCGGAAAGGGCGTTTACCACAGAGACGCCTACGCCGTGCAGACCTCCGGAGACCTTGTAATGTCCGCCTTCCTGGCCAAACTTCCCCCCCGCATGGAGCATCGTCAGCACCGTCTCCAGGGTGGATATCTTGGTTTTGGAATGGATCTCCACGGGGATACCGCTCCCATTGTCTTTAACCGAAAGGGAACCATCTTCGTAAATGACCACTTCAATGTGGTCACAATAACCGGCCATGGCCTCGTCGATGGCGTTGTCCACTACCTCCACAAAGAGGTGATGCAAACCGTAGAGATCGGTGTTACCGATGTACATACCTGGGCGAAGCCGAACTGCCTCCAGCCCTTCCAAAACTTGGATTTGGTCTGCTGTATAATTGGGAGTCACTTGCTGCTTTTCCAAAATCAATCAACTCTCCTTAACTCAGTTTCTCAAATGAACATATCTCGCGCCCTCTTCGAGAGTGTCTTGGCGGAAATAGGCGAAAGGTAAATATTATGGGAGCAAACTACAAGGGAAACGGGCTCACTAGATAATTGTACCACAAAACCTTCGTCCTCTGCAGTTTTTAGAAACTCCTGGTTTAAGGCAGAGGGTTCCTTTTTCAGATCGATCACACTGATCAGCTCACCTAGTGGTATCATGGTATCTTGTCCTATGTGTAGAAACATACGTTTTTCCCTTTCTTAAGCGAGGATTCTGCCCTGTTCGATCCGAAACACGGTGGCCTGCTTTTTTGTCTCTGGGGTAAAACTATCCAGACTGGTGGTGGTGACGATGGTTTGCGCCTTCTCATTGAGAATGGATAACAGATACATTTGACGTTTTCGATCCAATTCAGACATTACATCATCCAGGAGCACAACTGGATACTCCCCGGTTTCTTGGTGCATCAACTCGAGCTCCGCCAAAATGTAAGCCAGGACAGCGGTGCGCTGCTGCCCTTGGCTGCCGAATTTTTTTAAGTCGTAAGCATTGATCAGAAAGACCAAATCATCCCTTTGGGGCCCCACCAAGGTATACCCCCTGCGAATTTCCTCGGAGCGAAGCGCTTTTAGCTGCGCCCAGAGGATCTGCTCCAGCTCTTCTGCTGCATAGTTTGTGTCTTGAGAGCTGCTGTCCGCTACTTCAAAAAAGGGCGCATAGATTAACTGCAATTCTTCTTGCTCATCGCTGATTTTCTCATGGGCGCTTTTACTGAAGCGCTGCAGAATGTGTACAACCTCTTGTCGGCGAAGCATGATCGCTTTTCCCAAAGAAACCAGTTGATTATCCCAGGCGGGCAGCTGGCTTAGCTGGGAGCGGTTCTCCCAGGCATCCTTCAGGAGACTGTTGCGCTGGCGAACCACCCTTTGATATTTTAACAGTGTGGTGCGATAGATGGGATCAATCTGGCAGATCTGCACATCCAAAAAGCGGCGCCGATCACCTGGAGAGCCCTTGACCAGTTGGAGACTATCAGGAATAAATAACACCGTATTTAACCGACCCAAAAAAGAATTGGCCGTCGTGGACTTCTGGTTCACCAAGAGTCGCTTGGTATCCGTATGACTGACCACCACAGCCAAATCTAGGGCCGCCAGGCGAACGACTTCTGCGGTGACAATGGCCCTGGCCGCCCCCACACCTTGCTGAATCAGTTCTGTTTCACGTGTTGTGCGGTAGGACTTGCTCAGCGAGAGGACGTAGATGGCTTCCAGGAGATTGGTCTTGCCCTGGGCGTTATCCCCTACGAAAATATTCAGCCCCGGGTCAAGCTGGAGGCTTTCCCTTAGGTAGTTTCTGAAGTTATGCAGGGTGAGCTGTTGAATGTGCATTCAGCGTCCCGACCTAATCACAAACTTGTCGCCGCTGGTCAGCTCCACAATTGTCCCGGGACCAAGCTTTACCGATCGCCTTGTTTCCACCTTGCCGTTCACCAAGACCTGTCCGCTTTGGATTAAGATCTTCGCTTCTCCACCGCTTCCTACAACATTGGCCCATTTCAAAAACTGATCAAGCTGGATCTGATCGGTCTTGATTTGCACTTCCTCCACGAATATCAGTCCCCTTCCCCTAAATTCGAATGGGCATGAGAATGTAGAGATGATCGTCACTGTCAGCAGCCTTCAACAGAGCCTGCCGCGAGCCTTCCAAACGAAACTCCACTTGATCAGCATCCATGTTTTTTAGCATATCCAGCATAAACTTAGGTGAATAGGCGGCTTGTTCGTCGGGCCCCTGGTGTTCCACACTGTACTGCTCCTGGGATTTCCCTAAGTTGGATGTGGTCTCGATCTCCAAGACGCCGTCTCGAATTTGGAGGATCACAGGGGTCCGGTCCACTCGGCCGAAGAGAGCGGCTCGTTCCAGTGCCTGGATCAGCTGGCTGCGCTTCATGATCAGCCTGGTTTTCTGTTCAGTGTACAGAACCGATCGATAATTAGGGAAACGGCCATCAATCAAGCGGGTGACAAAGACGGTGTCATCAAACCTGAAGGCCAGCTGATTGTTTCCGGCAAAGACATCTATGATGGTCTCCGTTAAGGGCAGACAGCGGCCCAGCTCCACCAGATTGGCTTTGGGAATGATGAAGTCACCTGAATCTGTATGGACGGTTCCGGTTTCAGCATGGACAAAGGAGAGACGGTTGGAATCGGTGGCCACGAAATTGATCGCTTGATCCTTGATCTCCATCAACACTCCTGAAAAAATCGGTTGGTGATCGTCGTTGGATGTGGCAAAGGCACTGTTGCGAATGAGACGCTGCAGCTCATAGTCTGTTAGACTCATAATCTTTTGATCGCAAACGGGATATTCAGGAAACTCTTCTCCTTCGATGGCATGCAGGGAAAATTCCATTAAACCCGAACGGATCAAAACCTGTCCATCTTGCCATTCTGCTGTAACATCACCGGCTGGGAGCTTACGAATGAGTTCAGTAAACAGGCGGCCGCTAACAATATGTTCCCCTGTTTTGATCACATTACAAGGGAGCTTGGTTTGAATTGCGATCTGCAGATTGTTGGCCGTGATGGTTAGACCGCTTTTCTGGACCGATAAATGCAAACCAGTTAAAGCAGGTGTTTGATCATTGGTGGAAATAGCTCTTTCTACGATGGCGAGACTGGCAACTAAATCAGTATTGTTGATCACGAAATGCATAAACATACCCCCTGTGGAATATTGTCAAAAACGACTTCGCATACTTTAACTAAGATCTTTTTTAGTAGTAATAGTAGTAGGGCCTGTGTAAATGTGGAAAACAGCTTAAGCATGCCTGCAGTCATACTTCGCTTCTAGGAGAACCTGTTGATGATAGTTCCAAACTATCCACAGTCTCAACAGACGCCATTTGGGGCGAAAAAGTTATACCGCGCTTTTCCACAACTTATCATCAGCCCCGCTGAATAACATTGATCAGTTCGTTGATGGTGTTTTGGAGCGAGGGATCGAGTTTCAGCTCCCCCTCGATTTTGTCCACCGCATGGATCACCGTTGTGTGATCGCGGCCGCCAAAGATATCGCCAATTTCCGGAAGAGAGCTGTCGGTTAACTCTCGAGCCAGGTACATGGCTACCTGCCGCGGAAAGGTGATGTTGCGGGTACGGCGTTTGGATTTCATGTCCGCGATTTTAATCCCGTAGTGGTCTGCCACAACGACCATGATGCCGTCAATGGTCACGGGTTTATTGGCGGGTGCTCGCAGAATGTCCTTGAGGGCATCGGCCACCGTTTCTAAGTCCAAAGCTACATTGTGCAAATTGCAGTGTGCGGTGACCCGGACTAAGGCGCCCTCCAGCTCCCTAATATTGGACTGAACATGGGAGGCAATATAGCTGAGCACTTCATGGGAGATGACCAGGTCGTCATCGATGGCCTTTTTCCGCAAAATGGCGATCCTTGTTTCCAGGTCCGGCGGTTGGATATCCGCGGTCAGGCCCCATTCAAATCGGCTCCTGAGACGTTCTTCTAAGGTAGGAATATCTTTGGGGGGCCGATCCGAGGAGATGATCAGCTGCCGATTGGCCTCATAGAGCGCGTTAAATGTATGGAAGAACTCCTCTTGGGTCGATTCTTTGCCCGCCACAAACTGGATATCGTCCACCAGGAGAATATCTACATTACGGTATTTATTGCGAAAATCAACCATAGACTTCTTCCCAATGGCCGAGATGAGGTCATTGGTAAAGGTCTCGGACGTCACATAGACCACGGAGATATTGGGGTTCTGCTCCAGAGCGTAATGACCGATGGCGTGCATAAGGTGGGTCTTGCCAAGACCTACCCCTCCATAGAGGAAGAGGGGATTATACGCTTTGGCCGGTCCCTCCGCAACCGCTAAGGAGGCTGCATGGGCAAAGCGATTGGAGTTGCCCACCACAAAAGAGTCAAAGGTATAGCGGGGATTTAAGACGGATGAAGTGGGAGCTGGGTCCCTAAGAGCAGGCTCATTTTGGGGAAACTCCACAAGGGGACGATTCTCCCCCGCATTGTTGGGAACGTTAGGCCCCTGCCCCTCCTGGTAGGGGCGGTCACCTGTGGTGGCTAGAGATTTCACTCCCTGGGGAATGGTAAAACGAATATCCCAATCGCGATTGGCAACCTGCCGCAGGGTTTTTTGCAGAGGATTCACATAACGAGCCTCAACCCAGTCCTTGGTAAATTCGTTGGGAAATTCAATATAGAGGATATTGCCATCGAGACGCACCGGACGACTGTTTTTAAGCCAGGCATTAAAGGAACGCTCTGGCAAATCAGCGGCCATAACTTCTAAGACTTCATCCCAGACCAAAGCGAGCTGGTTCAGTTGTTCCATGAGGTACCCTCCCGATGACTGTTACTGTCACTGTTACTATTCCCACAGTTCAATTCTTGATTTATCCACAGGTTCCTGCTTTTCTTGTGGTGAAAAGCACAATGTTTGCTGGGAGTTATGCACAAAAAGGGGGTAAAGCAAAAACACTACAGGACAAGGGAACAGGACTTTATCCACAAACCCAACAGTTTATCCACAAAAAGAACAACCCCTTGTCTATCAGCGTCTTTTCTGCGCTGCGCGCTATTTTTCCCCAGAGTTATGCACAATCTGCTTCTGGTGGTTTTACGTCGAGAAGGCTCAATTGTGTAAACAATTATTAAACCAGCTAAAAACCGACAGAGGAAATTATCCACATAGAAAGTGATGGAGTTATCCCCAGGTTATTCACAACTTGTGGATAAAAGAATGGCTTATCATGGGCACATGGAGTGTGGGAACGTCTGTTTAGATCATGTATCCACAGGCTTGGGGATAAGACCATGAGGATACTGTGCACAACTTGGCGCCGAAGGTGGCGCCTCCGCGATTGCTATTGACACGGTTTTGTCAAGTACGATATAATCGCTGTGAATGTTGTCTGCTTGTTTGAAGGGAGGATTACTTGTGAAACGGACGTTTCAACCGAAAAATCGTAGAAGAAAACGCCTACACGGCTTTCGAGCAAGGATGAAAACTACCGCCGGTCGCAGGGTTTTGGCCCGCAGAAGGGCAAGGGGCCGTAAGACACTTACTGCCTAGGTGGCCAACGACGCTCAGGGGGTTTTAAGGTGGAGCGTTTGAAGAATCCTCAAGAGTTCAGCTTGGTGTATAAGCAAGGAAAGCCGCACTTCGGCAAACATGTGGTGGTTTCAGTCTTACCCACGGACAAGGCCTACAGCCGGGTAGGATTTGCTGTTGGAAAAAAGGTCGGTAACGCGGTGACCCGCAATAAAGTCAAACGAAGGCTCAGAGCCATCATGCATAATACTGCTAGCGAGATCGCCCCAGGGTTCGATGTGATCATTGGGGCTAAACGAACGTCGGTCACCGTTAGTTTTACCGAGTTGGAGGGCGATTTGCGTCGGGCGCTCAAGATGTCGGGTCTAGTATTGGCCGAAAAAGTGCAAGGTAAGGGTCGGTGAAGGGCATGCTTAGGGCCATGCTTCTTTTCATTCGCTGGTACCAAAAGTACATTTCTCCCCTTTTGCCCCGGAGTTGTCGCTTTTACCCCACCTGTTCAGAGTATTCCCGCCAGGCGATTACCAGGTATGGCTGGAAGGGGCTATGGTTAGCCATGAAGAGAATTGGCAGATGCCATCCCTGGCATCCGGGAGGTTACGATCCCGTTCCTTAGTTGATTGGAGGACTTATATTGGGTGCTATTATGGATTTGTTTGCCGGCCCGTTAGGCTGGCTGCTCGATCAACTCGTGCAGTTGACTGGAAACTATGGCCTGGCCATAATCTTGACCACCATTATTGTTCGCTTGCTGCTTTTCCCTCTGACCATTAGTCAAAACAAGAGCATGGTGGCGATGCGCCGGATACAGCCGGAGCTAAATGAGATTCAAAAGAAGTATGCTAACAATAAAGAAGAACAGCAGAAAAAGACGATGGAGCTGTATCAAAAACATAAGATCAACCCCTTAGGCGGATGTTTGCCCATGCTTGTGCAATTACCCATCCTTTGGGCGTTTTTTGCTGTTCTCAGGGAGATTCCCGCAGACGGCGCCACATTTTTGGGTCTATGGGTACTCAGTGAAGCGGATCCATACTATGTGTTCCCGGTTGTGGCCGCACTGACTACCTTTTTGCAGTCCAAGATGACAGCTACCGATCCCTCCCAGAAGTCCATGTTGATTGTGATGCCCATCATGATTCTGTTCTTCAGCTTAAGTCTACCTTCCGGGCTGGTGCTGTACTGGATCACCAGTAATGTGTTTTCCATAGTTCAACAAGCGTGGATCAATAAGATGTATCCCGTAAATTAAGGGGGCCGAATAATGAAGTCGATTGAAGTGGTTGCTCGGACGGTGGACGAAGCCATCGCCGAAGCACTTCATAAACTGCAGGCAGATCGGGAAGAGGTTGAGGTTACCATCTTGGACGAAGGTAACAAGGGTTTTTTGGGGATCCTAGGTTCTAAGCAGGCCAAAGTCCTGGTGGAAAAGAAGTCGCCTCTCTACGAGCTGAAACTGGAAAGAGCCTTAGAGTTTGTGAAGGAGCTCTTGGCACAAATGGAGATCCCCGCTGAAGTTGTGGGCGAGGCCAATCTTGAGAGCGTCAATCTGCAGATTCAGGGTGACGGTTTGGGTGTGTTGATTGGCCGCAGGGGGCAGACCCTGGAGAGCCTGCAATACATTACCAGCCTGGCGGTGAATCGCCAAGGCGGCGATTGGATTCGGATTAACCTTGACATTGGCGACTATCGAGCCAAACGAGAAGAGACCCTGCGTTCACTGGCGCAAAGGGCAGCGATGAAGGTCGAATCTACCGGCCGCAGAGTGGCTTTGGACGCCATGAACGCTGCTGAACGCCGTATTGTCCACCAGGAGCTGCAGGAATTTGGAGGAGTGATTACCCAAAGCGAAGGGCAGGAGCCGTATCGCCGCGTGGTCATACTTCCGGACTAGAGGTTAGGGTCAGTGGGGTTGCTCAGAATGAACGCATCGGCGTTCATTGTGCGCGGCCCTTTTTTCTTTTGTGGTAGACTAGGAGTTGAGGTGGTTTCATGATCGAGAACACCATTTGTGCGGTGGCCACCCCCCTCGGTGAAGGGGGTATCGGTATTGTGCGTTTAAGCGGGCCGCAGGCCCTTTCCATCGCCGATCAGATCTTTCAAACTAAGAAGGGCGAGAAACTGAGGGAGATCGGGACCTATCAGCTTCGCTACGGAAAAGTGGTCGATCCCCTCAGCGGCCAGATGATCGACGAAGCACTGGCCTTAGTGATGCGCGCCCCCCATTCCTACACAGCGGAAGATGTGGTGGAGATCCAGTGCCACGGGGGTGTGGTAGCTGTCCAAGAGGTGCTGTCCTTAAGCCTAAAACTCGGGGCGGAGCTGGCTGAACCCGGGGAGTTTACCAAGCGGGCTTTTCTCAACGGGCGTCTTGACCTCAGCCAGGCAGAAGCTGTCATCGATATTGTCCGTTCCCAAACTCGCCTAGGCTTAGAGCTGGCGGTGGATCAGCTCGAGGGAAGCCTCAGCGGGCGCATGAAAGCAATTCAGGAACCTCTCTACCAGATTGTGGTCCAAGTCGAAGCCAGTATCGATTTTCCCGAAGATGATCTGCCCGAAGTAGAGCTTCAGGAGATTGCAGAAACTCTCCAGTGGAGTATCCAGGAGCTCAATACCCTTTTAGCCACGGCCGATGAGGGGAAGATTTTGCGTGAGGGTCTGAAGACGGTGATTACAGGAAAACCGAATGTGGGAAAATCCAGCCTGCTCAACACCTTGCTCAATGAAAAACGGGCCTTAGTGACCAATATCCCCGGTACCACCCGAGACAGCATTGAAGAGCTGGTCAATCTGCGGGGCATTCCCCTGCGCCTGATTGACACAGCAGGGATCCGCCAGAGCAACGATCCCGTGGAGCAGCTGGGGGTAGCTCGCAGTCTGGATCTTCTGCAGCAGGCCGACTTGGTCCTCCATGTCCTGGATCGCAGCGAGGAGCTGACTGCGGAGGATTTTGACGTGATGGAACGAACTCGGAACACAAGACGGATTGTGCTGATTAATAAGGTGGATCTACCTCCCCTCTGGGAGGTGGAGGATCTGGGAGATGTGGGTGCAAGCCCGATCCTGGAGACGTCTCTGCTGCAGGAGAATCCCGAGTTGGCAGGGGAGCTGGCTGATACAATCTTACATTTGGTGGGATCGGGTCGAGTGCAGGCTGCCGCAGGTTCCCGAGCTGTCATTACCCGGACCCGGCATAAGCAGGCGCTGGAAAAGGCCAAAGGGTCTCTTCAGGAATCCCTTGCTACCTTGCAGGGGGGCTTGCCCCTTGACCTAATTGCTGTGGATTTGTATGCTGCTCTGGAGCATTTGGGGGAGATAACGGGGGAGACGGTTCGTGATAATGTACTCGACCGTATTTTTGCTCAGTTTTGCATTGGGAAGTAGCTAGAGGGGGGGTCGCTGATGCCGCAGAGGTATGATGTGATCGTGGTAGGAGCTGGACATGCCGGGGCCGAAGCAGCCCTGGCTGCGGCGCGGCTGGGAGAGCGGGTACTGATTTTGACCTTGAATTTGGATAATGTAGGTCTCTTGCCCTGCAATCCCAGTATCGGAGGATCGGGCAAGGCCACCTTGGTGCGGGAGATCGACGCCTTAGGGGGCGAAATGGGAAAGAACTGTGACGCAACCTTGATGCAGATGCGCATGCTAAATACCCGGCGCGGCCCAGCTGTACAATCCCTCCGCGTCCAGCTGGACCGGAAGCTTTACCAGAGACGACTCAAAAATATCCTGGAGACCACCGAAAATGTCTATCTCAAAGAGGCTTTGGTCACGGATCTCTTGGTGGAAAAGGGAGCGGTCCAAGGTGTGGTACTGCGCGGAGGCGTGCGGATTCATGCTCCCGTTGTGATCCTAGGCACCGGCACCTACCTGCGGGCGGTTGTGCACATTGGTGAGCTGCACTATCCTTCGGGACCCCAGGGCCAGCACACCGCAGTGGATTTAGCGGATAATCTGGCCAAGTGGCTGCCCATGGTACGCTTTAAGACCGGTACTCCTCCTCGGATCAATTTGCGGTCCTTAAACTATGATCGTTTGGAAAAGCTTCCCGGTGAACCCAATATCTCCGGATTTTCCTTTGAAACCGAGGGCTTTGAGCTGGAACAGGTGCCCTGCTGGGTTACGTATACCACACCGGAAACACATCGAATTATTCGGGAGAACCTCGGGCGAACGTCCATGTACAGCGGCGCCATCACAGGGGCGGGTCCCCGCTACTGCCCGTCCATTGAGAGCAAGATCGTGGAGTTTCCTGATCGCCAGAGCCACCAGATCTTCATTGAACCGGAGGGCTGGCAGACCAATGAAGGCTATTTGAGCGGATCCTCCACCTCCCTTCCCTTTGAGATCCAGGAAGAGATGCTCAAGACCATTCCCGGTCTGGAAGATGTGGAGATTATGCGGCATGCTTATGCCATTGAATATGACTGCGTTGATCCCCTAGCTTTGCGGCCCTCTTTGGAAAGCAAGGACATTTCCGGGCTCTTCCTGGCGGGTCAGATCAATGGGACCAGCGGTTATGAAGAGGCAGCGGCCCAGGGCATTATGGCGGGCATTAATGCTTCCCGCTTTCTACAAGGAGAGGATGCCGTGATCATCCCCCGCTCCCAAGGCTACATCGGCGTGCTGGTCGACGACTTGGTCACCAAGGGGGTGACCGAACCCTATCGTATGATGACGTCGCGCTCGGAATATCGTCTTTCGCTGCGTATGGATAATGCCGACGTGCGCTTGACACCCTTAGGCTACTCCCTCGGTCTAATCAGCGAGGAACGCTATGCGGCCTTCCAAAGAAAGCAGGACCAAGTTCAAAGGGAGGTCGAGCGGCTCCAGGCGACCACCCTTGGTGGGACGCCCCAGGTCAATGCGATCCTAAAAAGCCTTGGTACAGCGCCACTTAAACATGGCGTGAAGTTGGCCGATCTTTTGCGCCGTCCCGAATTGAATTACGCCCATTTGGGGCACTTTACCGATCTCCCCCCCCTGCCCCCTTCCGTTACGGAGCAGGTGGAGATTCAGATCAAGTATGAGGGCTATCTAGCTCGCCAGGAAGCGGCCATTGAACGTTTTGAGCGTATGGAACGCAAGCTTTTGCCCCCGGACTTCCCCTATTTAGAGGTCAAGGGTCTCTCTAAAGAGGCCGCTTCCCGCCTCAATCAGGTCAAACCGGCCTCGGTGGGTCAGGCTTCCAGGGTCTCCGGCGTTAATCCCGCGGACATTAGCGTACTCTTGGTCTACCTGGAGCAAGCCCAGCGGAGGTTAGACTGATGGATTTCAACCGGGAGCTGTTCCAATCCTCGCTACTGCAAGGCCTAAAAGAGTGGGAGCTCGACCTTGTGGTCAAACCTCAGCTTCATGCGGTCACGCGCTTTGTGGAGCTCGTTTTGGAAACCAATCGAAGTCTGAATTTAACTCGCATTGTGGAAGCGGACGAAATGGCCATTAAGAATGTGCTGGACAGTCTCGCCCCTTTGCGCCTCAGCTGGCCTTCCAGGCAGAAATGCCTTGATCTGGGAACGGGCGCCGGCTTTCCCGGGATTCCCCTGGCAATCTGCCAGCCCCAGTGGTCTTGGATTCTCCTGGATTCCCTGCGTAAACGCCTGCGCTTTCTGGATCAGGCCGCAGAGAGTTTGGGGATGGTCAATGTGGCCACCCTCCACGCCAGGGCTGAAGATGTGGGGCAGGCGGCCGATCACCGGGAAAGCTATGATCTGGTGGTGAGCCGGGCAGTGGCAAGTCTGCCGGTGCTCTTGGAGCTAGCCGCACCCCTGGTCAAGGTAGGAGGCGTCTTTTTAGCCTATAAGTCCAGCGATGCACTTGCTGAACTTGAGGAAAGCTCCAAGGCGCTGCAGCTCTTACAGATGCAGATAGAACAGGTGTTCGCCACGGACTTGCCCTTCTCCATGGGTGAGCGCAGTCTGCTTCTGTTTCGCAAGACAGGGAAAACTCCCCCGCTTTACCCTCGCCGTGCAGGCTTACCCAGCAAACAGCCATTGAAATAGCGGGACGATTTGGGAGCATCATGGATTGCAGATGGTGCTCCTTTTTGTTTGAGGCAAAGGGGAAGGAACTTATCCATCTATCCAGAATAACTTAAACAACCAGAAGTGAGGTGACTGGCGTATGAAATGGGCAGAAGTTCTGCTGAATCGAAAGCGCACCGAGGCAGAAGCGAACCTGGCTGAGGCTGTTCAAGCCGTTCCCATCCACTTGATTGCCTCTGGCAAGTACCAGCCTCGCCAGTCCTTTGACCAAGAGGCCTTAGACGAATTGGCCCAATCCATCCAATCCCATGGATTGCTCCAACCCGTCTTGCTTCGTAAGAGGGCCAATGGCTACGAAGTGATTGTGGGCGAACGCCGCCTTAGGGCTTGTCGAGATTTAGGCTGGGAAACGATTCCTGCTATCGTCCGCGATGTGCCGGATCGGGAGACCGCAGAGCTTGCCCTGATTGAAAACCTGCAGCGAACCGATCTGCATGTCTTTGAAGTAGCCGAGGGGTATGAGCGTTTGCTGACGGAGTTTGGTTTAACCCAGGAGGAGTTAGCCGGTCGGCTCGGTGTGAGTCAAGCCAATGTGGCCAACAAAATCCGGCTGCTCAGACTGCCCGTTGGGGTTCGCCAGATTATTTCCCGGGAAATGCTGAGCGAGCGACATGCTCGAGCACTGCTTCGATTGGAGAATGCCGACCAACAGCTGCAGGTGGTGCAGAAAGTGGTTCAAGAAGGGCTCAGTGTTCGCCAAACAGAAGAGCTGGTCTCAAGGGTGCTGGAGGCCAAGCCGATCAGCAGAGATTCCGCGGGAGTGCCTAGGCCGCCCCAGTGGATCCCTAAGGATCTGAGGGTCTTTACGAATAGTGTACGAGAGCTCACAGCTACGCTGAAGTCGGCCGGTCTGGCAGTCAAGGTGGATCAGAGGGAAGATGACCAGGTGTATGAGATTGTAGTGACAGTGCGAAAGCCGCATGGGGGTGCAGAGAATGGCCAAGATTATAGCAGTCATTAACCAAAAAGGTGGCGTTGGGAAAAGCACGACGGCTGTGAACTTAGGCGCCTACCTAGCCTTAGCCGGCAAAAAGGTGCTCTTGGTGGATATTGACCCGCAGGGGAATGCCTCCAGCGGGGTTGGCGTTGACAAGCGAAAGATACCCATGTGCATGTACTCCGTCCTGATTGACGGAGAGAAGATCGAGCGCATTATTGCTCCCACAGCCATTGAGGGGTTCTATGTGGCGCCGGCCACCATTGATCTGGCCGGTGCAGAAATTGAGCTGGTCTCCACCATCTCCAGGGAGTTTCGTCTCAAGAAGGCGCTCGAGTTAGTTCAGGACCGCTACGATTATGTCGTGATCGATGCTCCCCCCTCCCTCGGCTTGTTGACTGTGAACGGATTGACGGCGGCCCATTCGGTCTTGGTGCCCATTCAGTGTGAATACTATGCTCTGGAGGGCTTAAGCCAGTTGGTGAGTACCATTGCCATGGTGCAGGAACATTTGAACCCCGCCCTAGAGTGGGAAGGTGTGGTGATGACCATGTACGATGTGCGCACCAACCTATCGCAGCAGGTGATTGAGGACGTGCAGACCTACTTTCAAAACACAGTGCGGGTGTACAAGTCGATCATTCCCAGAAATGTCCGTCTAGGGGAGGCGCCCAGCTTCGGCCAGCCCATTGCACTTTATGATCCGAAGTCCAAGGGGGCCGAAGCCTATGCCAGCTTGGCGCAGGAGGTTTTGAACACATGAGTACGCAACGATTAGGCAGGGGATTGCGCGCCCTTATTCCTGAAGTGGAAGAACCGGCCGCAGGCGAAGAGATCCGAGAAATCGACCTTGATCAGATTGAACCCAATCCGTTTCAGCCCAGGCAGAGTTTCGATCAGGAGAGGCTGCAGGAATTGGCGGCGTCGATTGAGGAGTTCGGGCTGTTAGAACCTGTGCTCTTGAGGGAACATGGAGAGAGATATCAGCTGGTCGCCGGTGAACGGCGGGTTCGCGCGGCCAGACTGGCCGGGCTGCAATCTGTACCCGCCTTGCTGCGGGACTTTGACGATGCGGATATGATGAAGGTGGCCTTGATCGAAAACCTGCAGCGGGAGAATCTGAATCCCATTGAGGAAGCAGAAGGATTCCAGCGGCTGATCGATCAGTTTGGATTTACCCAAGGCCAGGTGGCCGAGGCAGTGGGTCGTAAACGCCCGTCCGTTGCCAATGCACTCCGCCTCCTCAACCTAGGTGAAGTGGAAAAGGATCTGGTGCGAGAGGGGCTGCTGTCTTCAGGACATGCCAAGGTCTTGCTGGGAGTGACACCTGAGGGACGGCGCACCCAGTTGGCCAGAAGAGTGGTTGAAGAGGGGCTCAGCGTTCGCCAGCTGGAAAACCTGCTCAACCCGGCACGAAGTGTTCCACGTGGAACACTTCGTGCCAAGAGCCCTGAATTGGTGGATTTGGAGGACGACTTGCAGAGAATATTCGGGACGAAGGTGTCGGTGATCTACAGGAAAGGTGTGGGCAAGATCGCCATTGAGTATTATTCCGACGAAGAGCTAGAACGCTTACTAGAGCTATTTCGCACAGTCTAAGAGGGTGTGTTCCACGTGGAACACACCCTCTTTTAGGCCACTCTCGCCAAGATGTTCCACGTGGAACACTAGAGGGTGGGTGAGACTCCAGGCGCTACTTCCGCTTGGGAAAGATGGCTGCCTAAGCAAATGGTTAAAGCCTCTGTGATCACATCGGCCATCTGGATCACAAGGCTTAACCGGGTATTCTGCAGCACCACATGTTCCATAAAGCCCGCCACATTGACCACGCCGATGATGTGGAAATGTCCTATTGTAGGCAGTTTTTTGCTTACGCCTGTGCCTGGATGGAGAGGTCCTCTCTTTACCGAGATATACCCGATGCTTTTCACACGCCCCAGACAGGCATCAATGGCTATTACCGTACTCTCCCGGTCTTCCCCGTTAATTTGATCTACAACGTTGCTTAAGTTGAGGGCATGGACTGGATCGTGAATTGTTCCGTGCACTCGGACACTCCAAGGCAGAAGCCCTTCTTCTTGTCGTTTCAGTAAGGCTGAGCCAATAAAGGGTCCCAGCGAATCTCCCGTGGAACGGTCTGTTCCCACGCAGACGATATCCACGTAGGGCTTGAGGGGCAAGGAGGCCAAGGTTACCGCTAAGGTGGCTGAGGAAAGGGGATCGCCAAAATGCGTCCGCCCCAACACATCTGGATCAAAGAACATGGTCCACCTCCCGCATGGCTAGACTTGTCTTAGTCTATGCAGTTTTGGCCTGCGTTATGCGCCCTATAATTAGCCCCGCCGGACATTAGCGCGACGAAGGGTGCATAGGTTGAAGCAGGGGTGGTGCTGTGCGTCTATGGGCTCTTGCCGGGCTTTATGTGGGAGGCGTAATCGGAGCAGGGTTTGCCTCCGGTCAAGAACTGGTGGTGTTCTTTGTAGACTATGGCTCCAAAGGCCTTATCGGCATCTTTGCAGCTGCAGTCTTGCTCTGTTTGGGGACGGTCTTGATCCTTGATTTTTGCGCCCGCTATGCTGTGACCTCTTACGCCCAAATCTTTGACTGTTTGCATCCTAGATTGAGCCGGGCCTTTGATCTATTGTATTCTGCATTCCTTCTAATCGGCACCAGTGTGATGCTCGCAGGTATCGGTGCCTTAGCAAGCACGCCCCCCTGGGGCCTGCTTTTGCGCCTGGGTACAAGTTTGCTCATTCTCTTCGCCTTAGCCGCAGGAGCACAGGGTGTAACCGTCTTAAGCGGATGGCTGGCTCCGATTTTGGTTCTGATTCTTTCCGTCTTGGCTTCGCACCGGCTCATCCAGTATGGCTTGGCCCTGCCCCGAGGAGGCTCTTTCAGGGCGTTTGAGGCGGCCATCCTCTATGGTTCCTACAACTTAGGTTTTGCCCTGGCGGTCTTGGCCGCTGTTCACAAGGAGCTGAAGACGGCGGCGCACCGCTGGAAACTGGCCATCGTGGCCAATTCCACTTTAGCTGTATGCATGGTGCTGCTCTACTTGGCCTTAGGCACCTTGAGTAAAAGTCAGCTTAAGGAGGCCTTTCCCCTGGTGCACCTCGTGGCTGATCTGGGTCCTGTGGCCTATGCCAGTTATCGGTTTATGCTCTGGGGGGCCATGTTTTCCACCGCCGTCGCCCACTCTTTAGCCCTGGTGCAGCGTCTAAGCCAATTTCAGGGCTCGTCCTGGGGCACGAAGTCGCTGTTTGCAATCGGCGCCTCCTTAGGCCTGTCTTATTTTGGGTTTAGCACTTTGATCCGCATTGCCTACCCCATCCTGGGTCTAGCTGGTCTTTGGATCATGGCGCTCCTAATCCATGAACGCAGAGGCTAAGAGTGGCTTTTCCCTGCTTTTTTAGGTATAATAGAGACACTGAATTCGAAGGTGGTGCGTCCCTTTGACACCTGACATAGATGCGTTGTACGAACAAGCCTTAGCTGCATTGGAGCGGTGGGAGCTCGATGAAGCGGAAGAGGCCCTGCGAAGTCTGATTCAGGCCGATCCGGAGCATGCCAGAGCCCATAATAAGCTGGGTGTTGTGTTGGCCCGTCGCGAGGACTTCAGGCAGGCCGAGGACTGCTTTAACCAGGCCCTGCTCCTCGACTCTAAGCTGGCCAGTGCCCATTCCAATCTGGGGAACATTTACGCCGAGAGAGGCTGGACCGACCGGGCCAAGGACGCCTATGAACGGGCCATAGCCTTGGATCCGGGCAATCCGACCGCAACCCACAATTTAGGGGTCTTATATAAGAAGAGCGGAGATATTGGCAAAGGAATTGAGCTGATGAAACAGGCCAGCCGATCCGAGCGAACCAGGATCCGGGATTCCGTGCGCCGCAGCCCTAAGGGCCAGCGCATGAGCAGAATTACTTGGGCGGTGGCCCTGGCTGCCGCACTGCTTGTCTTTTACTTTTTGAACAGGTAATATCCACATTGTTATCCACAGGGCCTGTGGATATTGTGTATAACCTAGGGTAAAAGCCCAGCTAAGGACATTTAGTGCCGGCGGCGTTTGCGGTGCCAGATCAGAATCATGGTCTTGCCCCGCGCCTTGAGAATCGGATCCATCACTCTCTTTAACAGGCCCATTTTTCCATCCCCCTTACTTGACCCAATGATCGCCTTTTATCATATCCATCCCATGACGAAAGGTGACAGAAGGAAACGCGTTTCTTGTAGAGAAAGATGTGTATATCAATGGACGTATGACAAAAAATGGAAGGAGATGGACAATTGAAGCAAACCCCACTCACCGCCAAACACAAGGCCTTAGGGGCCAGGATGGTGGAGTATGCAGGTTTTGAAATGCCCGTTCAGTATTCCGGGGTTTTGGAGGAACATCTAACAGTACGCAGCAAGGTGGGCATCTTTGACTTAACCCATATGGGCGAGTTTGAGCTGCGCGGCCCAGGGGCTCTGGTCACCGTCAACCATCTGATCACCAATGATGCCGCTCGGCTCAAAGAAGGTGAGATTCTCTACTCCCCCCTCACCAGCGAGGATGGCGGAATTATCGATGATATCCTGGTGTATCGCAGGGCGGAAAGCTTTCTCTTGGTAGTGAACGCTGCTAATGCGGCCAAAGACCTTGCGTGGATTCAAAGCCATTTGCTGCCGGATACCGAGTTTTTGGATCGCAGTGACGAATTGACCCTCATTGCTGTGCAGGGGCCGCAATCGGAGCCCCTGATGGAGGAGGTGCTCGGTCTATCCCTGCATGACCTGAAGTCGTATCACTTTGTTGAGCCAAGCTATCAAGGCGAGGTTTTGCTCCTTTCCCGTACTGGCTACACAGGGGAAGATGGGTTTGAGCTTTACTTACCCAACTTCTTGGCGGAAACGCTCTGGGATGAATTTCTCGCCAAGGGAGAAAAATACGGGGTAAAGCCCATTGGCTTAGGGGCCCGTGACAGTCTGCGTTTAGAGGCCCGTATGCCCCTTTACGGCAACGATATTGATGAATATACCAGCCCCTTGGAGGCAGGTTTGCAGCGTTTTGTCAAGCTGGACAAAGATTTCTTTATTGGGATCGATGCTCTGCGCCGGCTGAAGCAAGAGGGTTTTCCCCGTAAGTTGGTGGCCTTTACCATGGTGGACAAGGGGATCCCTCGACACGGCTACTCAATTCTGAATCTTCAGGGAAAAGAAATCGGTGCAGTGACCAGCGGTACCCACTCCCCAACCCTGGATCATCCCATCGGCATGGGGTATGTGGATGTTGCTTACGCCAAGGCCGACACTGAGATTCAGATTGAAATCAGGAAGAGGCTGGCCAAGGCCAGAGTGATCAAAGGACGTTTTTTGAGCTAACATAAAACACATGAGGAGGTTTCATCATGAATGAACAACTGCGGTTTACCAAGGAGCATGAGTGGGTGTTGGTGAAGGGCAATATTATCCGTGTCGGCATCAGTGACTATGCCCAAAACGAGTTGGGTGACATTGTCTTTGTGGACCTTCCTTCCATCGGTGATATTGTGGAAGAGGGCGAAGGCATTGCTGTTCTGGAGTCCGTCAAGGCCGTCTCTGACGTCTATGCTCCTGTCAGCGGTGAGATTGTCGCCATCAACGAGGCCCTGGAAGAGAGTCCTGAGCTCGTGAACGAATCTCCCTTTGAAGCAGGTTGGATTGTGGAAATCGAAGTGGCCGGGGTGGCCCAGACTGGTGATTTAATGAATCAACAGGAGTATGAAGCGTTTCTGAAGGGGGTTTAAGCATGCGCTACCTTCCGTTAACACAGGAAGAAAAGGCTGAAATGCTCCAGATCCTCGGAGTGGACGAAGTGGAGGAGCTGTTCGACGATATCCCAGAGGGCATCCGCCTGAGAGAGGAGCTGGATCTGCCCGGGGCCCTCAGCGAAGCGGAGCTGGTGCGCCATTTTGCGGAATTGGCCGGCCAGAACAAGAATCTCAAAGAAGTGGTCTCTTTTTTGGGGGCTGGTTCCTATGATCATCTCGTTCCCGCCCTGATCAAGCATATTGTGGGCCGTGGTGAGTTTCTTACCGCCTATACGCCCTATCAGCCCGAGATTACCCAGGGTGTGTTGCAGAGCATTTTCGAGTACCAGACCTTGATTTGTGAATTGACTGGTATGGAAGCTTCCAACGCCTCCATGTATGACGGGGCCAGCGCACTGGCGGAAGCGGCCCTGATGGCCTGTGCTGCCACCCGCAGAGAACTGGTGGTGCTCCCCAGTACACTGCATCCTGAATGGAGGAATGTGGTCCGTTTGTACTTGGAGAGCCAGGATGTTTCCATTGTCGACCTTCCCTATGATCAAGCCAGCGGAATTGTTAATCCCCAGGCACTAGAGGGTATACCCTGGCCTGATGCGGCCTGTGTCGTCGTGCAGCAGCCGAACTTCTTTGGTCTTCTGGAAAATGTAGCCCCCTTCAGGGACGTCGTCAAGAAACATGGCGGCCTCTTGGTGATGGCTGTGGATCCCATTAGCCTCAGCCTGCTCAAGTCCCCAGGTGAACTCGGGGCCGATATTGTGGTGGGTGATGGGCAAAGCTTAGGCAATGCCATGGGTTTTGGAGGACCGTCCCTGGGCTTTTTTGCCACCTCAGGATCCAAATTGATCCGGCGTATGCCGGGCCGAGTGGTGGGGGAGACGGTAGATTCCGAAGGCACCAGGGGGTATGTACTCACTCTGCAGACCAGGGAACAACACATTCGCAGGGAAAAAGCGACATCGAACATATGTTCAAATCAGGCCCTGAATGCTCTGACCGCCGCTGTTTACTTGAGCGTCATGGGGAAGGAGGGCTTTAGGGATGTTGGCTACCAGTCTCTGCAGAAAGCCCACTATCTTCAGGAACAGCTGCTCTCCATGGAAGGACTGTCCGCTCCCTTCAGTGCTCCCTTCTTTAGAGAGTTCGTCCTTAAAGCCGCAGTAGACTGGGAGGATATCAATTTGCGCCTCATGGAGCAAGGCTTTGTGGGAGGTCTGCCTTTGGCACGCTTTGGCCTGCCTGAGCTGGTACTCTTTTCGGTCACGGAGGCCAGGACCAAAGAAGAAATGGATCACTTCGTAGATTTGCTAAGGGGGTTGATCGCATGACCATGAACAAGACTGTCCCCTTAATTTTTGAACGTTCTGCACCTGGACGCCGGGGCTATCGGCTGCCGGATCTGGATGTCCCTGCAGTACCGGTCGGGGATTTGATCCCACAAGACTTCCTGCGGGAGGAGCCTCCTGCCCTGCCAGAAGTAAGCGAGCTGGAGGTTGTTCGCCACTATACCCAGCTGTCCAGGAGAAATCACGGCGTGGATGTGGGGTTCTACCCCTTAGGTTCCTGTACCATGAAGTATAATCCCAGGGTCCACGAAGATGTAACCAGCCTGCCGGGGCTCGCCGCCATTCACCCCTATCAACCGGAGGAAACGGTTCAAGGCGCCCTGGAGCTGATGTACAACCTTGGACAGTATTTGGCCGTTATCTCTGGACTGTCAGCTACAACCCTGCAGCCTGCTGCAGGTGCCCACGGCGAGCTAACGGGGCTGATGGTGATCAAGGCCTACCATGCCAAGAGGAACGAGAACCACCGCAGGGAGATGATCATTCCCGATTCCGCCCATGGAACGAACCCGGCCAGTTGCGCTATGGTCGGCTACAAAGTGGTGGAAGTTCCCTCTGATGAGCGGGGCGGGGTGGATGTGGCGGCCCTGAAGGCTTTAGTGGGTCCGAACACAGCTGGGCTGATGCTCACCAATCCCAACACCCTGGGACTCTTTGATGAAAACATCTGTGAAATCGCGGATATCGTGCATGATGCAGGCGGCTTGCTCTACTATGATGGAGCGAATGCCAATGCCATTATGGGAATTGCCCGACCAGGGGATATGGGCTTCGATGTGGTCCACTTCAACTTGCACAAAACCTTTTCAACCCCCCATGGCGGCGGCGGACCGGGAGCGGGACCCATTGTGGTTTCCCAAGAACTGGCCCCGTTTTTGCCGGGACCTGTAGTGGAGAAGCAGGGTGATCGTTACCGTTTTGTCACCCCCGAGCACTCCATCGGACGCGTGCGCTCCTTTTATGGCAACTTCCTCGTTTATGCCAGGGCCTACGCCTATATCCGCTCCCACGGACCGGAGGGACTGAAGCAGGTGAGCGAGACCGCAGTGCTGCATGCCAACTATATGATGCAGCGCCTAAAGGATGTGTACCATCTCCCTTATGACAGAACCTGCATGCATGAGTTTGTGCTTTCAGGCGTGTGGCAGAAGGAGCATGGTGTGCGCACTTTGGATATTGCCAAGCGCCTTTCGGACTATGGTTTCCACGCCCCCACAGTGTATTTCCCCATGGTGGTGGAGGAGGCCATCATGATTGAGCCCACTGAAACGGAGCCGAAATCGACCTTGGATCAGTTTATTGACGTTATGAAAAGGATTGCCGAGGAGGCCCAAGAGGATCCCGAACTCCTCACCACGGCGCCCCATCGCACGCCGGTGAAGAGGCTTGATGAGGCCAGAGCGGCCAGACATCCCGTTCTGCGCTGGGAAAAACCCTAAAAAGAAACGCCCCCGTCCGTGAAAGACGGGGGCGTCATACTTCGTTAGCGCTTAGGGCTGCCACTGGATGTCAATCGTGGACTCCATTTCCAGCTTCTGCATATAGCTTTGCATATCCAAGGCCGCATTAGCCCGGTAGTCTCGTTCCACTTCGTCAGCGATCTCCTCAAAGACAGCTTCTTCCGCCTCGTACTTAGCATGGACGGTGATCACATGCCAGCCATAGTTGCTTTCCGCTAGGTCATATTCCCCAACAGGCAGGGAGAAGGCCATTTCTTCGAATTCAGGCACCGTATATCCCCGGGGAATCGTGCCGAGATATCCGCCTTGGGAGGCAGTGCCAGGGTCTAGAGAGTACTCGCTGGCCAGGGCCAGTAAATCTCCGCCCTCCTTCAGCAGCGCCAATACTTCCTGGGCTTCCTCTTCTGTTTCCACCAAAATGTGACTCACTTCCACCAATTCCGGCTGGTCATAATAGGAGCGGTTTTGCTCAAAGAAGGCGGCGACCGCGCCTTCGGGCACGTCAACCTCTGCACTGGCCAGTTCGCCAATGAGCATATTCCACTTCAGCTGTTCAATGAAAATCTCTTCGGTCACATTGTTCTGGATCAAAAACATCTGCAAGCCCTGGGCTCCGCCAAGCTGCGCAATGATGGAACTGTAGACTTCAGTGAATTCCTCTTCATCGATACTGACCTGCAAGGCATCGGCCTTTTGGCGTACGAGTTCCTTTTGTACCAGCTCCTGCAGGGCATAATAACCGTATTCGGTTTCTAAGAGTTCATAAAACTGGGCTTTGGTAATCACTACACCATTCACTATAGCCAGCACGTCCCCGTTTTCTTCGGCCAGCATGGACAGGGGCCCAACGATCAGGGAAAGACTGAGAATTACAAGCAAGAGTACAGCATTAATCTTTTTCAAAAAGGTCATCCTTTCTGTGGGTTTCGTCTCTCAGTAATTCTCGTTTGTTTAGGGATACCCTTTAATAATTGTGATCAAAGCTATGCTATAATTATTGTAATACAGGGAAAAGGTGGGAGGTCAGCCATGCACCAGGTGGGACAGATTCTGCGTTTGAGGAAGAAGCACGCCTGTGGAGGCCAGACCTGGGAGGTCCTCAAACCGGGTGTGGATACCCGTTTGAAATGCACCACATGCGGAAGGGTCATTTTGGTGGCCCGTGACAAATTAATGCGGCAGGTCAAAGGAGTTTAGGCACAACCTCCCTGGGAAGAATATACTAAATGTGCGCCATTTCAGATTTCCAGGGAGGTTTCCAGCGATGCAAATTCGCCATTTTTTTGCAGGCAGTAACTCAGGGGAAGGCTTCTACTCCCTCTTTGACTACATTATTGGATCCGAGGCCAAGAAGATCTATCTTCTCAAGGGTGGGCCCGGAACGGGCAAGTCCAGCTTTATGCGCTATATTGCCCAGGAGATGGGGAAGGCTGGATATGATCATGAGCTCTTTTTCTGCAGTTCCGACTCCAGGGCCTTAGACGCGGTCTGTTTTCCCGACTTGGGCGTGGCACTCCTTGATGCTACCGCTCCCCACGCCAGAGAACCCAAGTGGCCCGGCTGCCGAGATCAGCTGCTCTGTCTGGGGGATTTTTGGCAGGGGGACATCCTGGAAGCAAAACGGGAGGAGATTATCGCCGGCGGCCGCATCAAACAGGCCCATTTTGCCTCGGCCTTTCGCTATTTCGCAGCCGCCCTGGCCCTCGAAGAGAACATGGCGGCCCGCAACGGGCCAAACAGACGGGATTGCAGCGAAGAATTGGAGGAGATCCTGGCCACCGTCCATGGGGCCCGCCCAGGCTATCTGGGAAAACCTGGACTGATCCGGCACCTCTTCGCCTCTGCGCTCACGCCGGAGGGTTATGTGAGTCACTTGGAGAGCCTGCTGGCAGAGATCTCCACTCTCTTTGTTCTAGCGGGAGGTCCCGGCACAGGAAAGTCCGGGTATCTGCAGACCATTGCCCAGCATGTCCAAGGATTGGGACTGGACGTGGAAGTCTTTCATTACCCCCTCAATCCCCGTAAATGGCTCCATCTGATCATCCCTGCCCTGGCCATGGCTGTGGTTACAGCAACCGACCTGGAGCCTTTGGAGGATCTCTCGGGGCCTAGAGTAGACTGCGGCGGGATGCAGAATCCGGAAAACGCAGGAGAACACGGGCTCTGGCAAGAACTACTGCATCTAGGGGTGCACTCCTTGCAGCAAGCACAGTCTAGTCATCTTGCTGTGGAAGAATTCTATACACGGTCGATGGACTTTGCTGCTCTAGCAGCCTACCGGGACCAGGTCCTGGCGGAGATTATGGGCTATAGAAACCTTTCTTGATTCTTCTGTACGAAGCGCAGGAGGGGAAGACCCAAACCAAGGATGACGATGCTTTGCCCCAGTCCGATACTGAGGACAAGGAGCCAGTAGGATGGGACGTTGAAAATGTAGCGTAGATATAGGCTGACCAGAAAGGCATTGAGCAGGATGGGGGCAGCGTAGCCCAGTAATCGTCCCCGGAAGCGGTAGGTGAGGTAGGCCGCCAAAAGGCTAACCAAGCTGCCGCCGAAAACATCCCAGGGGCCTTGGCCGCCTAAGATATTGGCCAGGAACACTCCCACATAGATGCCTCCTATCGCTTCAGGATAGACCATGGGCAGCAAGGTTAAGGCCTCGGCCACTCTGAGCTGGACAGGGCCGAAACTGGCAAATTGAAAGAAGAACACTAAGACGATGTAGGCAGCGGCAATGATGCCGGCCCTGGCGATGCGGTTCATGGAACGTCTCCTCCTTCTGCCTTAGTCTACCTTTTCGGGGGTGTGAAATCAATGGCATTACGAATAGGAATCATTGGTCTGCCCAATGTGGGTAAGTCTACTTTGTTCAATGCGTTGACAAGACTTCAGGTGCCTGCTCTGAACTACCCCTTCTGCACCATTGAACCGAACCAGGGGGTGGTGCTGGTGCCCGATCAGCGTCTGGAGATGCTGGCCCGGATCAGTCAGCCCAAGATCCTGACGGGAGCCACTGTCGAGTTTGTGGATATTGCGGGCCTGGTGAGGGGCGCCAGTGAGGGAGAAGGTTTGGGCAACCAGTTTTTGGGCCACATCCGCGAAATGGATGCACTGGTTCATGTGGTCCGCCTTTTTCAGGCCGATGATGTGGTCAATACCTTAGGGGATACGGATCCGGTAAGGGATATCGAAATTGTCAACATCGAACTTATGCTGGCGGATTTGCAGACCGTAAAGCGGCGCCAGGAGCGGACAGCCAGGATGTTAAAGACGGGCCAAGCGCAGTATCGCCAGGAGTTGGAGCTCTTAGAACAATACCAGTCTGCTCTGGAGCAAGGTACTCCTTTACGCCTGACAGGACTTCCCCCAATGGGCGATCTACCGCTCCTTTCCTTTAAGCCCGTCATGTATGTGGCCAATGTCAATGACGGCCAGGGGGATTGCGATCCCGCCTTGACCGAGTGGGCCGAAGCCGAGGGCGCCGAGCTTGTGGTCATGGCTGCGGACTTCGAGATGGAACTAAGCCGCCTCGAACCAGAGGAGGCGGAGCTCTTCCTAGACGAGGCCAATATGGACAAGCCCGCTTTGCATCGTTTGGTTGACGCGGGGGTGCGTCTTTTAGATCTGATTACCTTCTATACGATCAAGGGTGACGAAACACGATCGTGGATGGTCCCTCGGGGAATCTTGGCACCCCAGGCCGCAGGGCGCATTCACTCCGATCTGGAGCGGGGTTTTATCCGGGCCGAAGTGGTTCCCCTGGATACACTGATCGCCGCAGGATCCATGGCCGCGTGCAGAGAGAAGGGGCTTGTGCAGATCGAGGGAAAGGACTATCCGATCAGGGATGGCGATGTCATTTTCTTCCGTTTCAACGTTTGACTTCGATCTGGAGCGGTGATATAATGTACCTGCCCTGCCCTAAGCTTGACTTAGGGCCACATGTCCAGAGGGGAGGTGAAGCTGCGGTGCGTGAATATGAGCTAATGATGATCTATGTTCCACAACTCGATGAAGAGGGCTTGGAGGCCCAAATCGAACGGACCAAGGACCTGATTACAGGTATTGGCGGTGAAATCGAGAAGGTTGATAAGTGGGGCAAAAGACGGTTTGCTTATGAAATCAACGATAATACCGAAGGCTTCTATGTGGTGATCGATTTTAAGGCAGAAAGCGGAACGACTTCCGAGGTCGAACGTATTCTCAAGATCACCGATGAAGTCGTCCGTTATCTGCTCGTTCGAAGGGATCAAGAATGAGCAAAGGAGTGACGAAAAGGTGTTAAACAAGGTTATTCTAATTGGGCGACTCGTAGCTGATCCGCAACTGCGCTATACCCAGACCGGTATAGCAGTCACGAATTTCACTCTTGCAGTGGATCGACCCTTTGTGAGCCAGGGAGGCGAAAGGGAAGCAGATTTCATTGACATCGTAACGTGGCGTAAACAGGCTGAGATTTGTGCCAACCACCTGAATAAGGGACGCCTCGTTGCTGTAGAAGGACGTTTGCAGATCCGGTCGTATGATGATCAAAACGGCATCCGTCGTAAGGCCGCCGAGATCGTAGCCGATAATGTGCGCTTTTTGGATCGTGCACGGGGCAGCGATGCCGGATCCGATGAATCAGCAGATGGACCGCCCGAACCGGAGTTTGATGATATTCCGTTTTAATCAGATAGGTTTGGAGGCGAGATAATGGCGAGAGAAAGAGGTCGTAGAGGCAGAAGAAAAGTATGCTCCTTCTGTGTCGATAAGATCGAACAGATTGACTACAAAGAGGTTGGTCGTCTACGCCGCTATGTTACAGAACGCGGCAAGATCTTACCACGGCGGATTTCCGGCAACTGTGCCAAGCACCAGCGGCAGCTGACCGGCGCAATCAAGCGGGCACGTTTTATGGCATTGATGCCTTATACGATTGAGTAAGTTCTAGAGGAGCAGCGGAGCTGCTCCTTTTTCCTAATAAGAACTTGGGGTGAATGTATGAAGACGCGTTCCTTAACTGAAGGGGCCATGCTCGGGGCGGTCACCGTTTTGTTGACCATTTTAGGTGAGTACCTGGGGATTCCATCTGTGATTGTACCCGTGCCCCTGATGCTTTTAGTCTACCGCCAGGGGTTTCAGTATGGTATTCTGGCCGCTGTGGTGGCAGCCCTGCTGTCGAGTTTGGTGGCGGGGCATGTTCTTTCTGGACTGACCATTATCATCTGGGGTTTTGTTGGCGTAGCAGTAGGGATGGCTCTAAGGGAGAAGTTTACCTTTCCCAGACTGATGTTTGTGGGTATCGCTTCCAATATCGTGGTCATTGGCCTTAACTTCCTGCTCTATTACTTAATTATCGGTGGAAATGTGTTCGGGGACATGCTGGTGATGTTCTCCGAAACAATTGAACAGGCTATGCAGACGGCGCAAAGCCTAGGAGCCAGCGGCGAAGCCCTCAGGCTCTATGAACAGCTGCAAACCTTTGGGCCGATGCTCCTGAGGTGGGGTCTGCCCGCCATGCTCTTTTTGTACGCCGTGTCCATGAGCTACATTACCCTGGGGGTAGTGCGTCTGATCTTAAGGCGCATGGGCGATCATTCTACTCCGTGGATTGCGCCCTTTACCCAGTGGCGGCTTCCCCCCTACTTTGGGCTTTTCCTAATTTTCGGGATGCTGATCACGGTCTTGGTTCAACTGACCACCATACCGCCCTGGCTGCAGTTTCTGGGGCTGAACCTGTTTTTACTTTCCTTTTACTCCCACGTCATTACAGGCCTTAGTCTAGCCTGGTTTTATTTCCAGAAGAAGAATGTACCCATGTTCCTCCGTGTACTGCTCCTTTTTATGCTCTTAACCATGCAGGTCGTCTTACTGGCCCTAATTTTTGTGACCATAGCCGATGGAGTTTTTGACTTTCGCAGGTTAAAGGCGTCCCAAGCAGAAGTAGTACAAGAGGACGAGGAAGATTAGAAGGGTGGGTGTCTCGTGAAAGTTATTCTCAAGCAGGATGTGAAAAACATAGGGAAAAAGGGCGATGTGGTCAATGTGGCCGAAGGGTACGGACGCAATTTCCTGATCCCCCGGGGTCTGGCGGTAGAGGCCAGTGCCGGGAATTTGCGCCAAGTGGCGGAGCAGGCCAAAGCTGAATCCAGCCGGGCCGACCGGGAGTTGCGCGAGGCGCAGCGAGTGGCGGATATCCTCAAAGAGCAGAAGGTCGAAGTCAAGGCCAAGGTGGGTGAGGGCGGCAGGCTTTTTGGCTCCGTCACAACCCAGGAAATAGCGGACCAGCTGCGGCGCCAGTTCTCGGTAGAAATTGACAAGAGGAAAATCGAGGTGAAGGAGCCAATAAAGAGCCTGGGATCACATCCTGTGCTTGTGAAAGTGCATCCCAAGGTACATGTCTCCGTCACGGTGAAGGTTCAAAACGAATAGGGTACCGGGAAATACTTGCGTGGAGGGGTCATCCCCAGTGGATACGAAGCAATTAACACAAACACACAAATTGTCGCCTGACAGGCAGCTGACACTGGAAAAGCATGTTGCAGCACTTTTATCCATTCTAGCGGAAGTACATGGTGAAGATCAGTTAGTCCTGAAGGCAGGCAAGCTTGATTCCCTGGAGCTGATGCAGTCGGAAAAAATCGAAGATCGGATCTTGGCTCTGGAGCGATTGGTTCATGAAGATCCCAGCATTGTGGAGCAAAGGCCTCCCGAAGAGGTGGATGAAGTCCTGCATGAACTGGAGGACTATTTAGCCGATCTCTTGGCCAGGCGCACCGTGGAGGAGCAGCTTGAGGCCAAGATTGCAGCCAAAATGCAGGAACGTCACCTGGACTATGTCAAAGAGATTCGCAGCCAGGTACTGAAGGAAGAAGCGGGTCCCGACAACGCCCAGACCCTGAAGAAATATGCTGAGCTGGAGGTTTTGGAACAGCGCAGCCTGTCCCGTTCCACCATCGATCGCATGCGCCCGCAAACGCTGCAGGAGGTGGTGGGGCAGGACGAGGCCATCAAATCGCTGCTTACCAAGTTAAGTTCCCCCTATCCCCAACATATCTTAGTCTACGGTCCTCCCGGGGTGGGAAAAACCACGGTGGCACGTTTAGCTCTCCAAGTGGCTAAAGGGAAGGCGTATACGCCCTTCGGGGACGATTCTCCCTTTGTAGAGGTGGACGGAACCACCCTGCGCTGGGATCCCCGCGAGGTAACCAATCCTCTGATCGGTTCGGTCCATGATCCCATTTACCAAGGGGCGAGGCGGGACTTGGCGGAGGGATCGGTACCAGAGCCCAAGCTGGGTTTGGTGACCGAAGCTCATGGCGGCGTACTCTTTATCGATGAAATCGGAGAATTGGATACGGTTCTCCAGAATAAGCTGCTGAAAGTACTAGAGGATAAGCGGGTTGTATTTGAGTCTTCCTATTACGATCCCCATGATCCCCAGATCCCCAAATATATCCATCAGCTCTTTACCAAGGGTGCCCCCGCGGACTTTGTACTGATTGGGGCCACTACCAGGGATCCTTCGGAGATCAGCCCTGCTTTCCGTTCCCGCTGTGCAGAGGTGTTCTTTGATCCCCTTACACCGCAGGATATTGTGGAAATTGTCCAGGCCGCCAGCGCGCGTTTGGGTATCCGTTTGGAGCCTGGAGTGCCGGAACTTGTGGCGGAATATACCATTGAAGGGCGCCGAGCTACGCGTCTCTTGGCAGATGCCTACGGCGTAGCTTTGTACAGGGGAGAAGGCAGCGAGGGCCGGGTTGTGGTGGCCAAGGAGGATCTCCTGGAAGTGATTCAGTCGGCGCGTCTATCTTCGTTCCTCGGTGCCAAAGCGTCCTCCACAAGTGAAGTTGGTCGGATTTTAGGCTTGGGTGTCCATGGTTATCTAGGTTCGGTGCTGGAGATTGAGGCGGTCGCCTTCCCCAGTAAAGAACCTGGCAAGGGACGGGTTCGCTTTAATGATACAGCCGGGAGCATGGCTAAGGACAGTGTCTTTAACGCGGCCTCTGTCTTCCGCGCCCTGACCGGTCAGGAACTGGACGCCTTCGATCTGCATGTGAATGTAGTTGGGGGTGGAAATATCGATGGGCCCTCCGCCGGCGTCGCCATTTTGGCCGCCATTATCAGTGCCGTGGAAGGGCTGCCCATTCCCCAGGATATCGCGGTTACCGGAGAGATTTCTCTGCGGGGCAAGGTCAAGGCTGTAGGGGGTTTGCACCCCAAAATCTATGGTGCCAAACAAAGCGGGGTCAAGAAGGTGTTTATCCCCAAGGACAATATGGAGGGCCTTCCGCAGTTTACCGAAGGTGTTCAGATCATACCCATTGACCATGTGGAGGAGTTTCTGCGTCATATCTTCCCCGAGAGATTTTCTACCTCCTGGTCTGTGGCCAACTAAAATGGGATTCCGGTGACTTGGCTGAGTCACCGGTTTTTGTTATACTAGGTAAAGACTGAAAGGGGTGACGAGATGAGAATCCAAGACTTTCATGACCTAGAACAGCTGGTGAAAACCAAGGATTATAGGACCGTCAGGGAAGAACTGCCCCAGTTCCAGGACGCAGACATTGCCGCCTTTATGGATGACCTCAGCCGAGAACATGTGGTCTTGGTGTTCCGAACCCTTCCCAAGGACAGGGCGGCGGAGATCTTCGCCTATTTGTCCAGCGAAATGCAGGAGTACATTGTCAGTGCCATTACCGATCAGGAAGTGGGATCCATTATTGATCAGCTCTTTGTGGACGACGCCGCAGACTTCCTGGAAGAAATGCCCGCCAGTGTCGTCAAGAAGGTTTTGAAAAACGCGTCCCCTGAGACCAGAAAGCTCGTGAACCAGTTTCTGCAGTACCCTCCCGAGTCGGCCGGCAGCATTATGACCGCGGAGTTCGTGGACTTGAAAAAAGATATGAGCGTGTCCGAAGCCTTTGCCCGCATTCGGCGCACTGCTTTGGATCGGGAAACGGTCTACATCTGTTACGTGATGGATGCCAACCGGCATTTGGAAGGTGTGGTCACGGTCAAGGAACTCTTCTTAGCCCCTGACGATGCCATGATTGCCGACCTGATGGAAACCAAGGTCATTTATGCCCAAACGAGCACGGACCAGGAAATGGTCGCTCATATGTTCGCTAAATACGATCTGTTGGCACTGCCTGTGGTCGATCATGAACAGAGACTCGTGGGTATTGTCACCGTGGACGATGTGGTGGAAGTAATTCAGCAGGAAGCCACGGAAGACTTTCAAATCATGGCCGCCATGGCCCCTTCCGAGAAACCGTATCTAAAGACCAGCGTCCTTTCGCTGGCCAAAAACCGCATTATTTGGCTCTTAATCCTCATGGTCTCTGCTATGATTACCGGTTCCATTCTGGGCAAGTATGAGGCGGCCTTTGTGACCATGCCCTTCTTAGTCACTTTTATTCCCATGCTCACCGACACGGGCGGTAATGCAGGTGCCCAAAGCTCGACCCTGGTGATCCGCGGCATGGCCTTAGGTGAGATTACCATTCCCGACTATGCCCGGGTACTTCTGAAAGAACTTGGCGTTAGTGCCCTGGTGGGCGTGGTTCTGTCCGCGGTCAACTTCCTGCGGATCATGCTCATGTACCCCGGGGATTACCTGGTGGCACTCAGTGTATCTTTGGCCCTCTTGGCCACCGTCTTGCTGGCCAAGACGGTAGGGGGGATGCTGCCCTTGGTGGCCAAAGCCATGAAACAGGACCCCGCCATTATGGCTGCGCCGGTGATTACTACCATTGTGGACGCCCTGTCCTTAATCATCTACTTTAAGATTGTGGAGGTGCTGCTGCTTCCATAGTCCTGGCACCCTGGGAAGCGCTGAAGACAAAGATCTCCGGCTCTAAACCGGTCTGGGCCCGGTACTCTCGGGAGACAGTCTCCTTAAAGAAGTTGAGGCTCCTCTGGGGCACTAAAGAGATGGTACAGCCGCCAAAGCCCGCTCCCGTCATCCGTGAGCCCAGCACACCTTGCACCTTTTGGGCCAATTCCACCAAGAGATCAAGCTCAGGGCAGCTTACTTCAAAGTCAAAGCGCAGGCTGTCATGGGATGCATTGAGGTACTGACCGAAGCGCACCAAATCTCCGGCTTGCAGGGCCAGGATGCCCTGGAGGACGCGGTCATTTTCCGTAACCACGTGGCGGGCTCTTTGGGCCAAAACAGGAGGAAGTGCCTGGATGAGGGGCATCTGATCCATGCTCACATCCCGGAGGCTGGAAATCCCGGGAAGATGGCGCTTAAGATGTTCCACCGCTTCAGAGCACTCTTGGCGCCGGGCGTTGTACTCTGACTCCACAAGACCCCTTTGTACCCTGGTATTGGTCACAACCACAGAGTAACCTTGCTGTTCGAAGGGGGTGGGGATCAGCTCGTAGTCTAGGCTGCGGCAGTCCAAAAACAGGGCATGGTCCTTTTGCCCCATCATGGAGGCAAACTGATCCATAATGCCCGAGGCCACACCGACAAAATCATTTTCCGCCCTCTGGGCCAATTTGACCAGTTCCACCCGGTCCATCTCCCAATCGTGCAGGGCCGAAATCAAAAGGGCTGCGGCCACTTCCAGCGCGGCCGAGGACGAAAGGCCTGCTCCCTGCGGCACATTGCCTTCCAAGATAAGATCCAGGCCCTGGAGAGGAAGGCCGGCCTTCTTAAACTCTGCACACACTCCCCGGATGTAATTGGTCCAGCGCCGGCTACTGGAAGGAACAATCTCTTCCACAGAAAAGCGATCGGACGCCTCAAAATCCAGGGAATACAGCTGGATCTGGTTTGTTCCGTTTAAGGCGCCTACCATGGTGATCCCGGCATCAATAGCCATGGGAAAGACAAAGCCTTCATTGTAATCTGTATGCTCTCCCAAAAGATTAACCCGGCCAGGTGCCCTCACGACTTGGGGCCGGCCTTGGGTTTTGTACTTCCGTCTCAACTGCTCCAGCAATCGAACGATATCTTCATGATTCATGGATAGAACCCCCTGATAATAGTCTTTCAGCTTGCTCTTCCGGGCTCATATCGGTGATAAATGTACCCGCCCCCGACTCCACTCCAGCCAGATACTTGAGTTTCGTGGCGGTGCGGTTGAGGGGATAGAGTTCGATATGGAAATGATAATGGGGATAGATACCCTTGGTGGGTGCTTGATGGAGCACCATCATATAAGGGAGGGGAAACCCGAAGAGGGCGTCATATTTGACCAGGACCTCCTGAATTACGGCAGCCAGCCCTTCTTGCTCTTCCGGCGTGAACTGGGCCAGACTGGCCACATGGCGCTGGGCGTAGATATGTACCTCAAAAGGATAACGGGCGAAGAAGGGCACAAAAGCCATAAACTCTTCGTTTTGGGCGATAATCCGCACGGCGTCTTCCTTTTCCTCCGCCAGAATATCGCAGTAGAGACATTGGCCCGTCTCCTCCTGGTGTTCCAGGGCGGCCTGGAGTTCCCGTTCCAGGATGGGCGGTACAAAGGGGAAGGCGTAAATCTGTCCATGGGGATGGGACAGGGTAACCCCCACCGCATCACCCTTGTTCTCGAAGATTAATACATAGTGGATATTCGGTTTTTGGCCCAGCTCAAGGTAGCGATCGGTCCAGACTTCAATTAGCTTTTGGATGTGCTCCACCGATTCCTGGGCCAGGGAGCTGTGGTGATTGGAGGAATAGAGAACCACCTCACAGACCCCTTCCGCCAAAGCTGTATGGTAAAGAGCACTGCCCTCGACTTCCAGGGGCGGTGGCGGCTGGCTCAGAGAGGGGAATCTGTTTTCGAACACGACGATTTCATACTCTTCCGCCGGGACCTCGGTGGGGAATTCCCCCGGTAAGGTCGGGCAGAGGGGACAATACTCCGCGGGTGGTTTGTAGGTCCGCTCCTGACGATGGGAGGCCACAATCACCCACTCTCTCAACTGTGGATTCCAGCGTAACTCTGCCATGTCTGCACTCCTCACTCCTTGTTCTTCTTGGGAAAGGTGTAAAAGATGATGTAGCGACCGTCTTTTTTTATCTTTACTTCCTTACGCATCAGCCCACCTCCATCAGCTTGATTCGATAAAAAAGATGCTGACCCCTTCAAGGGAATCCGCCCTGAATCGGGAAAATACTATATAAAGACCGACAACATCACACAAAGGAGAATGGTAATGCGTAAAATAGTTCATACCGAAGGGGCTCCCGCGGCCGTGGGGCCTTATAGTCAAGGGACTCGAGCGGGCAATTTGCTTTTCATTTCTGGTCAACTCGGTGTTGATATGTCTACAGGCGAAATCGCCTATGGTGATGTAGAGACCCAGTCCAGGCAGGTGTTAAACAATCTGGAAGCCATCGCAAGAGCCGGTGGAAGCAGCCTGGCCAATGCCTTGAAGATCTCGGTTTACCTGACCGATATGGGGGATTTTGCAGCCATGAATGCAGTTTACGCCAGCTTCTTCCCGGAGAGGCCCCCGGCCAGAGTGTGTGTGGAAGTGGGTGCGCTGCCCAAAGGTGTACAGGTAGAAATGGATGCAATCTGCCTGTGCCAAGACTGAGTAAGAAAGAGGGGGAACAGGCATGGCCAAATTAAGGGTAGGCGTTATTTACGGCGGCCGCTCAGGAGAGCACGAAGTGTCTCTGATGTCGGCCCAATCCGTGATGGGGGCTTTGGATAGGGAGAAGTATGAAATTATTCCCCTCAAGATCGGCCCCGACGGTCAGTGGACTGACACCATCATCCAGGCGGATCCAAAAGGAAACCCCGGTTTGGATGTTGTCTTTCCCGTACTCCACGGCCCTTACGGCGAGGATGGAACGATCCAGGGACTCCTGGAACTGGCCAATCTACCCTATGTGGGGGCTGGAGTGGCCTCCTCGGCCGTGTCCATGGACAAAGCCATGATGCGGGTCCTCTTCAAGGAGGCGGGCTTGCCTCTGCTTCCTTGGGACGTGGTTTTGGGTCATGCCTGGAGGGAAAACCCCCAGGGTATCCAGGAACAGCTGGAGAACGCCCTGGGCTATCCCATGTTTGTCAAGCCAGCCAATCTCGGATCGAGCGTGGGAATCAGTAAAGTGAAATCCAGGGAGGATTTGGCCTCAGCTCTGGAGCTTGCTTTTCAGTATGACCGTAAAGTGGTGGTGGAAAAAGGCCTGGTTGACGCCGGGGAAATCGAGTGCAGCGTGCTTGGTCACAGTCGGCCCGTGGCTTCGGTTTTGGGCGAGATTGTACCGGCCCATGAGTTCTATGACTATCAGGCCAAGTATCACAGCGAAGAGTCTGAGCTGATTATTCCAGCCCCCCTAGGCGCTGCAGAGACCAAAACCATCCAAGACTATGCCTGCCGGGCGTTTGCCGCCGTGGATTGCTCCGGGATGGGCCGGGTGGACTTCTTCTTGAGCCGGAAAGGTGAGGTCTTCCTCAATGAGATTAATACCATTCCCGGTTTTACCCCCATTTCTATGTATCCCAAACTATGGGCTGAATCGGGCCTTCCCTATCCCGCCCTGCTTGACCGTTTGATCGAGCTGGCTTTGGTCAAGCACAAAGAACGGCAGGCCTTGCGGACCAGCATTTTTTAAGGTAGGTGATGACCTAGCGCCATGATCATCCAGGATCTATGGAAATTCTACGGCGATGAGTTAGTCTTTCAAGAGGTAACCGCCACCATCGGCCCCACCGATCGCATCGGCCTGGTGGGAGCCAATGGTGTGGGGAAGACCACTTTGCTCAAAACCCTCGTGGGCGAACTGGGCGTCGATCGGGGCCAGGTGACCTGCCCCGGAGGCTATACAATTGGCTCCTTGTGGCAGACGCCGCCCAGCACCTCCCAGTCACTCCAAGACTACTTGCAGGAACCGTTTACAGAACAGATCGGGCTGGAGCAGGCTATGCGCAGCCTAGAGGGGGACATGGCGGATCTGCAGCCAGGGGATGAACTGGATCAGGTGATGCTGCGCTATGCCCGTCTTCAGGATCGCTTTGAGCACGGGGGTGGATATGACTACCTTGTGCAAATCCAGGCCGTCACAGTAGGGCTGGGTTTCTCCCATCTCGACTTAAGCCGGGAGCTTGCGACCTTTAGCGGCGGGGAACAAATGCGGGTTAGCCTGGCCCGCCTGCTCTTGGCCCGGCCCTCTCTTTTGGTACTCGATGAACCAACCAATCACCTGGACATGGAGGCCATCGGCTGGCTGGAGGGCTTTTTGGCCAGTTATTCCTCGGCCTTTATTGTAGTGTCCCATGATCGCTATTTCTTGGACAAGGTGTCCACCCACATTTGGGAACTTCAGCAGCACAGGCTGTACCAATACAAGGGCAACTACTCGGCCTATCTGCCCCAGCGCCAGCTGCGTCAGACCCAGATTGAGGAGAGTTTAGAGCGGCAGGAGCAGGAAAGGGCGCGCATGGAGGCCTTTATTCAGAAATTCAGGGCGGGAACCCGGGCCAAACAGGCTAAGAGCATGGAAAAGAAACTGGCGCGGCTGCCCCAGATCGAGCGGGTGATGGATGATCCCTCCCTGAAATTTCGTTTTGAGCCCAGGCGTCAGTCGGGGAATAACGTCGTATTTCTGGAGAATATTAGCAAACACTATGGTCGAGAAGTCATACTCCAAAATGTGCAGGCTGAGGTCAGGCGGGGACAGCGTATTGCCCTGGTGGGGCCCAATGGAAGCGGTAAAAGCACCCTGCTGAAGATCCTAGGAGGGGAGCTGCCCTTTGAAGGCGAATTACGGTGGGGGGTGGGAGTCGATCTGGGTTACTTTTCCCAGCACATCTCCTTTGATCCCAGCAACACCGTTTTGGAAGAACTTTACGATGAGCACCGTCTCGAACTTGGCGTGCTGCGAGGTGTGTTAGCCCGCTTCCTGTTTCGGGGAGAGGACGTCTTTAAGCAGACCTCTGTCTTGAGCGGCGGCGAGAGAAACCGTCTGGCCATGGCCAAACTGCTCCTGCATCGCCCCAACTTCCTGCTTCTGGACGAACCAACCAACCATTTGGACATTTTCGCCCGGGAAGCGCTGGAGAACGCTCTCTTGGAGTTTGGAGGGACCATCATCTTTGTTTCCCATGATCGTTACTTCCTGGATAAGCTGGCCACGAAGGTGTGGGCCCTAGAAGGTGGGTCCTTATCCGAGTTTGATGGCAGTTACGGCCTCTACGAGCAGTCTCGCCAGGCTCAGGTCGCCCCTCCGGCGTCCGTGGAGAAAAAAGCCCCTGCCAAATCCGGCCGAACCTCCAATTTCCTGCGAAAAATAAAGCAGGAAAGGGCCCAACTTGAGGAGGGCATTGTTCTTTTGGAGGAGCGCATTGAGGAATTGGAGGAAATCCTGGCGTCTCCAGATCTCTACCTGGATGAAGAAAAAAGTATTGCGGTGATCCAAGAATATCGCGAGGTCAAGGGCATACTGCTGGAAAAATACGACCTGTGGGGTCGTCTAGTGGACGAGCACTAAGGAAGGGTGAGGATTGTGTCAGGCCGGAAAAGCAAAGGTGTTCTCCTCCGGGGTGTGGAGGGACTGCCCATTATGGTGCCCCGGGAGATCCTCAAGTGCCAGGCGGTCTTAGGCCCTACTGTAACTCTAGTTTGGATTAACCTTACCGCCCTGTCCCAACTGGGACTGCCTCTGCAGATCCATTCCTTGGCGGAGCAGATGGGCCTGGATAAACGAGAGGTAAGTCAAGCCCTGGCCCTTTTGGCCGATGGGGGCTGGATCAATGATGAAGGGCTGGAAATTCAGCTCACCCTAGCCCAGATGGAGCCCGCGGCCAGTCTGGAACGGGTGGAAGGGGCGGAGCTGGACTCCTTTACATGGTTGGTGGAGTATCTGTCCGCCAGGGTAAATGCTCCCTCGCCGGAGGAGAAGCGCAAACTGCTGCACTGGATGCAGAATAAGAATTTGTCCCACGAAGTGATTGCCGTGGCGGTGGAGGAGATGTGTGCCTCGGGAGTCAATCCCAGCTTCCCCTATCTGGAGGGAATCTTGAGAAATTGGTATGGTGTTGGCATCCGTTCCTACAATGATCTTCTGGAGAATCCTTACTTAACCAAGGTCTTGGGGCCGATTGCCAGCCGTAAGGTGCGAAATCCTGCAGAACAACGCTGGAGGGAGGTTTTCCCCGATGAGTTTGAGTGAATTAGAACCTATCTATGAAGTACCCATGGACGTAAGCGCAGAGCGGCAAATTCTAGGCATCCTCATTAAGCATCCTACCCAGGTGGATCGGGTGGTGGATCGGCTGCGTGCATCCCATTTTCTGGATCCCGCCAATCGCCGGATTTACGAGATCATTCTGGACTTATATCACAAACAGGGGCGCATTTCCTATACCCAAATCTATAATCGCCTGCGCACCGATTCCATCACCGATTCCCCCGCTGAACTTCTGATCCCCCTGACCGAATCCTTTGTGGCCCTCAGTGAGCTCGATCCCAGTGTGCAGACACTCCTGCACAAAGAGGGCATCAGGCGCCTGGTGCAGGCCAGTGATACCATTAAAGCCATGGCCCTGGATCCAAAGAACGAGGATTTACAGGCGGTGCAGGCTAAAGCCCAAGAGTTGATTTTCGCGGCCAGCCAGAGCCTGGATGCCTCCGGCGACGAGGTGAAGAATCTTCTGGAAGTGCTGAACAAGTGCTATATCAACTTGCTCAACCGCAGAGAAGGTTTGGGCGATGCCTATGGACTGTCGGTACGCTTTCCGTCTATTGACGGTATGACCACAGGCTTTAAAAAGAAGGACTTGATCATCTTAGCCGCACGCCCTTCCATGGGTAAAACAGCTTTAGCCCTGAATATGGTGGCCAATGTAGCCAAGAGGGATATTCCCGTTTTGATCTTTAGTCTGGAGATGGATGACGAGCAGCTTGGCGACCGTATTGTCCTCAGTGAGCTCTTTGCCCATAAAGCCGGGGACCAGCACGTGATCACCTCCCGGGAGTATCAGACCAAGCTCAGCGACGAGCAGTTTTTAGTGACCCAAAAGGTCTTTAGTGAGCTCTATCCTCTGCCCATTTCCATTGTGGACAGGCGGGGCCTGACGGTGCCGGAGATCAGGGCCAAGGCCAGAAAGTTTAAGGCCGAACACCCAAGCTTGGGGCTGATTGTCATCGACTACCTGCAGCTGATTAAGCCCCCCAACAATGCGTCCAGAAGCTGGACCTTGATTGTGGGGGAGATGGTGCGTGAGCTCAGGGACCTCGCCGGTGAGCTCGATGTGCCCTTGATTCTCCTTTCCCAGCTGAATCGCGGCGTGGAGAGCAGAGAGAATAAACGGCCCATGATGTCGGACTTAAGGGACTCCGGGAATATTGAGGAGTTCGCGGACGTGATCATGTTCTTGTATCGTGACGACTATTATTACCCCGAGGTCGCCCGAGAGAAGGGGACCGAAGGCCTGGTTGAGGTCATCTTTGCCAAGCAGCGTAAAGGTGCCACCGGCACGGTGCAGCTTCGCTTTGTCAAAGAATACACTCGATTTATCGAGGAAACTACAAGGCAAAATGGGGTGCGGCCATGACCTTATTTGGAGAACTGGAACGAACGAAAGTGGTCTTTATCGATACCTGCCGCAACCTGGTGGAGCTGGGACAGCTATCAAAGAACGAGTACTATGAGATCTGCGATCTGCTCGATCGTTTAGAGGAATACGACAATGAACAGTTTAAAGCAGAATTAAGTAGGATCAGTAAGGGTCTCAGTGATCTGATTGACTAAGGGGGAAGCCATGTCTCGGATAACGAATCCATCCTACGTCACCCGCATCATGAAAGAACGGGGGTTCAGCACCAAGAAGCGCTTTGGCCAGAACTTCCTGATCGATCAGAATATTGTGGGCCGGATCATCCAAACCGCCGATCTCCAGCCGGACGAGTGGGTTTTGGAGATTGGCCCCGGCTTGGGGGCCCTCACAATGCATCTTGGTGAGCAAGCGGCGCATGTCGTGGCGATGGAGATCGATAGGGGCCTGGCCGCCATACTGCGGGACACCCTTGTATCTCCCACAGTCACCGTTTGGGAAGGGGATGCCCTGGAAGCCGATTGGGAGCAGCTCCTTTTAGATGCTGCCTGGCAGGGTGAGCGCCTTAAGCTTGTGGCCAATCTGCCCTATTATCTGACCACACCCTTGGTGATGAAGGCGCTGGAGAGCAATTTGCCCTTTGTCTCCATTGTGGTTATGGTCCAAAGGGAAGTCGGTCTGCGCATGTTGGCCCAGCCGGGAAGTTCAGACTATGGTGTTTTGTCCCTGGCTGTCCAGTATTATTGCCAAGCCTCCCTGGCTTTTGCGGTGCCTAGGACCGTCTTTCTTCCCGCTCCCTCCGTAGACTCTGTCGTTGTGGTGCTTAAGCCGAAACCTCCCCAGGTTGACGCCCCCAGAGCAGAGCTTTTTACCGTGATCCGGGCCGCCTTTCAGCAAAGACGCAAGACGATCCGCAATGCCCTCAGAGAAGTGGCCGCGGGCTGGGGCCTGGACACAGATCAATTGGAGCAGGCTTTACACGCTGTGGAAATTGAACCTACCCTCAGGGGCGAGCGTTTGTCCTTAGAAGAGTATAGTAGACTGACCAAGGAGCTTTTGAAAGGGGTGTAAGCAAAGTGGATTTCATCAGCCCGACGAAGGGGCGCCTCAGCTTTGATCAAGTGTTCGAAGAAGTGATGGCCTACGCCTCGGAAAACCCCGAGGACAGCTACCGTCTCATTGTGGGAACTGATTCTCAGCTCAGGGATGAGACCTGCTTTGTGACGGCCCTGATTGTCCACCGCCGGGGCAAAGGGGGTCGTTTCTTCTACACCCGCAGTCACGACAGTTATGCCCGTTCCCTCAGGCAAAGGATTTTCTACGAAGCTTCGTTGAGTTTGAGTCTGGCTTTTCGTTTGACGGAGAAACTTTCCGAATCGGGACAGGAGCTGAATATGGAGATTCATTTGGACGTGGGGAGCAATGGGGCCACAAAAAGCCTGGTTAAGGAAGTGGTGGGTATGGTGAATGGGTCTGGCTATTTATGCAAAATCAAACCCGATTCCTATGGAGCCTCTTCTGTGGCCGATCGTTACACCAAGTGATTTGCGAAAAATTTGCCAAAAAGTCATTTTCCCACTTGACACCGTCACGCAGCCTTGGTACAATAACAATTTTATTGACATAGCGCCGAAACCGTGATATACTTTTATTCGACAAAATGGTATAGAGGCGGTGACAAGATGGCTCTAGGAGTGAATAACCTCCAGCAAATTAAGCTGGACTTGGAGTCCTGTGTAGGCAAGCGGGTAAAGCTACGGGCAAACCGCGGACGCAAGAAGATTGTTGAAGCCGAAGGTGTCATCGAGAACACATATCCCAAGATTTTTGTGGTAAAACTAGACGCTTCCCACTCCCTCGATCGTCTCTCCTATACATACGCCGATGTTCTCACCAGGACAGTGGAGGTAACTGTAGAGGATTGCACGATTGGAGACGTGTCGGCCAACTAAACTGACGAAGGTAGTCCCAAAGCACCGAAAACGGTGCTTTTTTTTTGTGTCCGTTCATAAGAATGGGCAAGGAGGCGATGGCGGTGCGCTTTTTACCGGGCAAGAAACTGGGATCCCGCACTTTGCGTTTTGGCCATCAAGGGGCAGATGTGCGCCAATTGCACGAGTTTTTGCGCCTCCAAGGCTATGATTTAGGCGCTGAGAAGGACTATGGGTATTTAACCAAGGATGCGGTGGCCAGGTGGCAGAGGGACCATGGGCTTGTAGCCGATGGGATCGCCGGCAAGCGTTTCTTTGCCCTCTCTTTACGCAAGAGCCTGCCCATTCGCCGGCGTGTTCATGTGGTAGCCCCTAATGAAAGCCTGGAGCAGATTGCCGCCATGTATGGCCTGGGCGTCCAGGCTTTTCAGCGTTCCTCCAAGAACGGCCTGGTGTATCCAGGCCAGCACCTCGTATTCTTTGATCGGGAGATCTGGGGACTGTGTACGCAGAGCCCCAAGGGCGATACGCCCCGAGCCGCCTTAACGGGACTGGTCTGCCCGGAGTCTCCTCCCAGATCGGCAGAGCTTCCCTGGATCATGCAGCCCCCTTTCGGCGAGAACGAGGATGTGGTGCAAATCCACCGGCGCCTGAAGACTGGCCGCCGGCGCACCCAGACCGCCAGGGAACTCTTGGCCCTTTTGCCAGAGGAGCCGGGATGTAAAGGCCTGTACATCCCCTGGAAGACTGTGGCGCCCCTGGATGGCCGGCGCTATTTGGGACTTTTAAAGCTGCTTCGAAAGAAGCTCAAGCCGCCCCGTATGCTGTGGGCGCAGCTGGGGCCCGGTATTCCGCCCTGGAAGCTGTGGGGAGGGGTGGACTATGCTGGTGTGAACGAACTTGTAGATCGGGTGGTGCTGGAGCTGCCAGCCCCAGCCCAACCCGGGCCCTTGCTGCCAAGGAGCTCTGCCGAGGAGCTGGTTGCAGAGCTTTTGTCCCGTGTGCATTCATGGAAAATTCTCCTTCTGGTTCCAGTCTATGCCCTGGAATGGGAAATGGGGGAAACGGACCAGAAGGCCCTGCGCCTTCCTTATCAGACCGCCCTCTCCAGGGCATTCCGGCATGGAGCACGCCTGGCCCGGGATGAGCAGAACCTGGCCTACTACCACTACAAGAAGCGGGGAATAGAATACCACATTCGCCTGCCCTACCATAGTTACATGGCGGAGATGGCGGCGGTGGCGAATCGGTATAACCTGGCCGGGCTGGTTTTGGATGCCCTGGGTATGGAAGACCCAAGAATCTGGCAGACCTTAAACGCACATTTCCGTACCGCTTCCTTGATTATTTCCAAGGAATAGACATGTTTTGCCGCCACCCTTCATAGATATTAGGGAGCGTGGGTAAACAAGTTTATGGCAAAAAGGGGGAGAGAGATGAGCCTAAGTGTGAAAGAAAGCCGCCTTGTTGCGGTGAATCGTGTGGGGGAGAATACACTGCAAACAGTCCTCCAGGGTAAGGTCGACTTGCCGAGCACCGCAGCTCCCGTAGAAAGAGTCGTTTGGGTGAAGGGCACACCTGTGCTGGAGTCCTTCGCCACAGATCAGGACCGGGTCTATGTGCAGGGAGCCATCGATCTGACCATGGTCTATGTGCCTGAGACCTTAGAAGACGAGCCGGCGGGATTGAAGCGGGTGGAATGGCCTGGTGCCCTCCCCTTTGACACGTATGTGGAGGTAATTGGGGCGGAGCCGGAGATGATCTCCTGGGTGGATCTGGGGATACTTGCCTGCGAATGGGATCTATCATCCGGGCAGTACAGCTTGGATTTAGACCTGATTGTGGCCGTATCCGCCCGGGTAGAGCAAGTGCAGACCATCAGGGCCATTTGTGACGCCAACATATCCCAGCCGGTCAAGCTGAGCTGCGATGGACTGGTCCTGAACACCCTGGCGCCTGCCGTCTTGCTGCCGGTGGATAAGGAACTCACGGGCATGCTGGACTTGGCCCAAGAAGGGGCCCCTCCAGTTCGCACCGTCCTGGAGATCACAGCTCAGCTGCAGCTGGAAGAGACTCAGGTCAGTGCAGGTAAGCTCGGGGCCAAAGGCGGGGCCAGTCTGGAGGTCCTCTATGAGGATGAAGAGCTGGGGGTGAAGATGCAGAACTTTCCCCAGGCTCTCCAGTTTGAGCTGAGCTTTGGGGATCCGAAAATCCAGGAGGGTATGGCGGTACAACCGAAGCTTCGGGCCTTCTGCCAAGGTTACGTAGTCAATGACGGCAAGAATATCCGAGTGGAGCTCAGCCTCAAGGGTGCCTTAAGTCTAAAAGGAGATCAGACACTGCAAGTTTTAACAGAGATCAGTGCCCCAGGCCATCAGGTGGAAGTTCGTAAAGAACTTGCGGCGGTGGACAGTTTTGTCAGTCGGAAAGAGCAGCAGGTTACTGTGGGAGGTCTCGTGGAGCTAAGCCAGCAGCTGCCGCCCATTCGAGAGCTTCTACAAAGCAGGGCCGAAGCCCACCTAACAGACTTTGAGGTGGAAAACGACAAGCTCGTTGTAGAAGGCGTGCTCGATCTGGAGCTGCTTTACCTGGCCCACTCTGATGAGGATACCAAACCGCTCTTTCGAGGGGTGTTTCCAGAGGTCATTCCCTTTGAGCAGACTCTGGTTATTCCAGGTTTGGAACTGGGCATGCAGCCCAGAATTGAGGTGGAGGTCGTTTCGGTCAGGCCGGATCTGATCAACCGGGAAACTCTGGAAACCGCTGTCACCCTGCAATTTGCAGTGGATGTGGTGGAGTATCTGGAGGTGGAAGTGGCGGTCGAAGCGGTCCAAGTGGAGCCCAGAGAGGAGGATCCCCCTACCCTCACCTATCTCTTCGTCCAAGAGGGAGATACGATCTGGAAGCTGTCCAAACAGTATCACACCACCGAGGATGCAATCCTTGCTGCCAATCCAAGCCTGCAGGATGATCCCCTGGTTCTCAGGGCCGGTGACCGCCTCTACATTCCCCGAACCTAGTTGGCACGACCCATGGACCCTTTCCCGGGTCCTTTTTTTGGGCATACTATCCCTTAAGGCACGTAGAGAGGGGTAGCAGTATGCTTGCACTTCTATTGGCAGCCCTATCGGGATTATGCATGGCTTTACAGGGATCGCTCAACACCGCCCTAAGCAAAGCTGTGGGCCTCCTGGAGGGAACCTTCATCGTCCATCTTGTGGGTTCCCTCTTCGGCGCAGTCTTGCTTTTGTGCGGTTTAGGCCAGGGGAGCCTCGCTCACTTCCGTGACGCACCCTGGTACACCTATTTAGGCGGTGTACTCAGTGTGGCCATTGTCTACCTCGTGGCCGCCTCCATATCCAAAGTCGGGGTGGCCTCGGCCACGACGGCTATAATCGTAGGGCAGGTGGTCACCGCCGCAGCCGTCGATTACTTCGGCTGGTTTGGCCTGGAACCCCTGCCCTTCAGTATCTGGAAGGGTCTGGGCATCCTCTTAATGGCAGGGGGCGCCTGGCTGCTATTGTCCCGCTGAAGGGAGGAGGAATTTCCCCTTTAGTGCGGAAATAGTGCTAGGACAGGAGGAGTGTTGCTGTGGAGCAGATCACTCTTAGAGCCTATGCCAAAGTGAATCTAACCTTGGATGTGGTAGGACGCAGGGAGGACGGGTATCATCTCCTGGAAAGCGTGATGCAGTCTATCTCCCTGGCCGATACGCTTACCCTGCAAAAGGGGTCCGGGGGTATCTCCCTGCACTGCGATCACCCTTTGGTGCCAACCGATCAGAACAATATCTGCTGGCGGGCGGCCGCGGCCTTTGGTGAGTACACTCAAATGCGGGATGTATCTGTGGGGATCAGGATAACCAAGGCTATTCCTGTCGCAGCGGGCCTGGGAGGCGGAAGCGCAGACGCTGCCGCAGTACTCTATGGCTTGAATCGGCTGTATGCAGCTGGCCTCGATTTAGGACAGCTCCAGGAAATCGGTTTGACGATTGGGGCCGATGTTCCTTTTTGCCTGCAGGGAGGGACCTGTCTCGTGCAAGGGATCGGGGAGAAGGTTACAACTGTGCCCACCTTTCCCCAGGCAGCCCTGGTTCTGGTCAAACCGCAGGCAGCGGTGTCAACAGCCGAAGCCTATGGCAGACTTGGTGAGGAAGCCCACGGGGGCCGATCGACCCAGAGTCTAGTGAAGCTGCTCAACGAGAATCATCCCATCCCTTCCTTAGCGGAAGTCTTGGAAAACGCTTTAGAATCAGCCACCATCCCCATCGTTCCCGCAGTAGGCGTGTGGAAAGAGAGACTGATCAGCTTTGGAGCCCATGGCGCCATGATGAGCGGGAGCGGCCCTGCGGTCTTTGGACTTTTTAGCCATGTGCAGCGGGCCAAAGGCTTCCGGGATCGCTATGGGGATGTGGCGGAGGTCTTTGTGGCGGCGCTAATGAACAATGGCCTTTCAGTCCTAAGTGAAGGAGACAGGCAGTGATGAAAGTGGATGCCGTAATACTAGCGGGAGCTCCCAATGACGGTCAGCTCAAGGAGGTCAGCCCGGAAAGGTGGGAGGCGGCCATTCCCATCCAAGGGAAACCCATGGTCAATTACGTCATTGAGGCGCTCCAGAATTCCTCCCGGATTGCCAAGATCGTGGTGGTAGCTCCTTTAGAGATCCAAGGGGACTTAACGCCTGGCGTGATGGTTGTGGAGGCCGGCTGTAGTCTGACGGAGAACATCTTTCGAGGCATGGATGTTCTGCAGAAGGAAAATCCCGTGCTCTTTGTCACATCCGATATTCCCTTCGTCCATGCAGAAGCCATCGACGACTTTCTAGACCGCTGCGAGGAGCTTGAAGGCGAAATCTTTTATCCCCTGGTATCTCGGGAAGCCAATGAGCAGTTGTATCCAGAGGCGGTTCGTACCTACTTCACCTTAAAGGAAGGCTCCTTTACAGGGGGTAATGTCCTTTTGGCCGAACCCCAGGCGGTGATCAACTCCCGCTGGATTATGGATCAGGTCTTCGAGCGGCGCAAGAAGCCCTTCATGATCATTCGTATGCTAGGCCTGTTCTTTATCCTCAAGTTCTGCCTGAAAAAGCTGACACTTCGGGAACTGGAGCGCAGGGCCAGCGAAATCTTAGGCCACAGCGGCGTCTCCATCATTTCCCCTTATCCAGAGTTAGGCACAGATGTGGATAAACCAAGTGATCTGGCTTTAGCAGAAAAAACCATCGCCGCCGTGCAGGGCAAGGAGGCATAGCATGAGGCGAGCACATCGCATTGCCGCCATCACCAAAACCTTGGTGGAGAGACCTCACCATGTCTTCGGATTGGGCGAATTTGCCGATCTGTTCGAAGTGGCCCGTTCTACCCTATCGGAGGATCTGGCCATTATTCGCTCCACGTTCGAGGCTTTAGAGATGGGCCTGGTGGAAACCATCGCCGGTGCCGTGGGGGGAGTACGCTACCTGCCCCTCTTGAACAAGGAGCAAATCCGGTCCCATCTGGAAGAGGTCTGCGAACGGCTCCGGGAGCCCGAGCGCATTTTGCCCGGGGGATTTTTGTTCATTGATGACTTGCTCACATCGCCGCCCCTCTTGCAGAAGGTAGGTTACATCTTTGCCACCAAGTTTCGGAGCCAGCAGCCGGAGCATGTGGTAACGGTGGAGACCGCGGGAATCAGTGTTGCTTTCCAGGTTGCCCAGGCCCTGGACATTCCCCTGGTGATTGTGCGCAGACAGAGTAAGCCCACAGAAGGCCCGGTTTTGACCATGAACTTCATCTCCGGCTCCGACAGGCAAATTGAGACCATGTCCCTATCCCGCCGAGCCCTAAAGCCTGGCAACAGAGTGCTTTTGATCGACGACTTTATGAAAGCGGGGGGTACTTTAAGGGGCCTCACGGATCTAATGGGTGAGTTTGGCTGCACTGTGGTGGGCAAGGGTGTACTGATCGAGACGAATTGGCCTGAGGAGAAGCTGATTAGCGATCATCTTCCCCTTGTTTATCTAGAGGAAGTCGCGACAAGGGAAGCAAAGGTGGTGGTTAGGCCCGCGGATTGGGTTTATCGCGAGGAGTGAGGGTGCATCAAAGAGAATTACGGGATGCTTAATGAAAAGAAGGTCTTGGATGAGTTAACCAGACGCAGACTTCCCGGCCAGCATCGGGTGCAGATTGGCCACTTTGAGGTGGACATTCTTGTGGGCTGCAAGATCGCGGTGGAAGTGGACGGGTATTATCATGCCCTCAAAGACAAAGTCGCTTTGGATGCATCCAAGGACAAGCATCTTGAATCCTTAGGCTATGCCGTACTTCGTATTACTGCAGGCGAGGTCAAAAACAAAAGGCGTTTACGGGAATTTGGGGCCCGGGTGGAGAGGTACTATCAAGATGAGTGCCAGCGCCGCCGGAGGGAGCCTGGCGCCCCTTTAACTGCCGGTGTTCCCCAGGAAGAGCTGCAGCAGCTGAAGGCCAAATTGGAGCAGGAGGAAAGGGATCCGCAAGAACCTGAAGTCAATCAGGAGCGGGAGCTCAGTGAGGAAGAACTTTTTCTGCAGGCGATCGAGGATCTCTCCAAGAGAAGCAAGGATTGAAGGAGGATGAAAGATGGGACAGACAGCGGCCATCATTCTAGCCGCGGGACAGGGATCCAGGATGCGCTCGAAGCAGGCGAAGGTGCTGCATCCCCTGGCGGGCCTGGAAATGGTGAATCACGCGGTGCGCAGTGTGCGCCTGGCCGCTTTTGATCGGATTATCGTGGTTGTCGGCTACCAAGCCGAAAAGGTACAAGGAGTATTGGAGCAAGTGACCTTGGCCGAGCAAAAAGAGCAGCTCGGAACGGGGCATGCGGTGAATCAATGCCGGGAGATCTTAAGGGACTTTGACGGCCCCGTCTTGGTAACCTATGGTGATACTCCCCTCTTTCGCAGTGAGACCTTTCGAGAGCTGGTCCAGTTCCACCAGCAGGGTCAGGCCGGGGCCACGATTCTGACCGCTATCTTCGCGGATCCCACCGGTTATGGGCGGATTGTCAGGGACCGGGAAGGAAATGTCTTAGGGGTTGTGGAACACAAGGATGCTAACGAACGGGAACGGCAGATTACCGAAATTAACACGGGTACGTATTGTTTTGACAGCAAACTGCTTTTTGAGTATCTAGCCCAAATCACACCAGATAATGTGCAGGCAGAGTATTATCTACCGGACGTTTTACCCTTGATGCTTCAGGGGGGACATACGATTAGGGGCTATGTCCTGGAGGATGCCACGGAGAGTATGGGAATCAATGACCGCATCCAGCTTTCCCAGGCCGAAGCGATTTTGCGCGATCGGATCTGCACGCATTGGCAAAAACAAGGGGTGACCATTGTGGATCCAAAGTCGACCTGGATCGAATGGGATTGCCAAATTGGACAAGACAGCGTGATTTACCCGGGTTGCTTTATTCAAAAAGGAACCGTTATTGGCGAGGATTGTAGAATTGGACCCCATTGCCGCTTAACCGGGGCACAAATAGGTGACGGGGTTCGCATGGAACATGCTATTATTGAGGGGCGGGTTGTGGCCTCTGGAGAGAAGATTGCGCCTTTTTCGCTATTGACCAAGTAAATGGAGGGTACGGAGTAGATGAGACTGTCCAATAAAAGACTGAAGGTGTTTTCGGGGAATGCCAATAAAGAACTGGCCGAGGACATCTGTCAATGCCTGGGTTTGGATTTGGGGCTAGGTGAGTTGCTGCGCTTTAAGGACGGCGAGATTAGAGCCAAGATCGGGGAGACGGTACGGGGTGCCGAAGTCTTCATTATTCAGCCGCTGAATTATCCTTCAGCCGAGTATATTATGGAACTTCTCATTTTGATTGATGCCATGAAGCGGGCCTCGGCCAAAGAGGTCTGTGCTGTTATTCCCTACTATGCCTACGCACGTCAGGATCGCAAGACGCAGCCCAGGGACGCCATTGCAGCCAAGCTTCTGGCCAATGTGATCGCCGCCGCCGGGGCCGACCGCGTGGTGACGCTGGATTTACATGCGGGGCAGATCCAAGGATTTTTTGATATCCCGGTGGATAACCTAAGGGGAATGCCGATTATGGCAGAATACTTGCTGCAAAAAAGACTGGAAGACGTCATTGTGGTCTCTCCAGATGTAGGCGGAGTGGTGCGTTCCAGGGAACTGGCGGATCGTCTCCACTGCCAGTTGGCCATTGTGGACAAACGCAGGCCTGCTCCGAACCAAGCCGAGGTGATGAATATCATCGGCGAAGTGGAAGGCAAAACGGCCGTTTTGATCGATGATATGATCGATACCGGGGGAACGATCGTCAATGCAGCCAAGGCCCTTTCGGCCAAGGGCGCGGTGGCGGTTTATGCCTGCGGTACCCATGCCGTCTTTTCCGATCCCGCCATGGACCTTTTGCAGGCCAGCCCCCTCAAGGAGATCATTGTTACCGATAGTATCCATCTTCCTGCGGAAAAACAGATTCCCAAGCTCACGGTACTGACTGTCGCTCCCCTCCTGGCCGAAGCCATTCGGAGAATTTTCGAGGAAGAGCCTGTCAGCATGCTGTTTGACTAACACAGGCAGGAGTGGTATTATAAGTCGAATGGAAAGGAGGCAGCGCAAAATGGCAAATTACCAGCTTAACGTGGAAGAAAGAACGCAAACCGGTAAATCCTATGCACGCCAGCTGCGAGCCGCCCAAAAGGTTCCGGCCGTCATTTACGGCTCTGGAAAAGGCTCGACACCGATTGAAGCGCAACTGCGCGATGTGGAGCGAGCATTGGCTGCCCATGGCAGTCTGATTGACCTTAACCTTGGAGGAGCAATCCGGACGGTTCTTGTCAAGGATATTCATCGTGATCCCGTGCGGGGCACCCTGCAGCATCTGGACTTCCATGAAATTGACCTGACAAAGAAACTCGAGATTACTGTACCGATTCGGATTGTTGGCGAAGATCGTCGTCCCAGCGATGGCGGCGTGGTGCAGACTCTCCTCTGGGAAGTAGAGGTACTCTGTTTACCAACGGATATCCCTGAAGCCATCACCGTTGATGTGGGCGATGTTGCGTTGGAAAGCACCCTCAATGTGGCCGATCTGGAGTTACCCCCAGGTGTTGAGATCCTGGCTGACCCAGATGAAGCCGTTGTGAAGGTGGGCGTTCCAGCCGAGGTTGATCTTGGTGCAGAAGATGAAGCCGAAGAAGGCGCCCTAGAAGCAGGACCTGAGGACGCAGGTGACGCGGCTGAACCGCAAGAAACAGAAGAGTAAAGCACCTCTTACATCAAGATACCATGCGCACAGTGCGTCCCATGTCACTGTGCGTTTCTTCTGATCCCCGTAGAGGAGGAAAGCGTTTTGAAAGTGATAGTAGGTCTTGGCAATCCAGGACTGCGCTACGCCCAGACCAGGCATAATCTGGGCTTTTGGACCGTCGACCGTCTTAGCGAAACCTGGCAGATTGCCCTCACCAAGCATAAGTTCCAGGCGAAAGTGGGCGATGGTCATCTGCGGGGCGAGCGGATTATGCTCGTTAAGCCCCAGACCTTCATGAACCGCAGCGGTCGCGCGGTGGCGGATCTGGTTCATTTTTTTCAACTGGATCTCGCCGATCTGATGGTTATCTATGATGATCTGGATCTCCCCCCTGGCTCCCTGCGCATCAAAGGATCGGGCAGCTCAGGCGGGCATAAGGGGATGAGCGACATTATTCAGCATCTCGGAACCGATGCCTTTGCCCGTCTCAGACTGGGCATTGGGCAGCCTCCACCCTTGATGGGTGCAGCCGACTATGTATTGCAGGGAATGGGTGTTGAGGAAACAAGAATATTGACAGAAGCGGTTTGCCGCGGGGCCGAGGCTGTGGATATGTGGCTTCGTGAAGGACTGGATGCGGCCATGAATCACTTTAACCGTAAGCAAAACAGCGAGGATCAGACCCAACCGGGGGAGGGGGAATAGCTATTGTCTCTGCAAGCTTTGGTCGACCTTTGCCGCCAGAGTAAAGATGTGGACCAGCTACGCCAAGCACTGCAAGGAAAATCGCAGCAAGGACACTTAATTACCGGCCTGTCCGGCGGCCAACGTTCCCTGTTTCTGAGTACCATCTACGATCCCCAGCGAGTGATGCTGATTGTGACAGTAAGCTTAATGCAGGCGGAAAGACTGGCGGCGGACCTGACGGGCCTGCTGCCCGAGGCCAGGATTCTGATTTGGGAAGGCAATGAGCTCATGCCCCAGGAAGAAGCCCTCACGGCCCTGGATTTGCGGGCCAGCCGGCTGGAAGTGCTGCAGGAAGGAGATCGGCCGGGAACCATAATTCTAGCTCCGGTGGGAAGTTTACTGGAAGGCCTTCTGGCTCCGGAATGCTTACGGAAGTCAGAATTGTCAATTAACATTGACTCCCGCCTGGATTTAGAGCAGCTGGCCCTGGATCTGGTAGCCCTGGGCTATGAACGGGTTCCTCTGGTGGAGAGCTGGGGCCAGTTCAGTATTCGCGGAGGAATTCTCGATGTGGCACCGTTTCATCTGGAGCATCCGGTCCGGATCGAGTTCTTCGGAGATGAAGTGGACTCGATGCGCCTGTTTGACTTTTCCACCCAAAAGTCCCTGGAGAATGTGCAGGAGGTCACCTTAAAGGCGGCCAGGGAAACAATCTACGATCCCGGCGATCTGGGTTCGATCAAGGAAGCGATTTGGCAGGCGGTGCTCAAGCAAAGCGAAAGGCTCCACAAACTGGATCTAGCCCAAGAGGCTGATGATCTCCTGGCGCAAGGGGCCCGCCATCTCGAGGCCTTTGACCAGCAGGGTTACTTTCCCGGCATGAATCAGTACAAGATGTTCTTCGGTGAAATTGTCACCCTGCTGGAGTATCTGCCCGGCGATACCATGTTGGTCCTGGATGAACCCGTTCGCCTCAAAGAAGCTGTCACCAACACTTCCATGGAAATCGGCGAACATTTCGCCCAGCTCCTCAAGGGAGGGCGCATCTTAAGCAGCCTGTCTGAACTCTTCTGGGACTGGAATGCACTCTGGGCGAAATTCCAAAGCTACAGCCCCATCTACCTTTCGGTTTTAGGCAAAAGGGTGACCGGGATGGAAGGGCCTCGCTCTATGTCCCTGGGTCTGCGCATGCCTGAGCATTTCGGGGGCAGTATTGAGCGGATGCTGCGCCGCGTGAAGCAGCTTCGCAAAGAGCATTATCGCATTCTGATCCTGGTTTCCTCCAAGGAGCGGGGACGGCGCATCCTCGAACTGCTCCAGGATGATGATCTTCCCGCCGTCTATGTGGATCAACTTCAGCGGGAGCTGCAAATTGGCAACTCTGTGATTACCACGGGCAATCTGGAGACAGGTTTTGAGTTCCCCGCCTTTAAATTAGCCGTCCTAACCGAGCTGGAGCTCTACGGCCGCCAAAGGAGCAAACCAAGGCCGGCCAAGGTGGAAGAAGGCCTGCGCATTCTGCCCCAGGAACTCAAGACCGGCGATTATGTGGTCCACATCAATCACGGTATCGGCCAGTACCTGGGGATTGAAGTTCTGCAGGTGGATAATCGTTCCAAGGACTATTTGCATATTCGCTACGCCGGGCAGGATCGGCTCTACGTTCCCACAGACCAGATTCATCTGCTGCAGCGTTATATTGGGATGGAAGAAGGGGCACCCCGCCTTTCCAAGCTGGGCGGAAACGAATGGGCCCGGGTCAAAAAGCGGGCCAAAGAATCGGTACAGGAAATGGCCGAGGGTCTCATCAAACTCTATGCCGAGCGGGAAGCCATCCAGGGTTTTGCCTTCCCCGAGGATACTCCCTGGCAAAGGGACTTGGAGAACACCTTTCCCTATCAGGAGACTCCGGATCAAACCCGGGCTATTACCGCAGTTAAGCAGGATATGGAAAAACCCCGCCCCATGGATCGCCTGCTCTGCGGCGATGTGGGCTATGGTAAGACGGAAGTGGCCATTCGTGCCGCCTTTAAGGCTGTGGCCAGCAGTAAACAGGTGGCTGTCTTGGTTCCCACCACCATCTTGGCCCAGCAGCATCAACGCACGTTTGAAGAACGTTTCGAAGGTTTTCCCATCAAGATTGCCGCAGTGAGCCGCTTTCAGTCACCGAGTGAAATCGCCAAGACCCTGCAGGGGGTGAAAAAAGGTACCGTCGATGTGATTATTGGGACCCACCGTCTGTTGTCCCGGGATGTGGTCTTTAAAGACATCGGGCTGGTTATTGTCGATGAGGAGCAGCGTTTTGGAGTAGCCCAGAAGGAAAGGCTCAAGGAGCTCAGTACCAGTGTGGATGTCTTAACCCTCTCAGCCACGCCCATCCCCCGTACGCTGCACATGGCCATGGTTGGGGTGCGGGATATGAGTGTGATCGAGACACCCCCGGAGGATCGCTACCCCATCCGCACCTATGTGGTGGAATATGATCCGCAGCTCATTCGTCAGGCGATTTTGCGTGAGTTGGCCAGGCAGGGCCAGGTCTACTTTGTGCATAATCGTGTCCAATCCATTGATTATGTCTACCGGGATCTGGCCCAGCTCGTGCCGGAGGCCCGTATCGCCATTGCTCACGGGCAGATGGACGAGACCGTCTTGGAGCGGGTGATGCTCGACTTTTACCATGGAGAGTTTGACGTCCTGCTTTGCACAACCATCATTGAGACGGGCATGGATATTGGCAATGTGAACACCCTGATCGTCGATAATGCCGATTACTTGGGCCTAGCCCAGCTCTATCAGCTGCGGGGGCGGGTCGGACGCACCAATCGGGTAGCCTATGCCTACTTCACCCATCGCAAGGACAAAATCCTCACGGAAGATGCGGAAAAGCGCCTGGCCGCCATTAAGGAGTTCACGGAGCTCGGTTCGGGCATCCGCATTGCCATGCGGGATTTGGAGATCCGGGGCGCAGGCAACCTGCTAGGTCCAGAGCAGCACGGCTTTATTGCCGCTGTGGGTTTTGAACTCTACTGCAAACTGCTGGAAGATGCCATTTCCCAACTGAAAGGGGAAGAAAAGGCAGTTCCGCCTAACCCGGTCCTGGATCTGCAGATCGATGCCTATATCGATGATACCTATGTCTCAGACCCCGCGCAGAAGGTCGGTCTCTACCAAAAAATTATCGCCCTGGACTCCCTGGAGGCCTGTGACGATCTGGAGGAGGAATTCCAGGACCGTTTCGGCGATCTGCCCGATGCGGCCCGCAATCTGCTGCAGATTGCCAGGATCAAAGTGCTGGCCCGTTTCCTAGGTCTGGGGAGCATTGTGGTCAGGGGCAGCCGCTTTCAGCTCAAGTTTTTGGAGGGGCTGGCCATTGACGCCCACAAGTACGCAGCACTGCACGGGAAGTACAGAGGAAAGATCTCCTATCGCCATGGGCGAGTGGGGCAATTGTTGGTGGAAAAGGACAAGGACGATCAGCAGGCGTTAGCTTTTCTAGCAGAGGTATTAGCTGCTTGCCTCAGTGAATAAAAGTGATCCCAGGCGTTAATACTAACCCCAAGCTAACTTAGGAGAGGGGTGTGACATTGAAAGCAACTGGAATAGTTCGACGCATCGACGATCTTGGACGTGTAGTCATCCCCAAAGAAATACGCCGCACGTTGCGCATTCGCGAAGGTGATCCCTTGGAGATCTTCGTCGATCGAGACGGTGAAGTCATTTTGAAGAAGTATTCCCCCATTGGCGAATTGGGAGATTTTGCCCAGGAGTATTCGGATTCTTTGTATGAGACGACAGGCCACGTTGCCATCATCACAGACCGAGATGCTGTAGTGGCCATTTCAGGGGCCCCCAAAAAGCAGTGGATGGATAAAGCTGTTGTGGCCGTGGTGGAACAGGCCATGGAGTCGCGGCGCACCATGACAACGAAGAAAGGTGATCATCCCCAGGAGGAAGAATGGGATTTCGCCATGCAGGTGATTGCCCCCATTATTTCCGAAGGAGACCCAATTGGGGCTGTGATCTTGGGTACTAACGAAACGAATCGCCAATTGGGTGAACTGGAAATCAAGCTTTGCGAGACAGCCGCAGGCTTTTTAGCGAAACAGATGGAGCAATAGGAAAATAAAGAGGGAGGACTCCTCATAACCCGCACCTTCCCTGCGTAAGCATGAAGAGGGAAGGGACGAAGGGCTATGACAAAGGAGTCTTTCTTACGCGGTGCAGTTATCTTAACCCTGGCCAGCCTAGTCAGCAGGGTGATTGGCCTTGTCTACATGGTGGTCTTACCCCGCCTTATATATGATGATGGAATGGGCTTGTACCAACTTGTGAAGCCCATTCATTATTTTGCTGCCGTGATCGCCATTGGGGGCATGCCTGTGGCCATCTCTAAGCTGATCGCGGAGCAAGTTGCCCTGGGATCCAGGCAGGATGTAGTGCGGGTGTTCCGCGTCGGAGCGGGATTGATGCTGTGTACAGGGGGAACAGTCGCTTTAGCCCTGCTTCTGGGAGCCAACTGGCTAGCGGCCACCTTTGCCAAGGACCTGGGGGTAACCAAGACCTTGGCCCTCTTGGGGCCAGCCTGTCTTTTTTTGGCCTTAAGCGCTGCTTTGCGGGGTTTCTTCCAGGGACTGCAGTGCATGACTCCCACAGCCCTGGCCCAAGTGGCGGACCAGGTGGTGCGGGTGGCAGCGACCGTCCTGATCAGCCTGTCTTTGAGGCCCAGGGGAATCGAAATGGCCGTGACGGGGATTGCCTGGGGCTTTATCATCGGCGAATTCACGGGCTGGTTCGTCCTTTTCGCCTTTTATATCCGCCAGAGAGACTTCCTCCTGGCGGCGATCCCCCGTAGAAGGCCGATTCCAAAGTCCGAACCTGTCTGGGAGATCGCCAGCAAGCTTGTCTTCCTGGCCGTACCGGCGGTTGTGGCCACAGTGCTTTGGCCCGTGATGCAGCTCGCCGACAGTATGCTCATACCCTTGCGTATGCAGGCGGCTGGATTTTCCGCCGAGAGCATTCGGGAAGGTTTGGGGCACCTGGGCATGGCTCTGACTCTCTCCCAGTTCCCCAATATTGTCACAGTGGCCCTGGCCACCAGTTTAGTGCCGGCCATTACTGAGGCCTGGGTGCTGCAAAGCCGGAAGCTTGTCCGTTACCGCAGCCAGGAGGCTTTGCGCATTGCCCTGATCTTCGGTATTCCGTCCTGTGCCGCCCTTTACGTCTTGGCAGAACCTTTAAGCCGGATGCTCTTTGGCTACGGCCAGGTAGCCGCGCCCTTGCGCATCCTGGCCCTGGGCACCATCACCCTGGGTCTTATTCAGGCGAGTACAGGCATTTTGCAGGGCCTGGGGGAGATGCGGCTTCCCGTTTTGCATTTGTTCCTTGGTGTGGTGGTCAAATTCGCCCTGAATTATGTTTTGCTGGCCCAGCCCCGGTTGGGCATTCTCGGGGCTGCCTGGAGCACCAGTCTGGCCTGGGCGCTGGTGGCCCTGCTCAACCTGGTCTCCGTCTTTCGCCAGGTGGGCAAGGCGATCAGCTTGCGCCAGTCCCTGCTCTATCCCGCTCTGGCCGCTGCAGGCACCAGTCTCTTGATGTACCTCCTCCAGGACAGCTTAGCCCGCTATCTGCCAAGTAGTGCAGCCAGCCTCCTGGCTCTGACATCCGGCCTGATCCTCTACCTGCTTCTGACCATGATCTGGGGGAGCTTTACTCTCCGGGATCTGCATCTGATACCTGGTGTAGGTAAGCCCCTGGGACGCTGGCTTCAGAACTGGGGTTTTTTGCCCAAGTGATCCTTGGCCCGATCCCAGAGCGCATCGAGCTCCTCTAGGCTCAGTTCAGCCAAGTTCAGCTGCTCTTCCCGGGCATAGGCTTCCACCAGGTGGAAACGTTCCGTGAATTTCGCTGTAGCCTTCTCCAAAGCGAATTCTGGATCCACCTTGAGGAAACGGGATAGGTTGACCGCGGCAAAGAGCAGATCGCCCAATTCTTCCTCTAGGTCCCTTGGGACTCCCCCTTCGATGGCTGCTTCCAGTTCCCCGAGCTCCTCGTGGACCTTCTGTAGAACATCCGCCGTTTGATCCCAGTCAAAGCCGACTTTGGCTGCTTTTTTCTGGATTTTTTCAGCCCGCATCAGGGCCGGGAACACCTTGGGAACCCCGTCCAGGACAGACACTCGCTCCTCGGAGATATCCTCTGTTTTCTTCACCGCATCCCAGGTTTTTACCACGTCTGCCGGGGTTTCTGCATGGACGGGCCTTCCCCAGGGAGTGCCGCCGAAGACATGGGGGTGACGGCGCACCAGTTTTTCGCTGAGGTTGGTGACTACATCGTCCATGGTAAACGCCTCGTCTTCCTGGGCAATTTGGGCGTGGAGCAGAACCTGCAGAAGCACATCGCCAAGCTCATCCTTGATGGACTGGGCATCTTCTTGATCGATGGCTTCAAAGAGCTCATAACTCTCTTCCAGCAGGAACCGTTTCAGGCTGGCATGGGTCTGTTCCCGATCCCAGGGGCAGCCTTCTGGAGAACGCAGTTTAGCAATGATTTGCAGCAGATTAGACCAGGTCATGGAGGGGACCCCCTTCGATAAAGTAGAAAAGCCCCCTAGAGGGGGCGGTGAAAAGACGTTTTCTTACTTAGGAGCTACGACTTCCCGGAGCGATTTGCCAGGTTTGAAGGCGGGAACCTTCGTAGCGGGAATCATGATTTCTTCTCCGGTGGAGGGGTTTACGCCCTTGCGTGCTTGACGATCTCTTACTTCAAAGGTACCAAAGCCAACGATGGTCACTTTCTCTTCTTTGCCCAAGGTTTCGGAAATAGCTGCAAAAACGGCTTCTACAGCGTCACCTGCTGCCTTTTTCGTCATCCCAGATTTTTCGGCAACACTAGCGATCAACTCTGCCTTGTTCACAAATAAACCTCCTTTAAGGTGGAAATATACCCAGTAATTCTAGGATTATTCGAGTTCTCCTGCTAACAGTGGTAATATTTTCCCCGAAAAGTTGAATATTAGCCGCCCTTTCAGCGATTTTTGCCCATTTTTTTGGTGACACTATAAAAAAACCGAAGGAGACTTCCCATGACCTTCAAGAATAATCGTGCAGTTGTACTCGGGTTGCTGCTTGTGGCCATTGCCAGCGTGACGCTTTTGATCAGTTGGTCGGGAGATGACCGCAATATCGTGCGGGAATTGGAGAAAGAACCCCAGTTGTCCGTGTACATCAATGAAACCGGTCAGATCCAGGAAATGATGCTCGAGGAATACCTGGCCGGGGTGGTGGCGGGTGAGATGTTTCCCGACTGGCCCGTGGAAGCCTATGCAGCCCAGGCCATCTTTGCCCGCAGTTTCACCATGGACTTTATCGCCTCAGGCGGTGTAAAGGACAAATACGGCGCCGATGTGTCCACCTCTATCCAGGAAACCCAGGCCTTCAATCCTGACGCTGTCACCGAGGATATTAAGCAGGGGGTGGAAATGACCCGGGGTGAGGTGATGACCTATGACAATCGTTTTGTACGAGGTTGGTTTCATGCCTATTCGGGGGGCATTACGGCCCGGGCCAAGGAAGGGCTGGATTACCAGGAAGAGGAACCCCCCTTTACCGCCAGCGTTACTTTGCCTCCCAATGAACATGTCCCTGCAGATGTTAAGGAATGGACAGCGCAATACAGTGCCGATGAACTGAGGAATCTCCTGGCCCAGGCGGGCCTTAATGTGGGGGCGATCCAAAGCGTGGAAATCACCGAGCGAGGTCCCACCGAGCGTATTACCCAAATCACGGTGACCGGGAGCGAGGGTGAACAGACCATTACGGGTCCTGAGTTCCGCTTGGCCGTGGATTCAACCAAGATGAAATCGACATTGGTCAGGGACTTCAACTTCGCCGACGGGACTCTGACCATCACCGGCACCGGCTACGGCCATGGGGTGGGCTTGAGCCAATGGGACGCCTTTATGCTGGCCCAGGAGGGCAAAAACCCGGAAGAGATCGTCAAAACCTTCTTCGCCGATGTGGAGATCCGGAAAATATACGACTGATTCTAACTTGGCTACCTTCTGCATAGAATGTGGTAACACGCTTAGGCAGGGAGGTAGCGCAAATGGATGACAAGCGAGTCAGCAATGTCCGCCACCAGCTGGTTTTGGCCGAACGGGAGCGCCTGACACTGGACGGCGTCATACATGTGGAGAGCTTTGATGAACGGGAGATTGTTCTGGAAACGGAATTAGGGGGTCTTGTGGTCCAAGGAGACGACCTGCACATTAAGGAACTGAACTTAGAGAAAGGAAACCTCTTCGTCAGCGGATACGTGGCTTCCATAGAGTATTTAGGAGATTCGCTGGCCAAGCGGAGTCGGGGTTTGCTGGCTAGACTGTTTAAATAGGGCCAAAAGGGTGGTGTCTGACATGGAACCTTTGGGCACGCAGCTCTATGCCTTTGGAATTGTGCTTCTAGCTGGTGTATCCCTTGGACTCCTCTTTGATCTCTTTCGGGTGATTCGTGGCTTGCTTCGTCCAGGCTGTTTTAGCACACCTCTTTTGGACATTCTCTTTTGGGCTTTGGCCACGCCGATTCTCATTCTCTATCTGATCTTAGCCAACTGGGGTGCCTTGCGGGGCTATGTCTTTATCGGCCTGGCACTGGGCTTCTTTTTCTATCGTCTGCTCCTGAGCAGCATGGTCATTTCCTTCCTGATCTGGCTGGTGCAAGTTTTGGGACAGCTCGTGAGCATGCTCATTTCCTTTCTGGTTTGGCTCGGTTCCTTTCCCATCCTGCTCATTCAGGAAGTGCGCTTCAGCTGGTCCCACAGGAGCAAACCCCTGGGGGGCACCAAGAGAAGCTGGCGCTTTAGGCCCCGGCTGCGCTGGAGAAAATGAAGAGGGGAAATCCTGCAGGAGAATTCCCAAGGAGGGTGAATGAACTACCCAGGGAGGGAAGATGGGACATGGCGAAAAAACGCGGGAAAATAAAACCTGGGCGGATTTTGCTTTTACTCCTGGTCTTGTGGGTTGGCTTTAGCTTTGCCAAGAATGCTGTGGCCAATTACCGGCTGCGGCAGGAGATCGACGCGCTGGAAAAACGCCTGGTCGTGCTGGAGATGCGTAAGGAGGATCTGGAGCGGGAGATTGAAGAATGGAAGTCTCCTGAGAATGTGGAACGGGTGGCCAGGGAGCAATTGGGCCTGGTGAAACCGGGTGAAGTGGTGTATCGTGTGTCGGAAACCTTCTCTGGCGATATCGAAAGGGACGTGGAGAAACGATAATTTGACACAAAAGTCCTGATAATATATAATATATGATAGTCGCGTGCCCTGCAACGCAAAATCCAAGAGGAGGAATTTTTCAACGTATGTCAATTGATGTCGGCAATATTGTCGAAGGGAAGGTTACCGGAATAACCAACTTTGGTGCTTTCGTCGAACTCCCCAATGGAAAAACCGGTTTGGTCCACATTTCTGAAGTAGCAGATGCTTACGTGAAGGACATTAAGGACTTTTTGAACGAGAATGACACCGTCAAAGTCAAGGTCATTAATGTGAGCGAGGGCAAGATTGGTCTGTCCATTAAACAGGTGAATCCTACCTCACCGTCACGTGATCGTCGCGGTCCCCGCAGGAGAGCAGCACAGCCTGTGGATTTTGAGGAACGTTTATCGCGGTTCTTGAAAGACAGTGATGAGAGGCAAGTAGCCCTGAAGAAAAGTCAAGACTCAAAGCGGGGAGGCAGGGGCGCAAGATAAACTGAGCATATGGCTTTCTCCGTAAACCAGACACCTCCGTGGGGAGGTGTTTCTTTCTCTAAGGATGTGATCGTCTGCGCTATGAAAAGCCCGACAAAGACACTCTGCGTGTAATCAAGGAACAATTGAGGCGCGAACCCAGGGGAGTGTTGGCGGTAGAGACCCTCTGTCCCTATGGATATCCCCAAGTGATCGTCAATCGGCCTGTATCGGCCACGGATTCCGATATTGCCATTTTTCCCACCCTCTACTGGCTCACCTGCCCCTATCTGTGCAGGGAGCTGGCGGTCTTGGAGGGGGAAGGCCTAATCGCCCGTTTTGAGCAGCGGATTCGGGAAGACGCCCTGTTTGCCGCTGCGGTGGAGAGAAACCATGAAAACTATGCCAAACGCCGCCTCTCTCTCGTTCCTTCCGATGTTCAGCAGCGGCTGAAGGAAGAGTATCCTGAGCGCTATCTTGTGCTGGCCCAAAGCGGGGTCGGAGGGATTCGCAGCAAAAGAGGGGTGAAGTGCCTCCATACCCATGTAGCCGATTATTTAGTCCACGGAGAAAACCCCATTGGGGCCGAAGTGATGGCCAGCTTTGATCGACCCCTGGCCTGCCCTGATAAGCAGTGCGAGGACCCTAGGCCGTGAGGGCAGTTCTGGATCTGGGTACGAATTCGGTGCGGCTGCTGGTGGCGGAGCGGACCCCTGGGGGCCCCAAACCTCTAGTTCGAGAGAGCAGGGTAACTCGCCTCGGTGCAGGTGTGGATCAAAGCCAGATGCTTGATGAGGCTGCCATGGCCCGCGCCCTGGAAGCCTTAGCTGATTTGACCCGGCAGATCCCCCCTGGTGTGCCCAAGTTGGCTGTAGCTACCAGCGCCCTGCGGGATGCCCGTAACGGCCCTGTATTTGCCCGCTTGATCCAAGAGACCCTTGGTCTTCCTGTGCGGATTCTGTCAGGTACGGAAGAAGGGGAGTTGTCCTTTGCAGGTGCCGTTTATTCCCTGCAGTCTTGGGATCTGCAGGGCCCAATTACTGTAGCCGATATCGGTGGAGGCAGCACCGAGATCTATACCGGGACCCCCGAGGGCGAATTTTGGGGTGGGGGCAGTGCTCAGGTTGGAGCAGTACGTCTGCTGGAACGTTTTGGAAACTCTGCACGGACCATGGGAGAGGAGATAGAAAAAGTACTGGCGCCCTTAGCCCAAAAGAGTCTTCCGTACAATCCTAGACACCTCGTGGCTGTGGGAGGGACTGCAACAAGCCTGGCCGCGATTCTCCTGAATTTGGCCGAGTACAGCGACGATGCTGTGACCGGGTGCTCTTTTTCCCTGGAGGAAGTGCGAGAATCCGCTGCCAATTTGGGTAGACTATCCTTGCAGGAGCGGAGGGAGATTCCATCGCTGCAGGCTGGGCGGGAAGATCTGATTATGTACGGCGCTGCCCTGTTGGTCAAGGTCGTGGAGCTTTTGGGTTTTTCCAGATTCTTCGTTAGTGCAGGGGATCTGCTTTACGGCGCCTTGGTCCAGCCGTCCGCAGTTTTCATTGACGCAGGGGTGTAAATAGTCTATAATATTTCGTGGATGCGCCGGGGTGGCGGAATGGTAGACGCTACGGACTTAAAATCCGTTGGGCTAACGCCCGTGAGGGTTCGAGTCCCTCCCCCGGCACCACTGGTTCAGGCGACACCTTGGCGGGTGTTTTTTTGTGAGGAGGGAATGCGATGCGCAGCTCAAAAAAATCAAGCGAACTGGAAAAGACGGTACGTACAGGGATTCACGGAACGCCGCAGCTGAGACCGGATGAAAAGAGACGCTTTCTGGGCTTTTTCCGAGAGCGGGTGATTCAGGCAGTGACCTTTGATCAGCTTCGCAACAGGGACGGCCTCCAAGTCATGACCTCTGCTTTGAAGGACCCCCGAGGAGTGGAACTGGTGATTCACAAAAAGGCCAGGGCCCAGGCCATGCCCCTAATTGTGGACGCCCGCAAGACAGGTCTGGATTTCACCATTGTTTCCAACCCCAACCTCGTGGGGAATGTAGCTGTTTTACTGGTGGCTAAAGATGCAGTGGATGTTCCCCTGCTTTATTCTGAACAACACGAAGAGGTGCAGCCTTAGGCCGCACCTCGTTTTTAGTTCATGTCCAGGTCTTCCTGGCTGAAGTCAAAGACTCTCTTGGCTTCGTTCTCCTCTTCCTGTTCGACTTCCGCTTCGTTGAGGTCTTCTTCCTCAAGACCGGCGTCGTCCGGAGTTTTCGCTACGCCCGCCTCGGCCGCGGCCAGCTGCGGTTCAGGCATGATCTCTGGAATCACTTCCTTTTTCAGTTTGGCTTTCTCTTCCTTCGGTTTGCCAGGCGCCAGCACCAGGCTCACCAAGACAAAGGCGAGACCAATGAAGAGGGGCAGTAATCCGAACAAGAGCCAGGGGCCGACACCTAAGGTGATTAGGCCAATGGTCAGGGCTAGACCTGTTAGGCTTAAAATAAGACCGGCGGACAGGCTCTTTTTGTGCCCCTCCATGCTGTGGCTGGGCTTTGGAGACAGCCCTTGGGCAATGGAAGCCATGTACTCTTTGTGGCGGAACCACCTTAGAGCAATGACCAGGGCGACAACTAGCGCAGTGAGAACAATGGCTGTGACAAAGGGTAAATAGACCGGATTATACATCACATCAATCTCTCCCATTCGTTGGATTTTTTAGTTCCAAGGAACCCAGGGACAGGTCCACAAAGATGGACCCCCTTTGTTCTCCTTCCCCCACAATTCCTTGAATACGCTCTCTGCTCTGCTCCCCCTTAAAGGGGACGAGAATGGTGAATTTCCCCAGACTGATCCTTCCCTCTAATACATATGACTCCGCAGGCAAAAGAAGTAGTGTGAGATCGCCCAAACTGCTTTCCAGTACATTGCGCCGGGCGAGACTGGCTTCAATGATTAGATCGCCGAGATGGGAGATGGCGACCAGCTCTTGTTCCAGCACAGACTGGGAGATCTCGATATTTCCCAAAGACGTTTCTAGGTGGGCATCGCCTTTGAAGTTGCGCACCTTGATGGCCCCAAGTTGATCGAGGACGGCCAGGGATCCTTCGATCCCAGTTACCTCCACCTGCCCTAAGCCGGTCTGGAGATCCAGTTCCGTTTGGTGCGGCACCAAAATGCTGAGATCGGCCCGGACACTCTCATTACTGCCTATTCTGGGCTGGAGAACCTTCACTTGGTTCTCCTCGTCTGTGGTGGTGATCTCCAGGGTCACTTGCTTGAGCAGCTCCTGGGCCCTGAGGGGTGTAGCAGCACGGGTTTCAACCTTCATGTGGACTTGCACCTGTTCAACATCGGCACCTTGCACTTGGATTTCGCCATGGGGTGTTATCGCCTGCAGTTTAGGGCGAACACCGGCAACGTGGTCTGTTGCTTCCTCCAGGGAACTGCGAAAGGGCATGCTCACGGAGGATGTGCTACTGGTGGAACGGGACAGGGAAAAAGGTAAAATGCCTGCACTAGCCAGCATTAAAGCGAGCACTGCAGCTAAGAGCAGAACGGTCAGGACAATACCGAACTTTCGCATGGAGTGATCATCCTCTCTGGTGGCACAGCTGACACCACCTACTAGCTTTAGTTCCATAAAAACCCACAGAGTCCTGTTTCATACCGGTCTAATTTCAGTCAAAATCCTTTCCGGCTAAAGGGATAGACCTAGATGTGTAGAATGTTTACTTGCCAAAAATTAACTTAGGGAGGCGATGTAATGAGAGGCAAATTCAGAAATACCTGGTTTGTACTGGCCTTAGTCCTAGTCACATTGTTTGCTGTCAACTTGCCGCTTATGGCGGCCGAGATCATTATCTTACACACAAATGATGTCCATTCCCGTCTGGAATCCCATCTTCCCCAAGGGCTCCAGCTGGAACAGGGCGGTCGTGTGCGATTGGCGACCTTGGTTGAGGAAGTTCGTTCCAAGTATGGCCGGGAGAACGTCCTCCTGCTCGATGCCGGGGATTCTATGCACGGCATGAACATTGACAATCTCTTCGGGGGCCTGCCCTCCATCGAAGTGATGAATGTCATGGGCTATGATGCCTTCACCCCCGGAAACCATGAGTTCAATTACGGACAGGAAGTCCTAGCAGAGCGCATTTTGGACGCTAACTTCCCAACCTTAGCTGCCAACGTGACCAGGCAGGACGGTTCTCTCTTTGCCGGTTACAGTGCTCTAATCAAAGATGTAAACGGTATCAAGGTAGGCATCATTGGCTTGGTGGCCGAGGAGACCCCGATCGTGACCCATCCCAAGAATGTGCAGGGGCTGATTTTCCACGATCCCGTTGCCATTGCCAAACAAACGGCTCAGACGGTTCGGCCTGAGGTGGATATCCTCATTGCCTTAAGCCATCTGGGCTATGAGATGGATCTGCAGCTGGCTCAAGCTGTGCCCGAGCTGGACGTGATTGTGGGCGGACACAGCCATACGAAACTGCCCGCAGCCCACGAAGAAAATGGGGTACTGCTGGTGCAGACCCAGGAGTACGCCAATTACCTCGGCTTCCTGCGCCTCGAAGTGGATGGCGGGGAGATTGTAGAGTATGAGAGCCGCCTTCTGCCTGTGACGGCTTTGGTGGAAAAGCAGGCCCGGGTACAGCAAATCGTTGACTATTGGAATGAACAGCTCCAGGAGCGCCTGAACAATGTGATCGGTAAGAGTGATGTGAGCTGGGATGGTGAACGTGCCTCGGTACGGACGGGAGAGACCAATCTGGGCAATCTTGTAGCGGACGTTATTCGGGAGACGGTTGGTGCAGATATTGCTGTGACCAATGGAGGCGGAATACGTGCCAGTATTCACCCGGGAGAGATTCGTGTAGCCGATGTTTACAATACGCTACCCTTTGACAATACCTTAGTGGTTGTGGAAATGATGGGTATGGACCTCCTGGAAGCGCTGGAGCATAGCGTGCGGCTCTTCCCCGAGCAAAACGGTGCTTTCCTCCAGGTATCCGGAATCAGCTTTGAGGTTGATCCCAAGGCGCTGCCCGGCGGCCGGGTGATTAACGCTAAGGTTGGAGAGAATAGGCTTTCAGCTGGCGGATACTACAAAGTAGCAACCAACGACTTTATTGCCGCAGGCGGGGACGGCTATGATGTGTTTGTCAATGCGACCCTTGTGGCTGATACTGGCATCATGCTCAGGGACGTTATGGTAGATTACATCCTGCAGCACGGTACAGTAGAAGCTCCGGACGATGGACGGATTATCATTCTAGAGTAGGATGGGACTTGACCCCAAGCAGGGACCGTGATCCCGCAAAAACGGAGGTGCGCTATTGAAGAACAGACGAAGCAAAGGGATCGTGTTTGTGCTGCTGGTCCTCGTCGTGACCTTGCTGACGGGTTGTATAGGTTTTGGCAAGACCTATCAACTCACCATCGCGGTTCTCGGCGAAGACGATCTTCCCCTGGAAGGTGCCCATGTTGTGATCGGCAAGGAAACGAAGGTAACGGATGCTGCCGGGAAGGTTGTCTTTGAACTGCGTCTTGGGGTTGTGAAGGTTGAAGTGAGCGCGGAAGGTTACCAAGCTCAGTCCAAGCCCCTGGTGCTGCTCAAACATCGTGCCGGGACCATACGCATGGTAAAAAAGTAGAAGTGGAAGAGGGAGCCGTACTCGAAGGATCCCTTCGCAGACTGGAGTAGTAAAGAGGGGTGCTGGCTTAGCACCCCTTTATCGCGATTTGGCTTTGATGAAAATGACTTCGGTCCATCGAAATCCTAGTAAAGGGTTGTCAATCTGGCCGCTTCCTTTTTGTTCTCTGAGTCTGACAAAAGATTCCTAACCTACATCCGAGGGTGCGAGTTGTGTTAGAATGGGTGTAGAGGGGTGAGACCGATCAGCAAAGTGACTATAGAGTTTTTTCACGACGTAATCTGTAGTTTCTGTTTCCCCATGTCCTACAGGATGCGAGAACTCGTCAAGAGAATGCCTGAGGTTGAAGTTGTCCACCGATCATTTGCCTTGGTTAGGGAAGAAGGCGAGTTTGAACGGATGTTTGGGTCTAGAGAAGCTGCTAAGGAAGAGGTTTTGGGCCATTGGGAGCAGGCAAACAGAATCGATGACTTGCATCGCTTCAACATCGAGGGCATGCGCGAAGCGGACTTCCCTTTCCCCACATCCATGAAGGGGCTCCTGGCCTGTAAGGCTGCTTTTTTCACTTCTGGAGAGGGAGCGTATTGGGATCTTTTTGACGCCTTGCAGAACGCCTTTTTCGTTCAAAACCGAGATATCGGTGATCAGGACGTAATCGACGATATCGTCAGGGAGGCAGGGCTCGGCTTTGATAAGTGGCAGCACCATTACAGGGATTCCAAAACGACGGAAGCGGTGGAAGGTGATCTGCGCCTAGTTGAACAGTACGGTATCACAAGTGTTCCCACCTTGGTTATCAATGGTAAGCATCGTGTGCAAGGTGCGCTGCCCCTTTCCCGCATCAGGAGTTCCATCATGAAGCTAAGTATAGCCGGAGAATGACCGATAAACGCGACGAAATTATAGTATGATTTCTAGGCTCAAGGTGAAAAGAGAGGAGTAATTGTATGCAAGGACGACTGAAGCGGATCTTGGCGTTGATGGTGTTGATTATGGCGGCGATGTCTTTCGCGGTCTTGGCAGAAGGTGGAGGGCTGGACCTAGCCGGTACTTGGTCAGGTGCCTTGGAGATGCCCGGCGCTGAACTGGAGATGGTCTTTCACATCTCTCCAGGTGAAGACGGAGTTTGGTTAGGAACCCTTGATGTACCGGCCCAGGGTGCTGTAGGCATTCCCCTCAGTGAAGTCCGGGTTGAAGATGGGGTTGTCGTCTTTGATGTGGCACTCATTGCAGGTGTATATTCAGGGAGTCTCGGTCCTGATGGAGTCAGCCTAGAAGGTATCTGGGAGCAAAGCGGCCTGAAAATACCCCTTACCCTCCAGGCCACCCAGGGAGAGTTCGCTGGACCGAATCGTCCCCAAGAGCCGACCCCTCCTTACCCATACCGTGAAGTTGAAGTAAGGTACCCTAATGACGAGGACGCCATAGAACTGGCCGGTACCCTGACGCTGCCTGAAGGTGAGGGGCGTTTTCCCGCTGTGCTGCTAATTAGCGGCTCAGGGCCTCAGGATCGTAATGAAGAGCTGATGGGTCACAAGCCTTTCCTCGTGCTGGCAGATTATCTCACCAGGCGTGGGATCGCCGTATTGCGGTTTGATGATCGCGGTGTAGGTGAGTCCACTGGAGACTTTGCCGCTGCCACAACCATAGATTTCACCCGTGATGTCCTTGCCGGCTTGGAATTTCTTAAAACAAGACCGGAGATCGACCCTGCACGGATTGGCTTAATCGGTCACAGTGAGGGCGGCTTAGTTGCTCCCATGGCTGCTAACCTTAGTTCGGATGTGGCCTTCATTGTGCTGATGGCCGGTCCTGGCGTCACTGGGGAGGAACTCAGTTATCTGCAGTCGGATTTACTGCTTAGGGTCAGCGGAGCTCCAGAGGAGGTTATAGCCCAGCAGATGGCTCTCCTTCGGGAACTGTTCGCAATCGCCAAAAATGTCGAAGACGTGGATCAAGCAGTAGAAGAGATGAGAAATGTGCTGCTGGCACCATATGCTCATCTGTCCGCAGAGGAGTTTGCGGCCTTAGGCGATCTAGAGACTCCTGTCATGGCGCAAATCAGTCAACTGCTTTCGCCTTGGTACCAGTTCTTCATGACCTATGACCCACTACCGGCTCTCCGGGAAGTAGATTGCCCGGTACTGGCCATTAACGGCAGCTTGGATCTGCAAGTCCCGGCTGATCCGAACCTGGCCCTGATTGAGCAGGCCCTTGAGGAAGGTGGAAACCAAGACTTCACCGTTTTGGAATTGCCCGGTCTCAATCACCTTTTCCAGACAGCTGAGCTTGGTTTGCCCGATGAGTATTACCTGATCGAAGAGACCATGTCCCCTGTGGCTTTAACAGTCATGGGAGACTGGTTAGTGGAAGTGACCGGTGTAGAATAGGGGGTCAGACCCCAGACCACTTTCTTCCGGCTTGCCTCGTTTTGCTGTCAATAGTCTGAGAAAATGTCACCCAAATCGCTGAGTTTTATTCAGTGAAAATGTCACTTGGATATTTGCGTGGCAGGGTGGCGCCCCGCCAGTTGGTGTTGATAAAAAGAGCCTACCGGGGTATGATCTTATCGATAGTTGTACTACCCCAGGCTCGTGGTGACTCGAAGAGGGCGTCGAGAACTTCTCTATCGGTCTCATCGTAAAAGAGCTTGGGTCTTTTTTCTTTGGGCATCCTCCATGGATGGTCGTCTGCAGGGCGTGTTGGCTGTCGTACTTTTGAATCCTGCCTTGGCTTCTCTACAGCCTTTTTCCGTAGTCTCTCGTCCAAAAGCTTAGTTTCGTATACCACCCCATTGTACCGAGCCCTCAAGCCGCTCTTGTGGTTGTCTAGGACCGTAATTTTGGCTTTGCGAGGTACCGAGGCTCTTGTTTTTCCAGTCATGAGCTGATAATATTTTCCGCCATAGGAAAAGCCGTTACCATCGGAGGCAACGCGTTGCTGTTTGATGCAGAGAATCTCCCCGAGGTCGATATGATCAGCTAATGGGAGGAAGGCGCTTTCAGGGTTCGCTGGTTCGACTTCAAACATCCTGCTGAACTTATCCATGTACTCAGGCAGGAAGTCATTGGCAGCCTCAATTGTGGTGATGCCACGAAGTTCTAGCTCCACCGGTAGTCTGCTTTGCAGCGTTTCCCAGAGTCGTTCAATTCGTCCCTTACCCTGAGGAGTTTTAGCGAATTTGACCTGGATTCCAAGTTCTTCCATGGCTTGGCCGAATTGAGTTAGGTTTACCTGTTTTCCCTCCAGTTGTTGCTCCAAGGAGACTTCGTTAGCCTTAGGCGATTTGAATATCGTGTGGCGATCGTTATAAATACTGAGGGGAAGGCCCTCGCGGTTGAGCATCTGCTCGGCCATTTCAAAGTAGCCTATGAGACATTCGGTTTCCTCGAAATGGAGGGCGCAGATTCTTCCCGTCGCATCGTCAATCGCGCCGTGAAGAGATGTAATGACATCTCCAAACCAGTTATGGGGAGATGCATCGACCTGGACTAATAGACCCGCTTGCTCCTTTCTTTTGCGGCGACGATGATTTGTTTTCTTGCGTTTCTTCTTTGGGCTCGCGAATCCAGCCTGCGATAAAGTGCGATACACAGTGGGGTAACTCACGTTAATCTGCTCATGCTCCTCGATCAGTTCTTTGAAATGGGTGAAGTTGGCTTTAACATACCTTTTGTCTTGTTTGAGTGTGACTATCTTCTCCTTTAGGTTGTCTGGGATGGCGTGTGCAGGTTGACGGCCTTTGTTTTTGTGGATGATGAACGCCGGACCATATTCTTTCACTCCTTTTTTCAGCCTAAGAACTTGGCGTTCACTGAGATTGAGCAACTCTGAGGCTTTCCCAATTGTAATGCTGCTGGAGATAGCTAGATCGATAACTCTTAACTTCTTCAGTTCTTGCTCGGTCATGGTAAACGTTTCCTCTCTCATAGGTGACATTTTACCAGAATAGAACAAGCATGACATTATCACAGAACAACTACA
>DUPN01000022.1 GCA_012838305.1 Bacillota bacterium | reverse complement strand
TTTGGTTGCCACGGGCGAGCAGCATGGTGATTGCCGCAGTTGTAGTGGTCTTACCATGGTCAACGTGACCTACGGTACCCACGTTGACGTGGGGTTTCGTTCTTTCAAACTTTTGCTTTGCCATTTTGAACTTCCACTCCTCCCGGGAAAAAATCGTAATTCTTGATCACGGTATGATTCGTCAACTGCCAGAGAACTCCTTCTAATAAACCAAGAAAAGCCACATTCCGCAGCACAGCGCAAGCCAGGCGCCAACCAAGACCGCTAGAATTTGCTCATCACTAATCCTCGGACCTCTCTGTCTCTGGATTAGTGTTACCAGATAGATGGAAAACAACACCCCTACCGGCCACACCAGCCACAGCGGGAGCAGCCACAGAAAAACACATGTAATTGACAAACCACTGATCAGGGCCCACAACATAGTCCGGCCTCCCACCTACTGCTCTCAGCCTATAGTATGGGAGTCTCACTGTCATGCAACAAAAAACCACCAGATTCTCTCTGACGGCTAGGAAAACATGGTTGCGGGGGCCGGATTTGAACCGACAACCTTCGGGTTATGAGCCCGACGAGCTACCAGACTGCTCCACCCCGCGGTGTTTTTAGGAAAGTGGTGGAGGGAGAAGGATTCGAACCTTCGAAGGCGTTGCCAACAGATTTACAGTCTGCCCCCTTTGGCCAGCTTGGGTATCCCTCCACGATAAAATGATCCAAATTGGAGCCGGTGGAGGAAATCGAATCCACAACCTCTCGATTACAAGTCGAGTGCTCTGCCAATTGAGCTACACCGGCGACAATTAAGAGTATAGCAACCAAATTTCTTCTTGTCAACAGGTTTGGGGAAAAAGCCATTGACGAAATTCGGACCAAAATCCAATTAATGAATGCTCTCGCGTTTCTCCAAGTACCGTTCTAACTTACGTTTCACCCTTTGCAGGGCGTTATCGATAGACTTCACATGGCGCCCCAGTTCGTCGGCGATCTCTTGGTAGCTCTTACCTTCGAGGTAGTACATGAGCACCTGCCACTCCAGTTCGCTCAGGAACTCCACCATCTTGTTTTCAATATCCACAAATTCTTCTCGACTAATCACCAGTTCCTCCGGATCGGTCACTTTCGAACCGGAAATCACATCGAGCAGAGTGCGATCCGACTCTTCGTCGTAAATGGGCTTGTTCAAGGACACATAAGAGTTGAGGGGAATATGCTTTTGGCGGGTAGCTGTCTTGATGGCTGTGATGATTTGACGAGTAATACATAATTCTGCAAAGGCTCGAAAGGAGGCCAGTTTATCAGGGCGGAAATCCCGAATAGCTTTGTACAGTCCAATCATGCCCTCCTGAATGATGTCTTCCCGATCGGCTCCAATTAGAAAATACGAACGTGCTTTGGCCCGTACGAAGTTCTTGTACTTATTAATCAAATGCTCTAAGGCCTGATCGCTGCGATCCCGAGCCAACTGAACAATCTCTTCGTCGCTCAGACTTTCGTACATATCGAAATACTTTTTCGGTGCATTAGCACTCACCATCGATCGCCTCCACCCCAAGTTAACCGCAAACAGTTTGTCCCACTGGCACAAAACCATTATACACTAAGGGCCAAAGGGGGTCAAGGTACACACGACCTTTGCCGCACCACCTCAAACATCAGTACCGCCGCCGCGACCGAAGCATTCAAAGAATTGACCTGACCCCGCATGGGAACGGAGGAAAGCAGATCGCACTTCTCCTTCACCAGGCGGCTCAAGCCAGAGCCTTCTCCTCCAATTACCAGTGCAATGGGTCCTGCTAAGTCCTGGGCAAAACAGGAGTCCCCTGCCATATCTGCCCCAATAATCCAGTAGCCGGCCTCCTTGAGGGTCTCGATGGTAACGGCCAGGTTTCCCACGCGGCAGATGGGCACATAGTTGGCCGCTCCCGCTGAAGACTTCATCACCGTCTCGGTTACCGCCACCGCCCGCCTTTTGGGAATGATCACCCCGTCTACTCCCATGGCCTCGCTGCTGCGGATGATGGAGCCCAGATTGTGGGGATCCTGAATACCGTCCAAGAGCACCAAGAATGGTGCCCAAGAGGGGTTGCGCGGCTTGGCCAATAGATCCTCCAGCTCAAGATAGACCGTGGCGGCGATCTGGGCCAGAACACCTTGGTGGTTGGCGTTTTCCGTCAGGCTGTCCAGTACAGTGCGTTCTACTTCTTGCACCACGACACCCTGTTCTTTGGCCAGTGCCAGGATCGCCCGAATCGATCCTTGTCTTTGACCTCTGGCGATCAGCAGTCTGTTGATTTCCTTTCCCGAACGAAAGGCTTCCAGGACAGGTTGCCGTCCGTATACCTCACCCACCGTTTTTCAATACCTCTCTTTCGAACTCGTCAAAGCAGATGGGGGCTGCTTCCTTCACCAATTCTAAAATAGCCTGCGCATAGAGGCGAATTTCATACTGGGCATGCTTGTCCGAACGCAGATAGAGAAAGTTCATGAGGGAACTGCCGTTGACTGTCCAGAAAAAGCTGGTATAGATACCGATGGGTAAAATGCTCCGGGCCTGCTCTTTCACCATTTTGTGGGGACCGTTCACCAGCTCCTCGTAAAAGTCAAAGGCGGCCTCGTTCTGCCTAATCCAGGCCTGGCGCAAATCTCCCTCAAGATCTTCAGGAATGTAGTAATCCCGCAGAGCAACACAGTAACGAAGGGATTCTTCATTGTAGGAGCCCATCCGGTGGCGAAACCATTGCCGGGCCACAAAGAGGGGGGTTTTTACGTCAAAGGTGAAGACCATCGCTTCAAAGGGGGTCTTGTGTCCCCCTTTCAGCAGATGCCTAAGCAGCTGGCGGTCTGCATTTTCCGACTTCGACTCACTGCGATAGCAGCGCCGTGCGTTACGGATAACAGCCTGGTCACCACCCATGTGTTCTACCAAACGGACAAATCCATTGTTTAATACCTGCATATCCATCCTCCTTAAGGCTCCGTGGGATCAATCTCGCTCAAAAGCTCCTGGAGACGTTCCTCTTGACCTGTTAAATACAAGTATCCGAGCAGAGCTTCCAAGCCTGTGCTGTAGCGGTAGTCGACAACATCACCATGGCGGGAACTCCCCCCTTTGGCATTTCTACCTCGGCGGACGAGATTCCTTTCGTCCTCGGTTAATTCCGGCTCCCAGCGATGAACTATCTCCGCCTGTTTGGACGCTTGAACATACTTCACGGCCATACGATGCAGTTTGTGCATTTTGGCTGGGTACCCAGCCAGTCGTGTGCGAATGTACAGCTCATACACGGCATCTCCCACATAGGCCAGGACAAGGGGTGACAGTTCTTTGGGATCAAGTTTGGGATCAATAAACACCCATTTACACCTTCCATCTAGGACCCTGTGGTGTATCTTCGATCGTTACACCGAGCCGGCTCAATTGGTCCCTGATCTGATCAGATAATGTGAAGTTCTTCTGGCGGCGCAGTTCTTCCCTTAAACCCAAGAGTACATCCAGCAAGGAGTCGACCAAACCGTCCCGCTCGCCCTGTTCCAAATGCAGCACACCGAGGATGTCTCCAGCATAGAGCTTCAGTATCTTCAGGGCCTTTTGCAGCACCTCATGCTGGTTAGCCTGCTTATGCCTGTAGGCATTGATCTCCCGGACCAGATCAAAAAGGAAACCGAAGGCCATGGCTGTGTTAAAGTCGTCGGCCAGGGCCGCCACAAGATCCCGTTCCAGGCGATCTAGTGTCTGCAGTGTCTCCCGATCAAGGTCACTCAACTCCCCTTGGACCGCATGGGGGAGATCGCTCTCCAGGTTAAGCACCGCATCGTTCAGACGGCTCCAACCCCGCCGCATTTCGTCCAGTTTACCGTCATAAAACTCCAGACTGGAACGGTAATGTGTAGAAAGCAGGTAAAAGCGGAGTAAGCCCCGGGGATACCTCTTGACCAGTTCCTTCACGGAAATGACATTACCGATGGACTTGGACATTTTGGCATCTTTGAAGTTGACCATGCCATTGTGCACCCAATACCGGGCAAGCTCCTTGTCAGTGGCCGCTTCGGACTGAGCGATCTCATTCTCATGGTGGGGGAAGATCAGATCATTGCCTCCACCGTGGAAATCAAAGGCCGCACCCAAGTATTTTAGACTCATAGCGGAGCATTCAATGTGCCAGCCGGGCCGACCCTCACCCCAGGGACTGACCCAACTTGGTTCACCGGGTTTGGCTTCCTTCCACAAAGCAAAATCAGCGGGGTCCCGCTTGGAGGGATCTACATCAAACCGCGTCCCCTGCCTCAGTTCCTCCAACTTCTGTTTGCTCAGTTTGCCGTATTGGGGAAACGAGGCCACATGGAAAAACACATCGCCTCCTGCCGAGTAAGCATGTTCTTTTTGCACCAAGGCGTCCACCAGCTCAATAATCTCCGACATGTGCTCGCTCACCTTGGGATAGACATCAGCCCGCTCCACCCCTAGAGCATCCATGCTGGCCAGATACTCGGCAATGTAATGTTTGGAGAGCTCCAGTGCAGGCACCCCTTCCTCTAGGGAACGGGCAATAATCTTATCGTCCACGTCCGTAAAATTCTGAACATGATAGGTTTCGTAACCCAGCATGCGCAGGAAGCGTTTGATCACATCCCAAACCACACTGGGCCGGGCATGTCCTAGGTGTGTATCGGAGTAAGGAGTAACGCCGCAGACATAAATACTCACTTTCTCCGGCTCACGGGGGACAAACTCCTCCTTGGTCTGGCTTAGGGTGTTGTAAACTTGAATCTTGGTCATCTTCTCGCCTCCCAGCGAACGGAGTAAAAAGACCCTCATCTCTTACAGAGACGAGGGCCGCGGTTCCACTCTGCTTCTGATCTAGATCTAGCTCTTCAGCCAGATATAGACAGCACTCATGGCGCGATAACGGGCACTAGCCGTCCACTCCTACTCTCGCGCCCAGGCGATTTCAGGCGGAGGATCAGGGGTGCATATCACCGAGTTGACCACAGAATACTCCCACCAAATGTATTCCTCTCTGCGAGGCCTGCCCTTCCTGGAAGGACTCTCCGTTACTCTCCCCGTCATATCCAGTCTTAAATTCTATGCCCATTATATGCAAACTGGCACATCAAGTCAACTGTCAGGCTCTGCACCTTCTCGGAAGCCGTCGGCGCAGCCGTCAGCGGTCATGGAATACGGGATCTCGCTTTTCCAGAAAGGCTTGCAGTCCTTCCGGTCCATCCTCCGTGGCAAAGCACTTGCCGAACAGGGCCGCCTCCCTCTGGCCATGTGTTTCCTGTATACCCGTTCCAGACGCGGCCACAGCCTGTTTGGCCAAACTCAGAATGGGAGCCGATTTCCAACCGAGCTCCTCCGCCAGAGCACAGGCCTCCTCGAGAAGCTCCTCAGGCTGCAGAACCTTAGAGACGAGCCCTGCCTCCAGCGCCTCCTGGGCTGAAAAACGCCGCCCGGTGAAAATCCATTCCTTGGCTTTGGCGGCACCCACCAGGCGGGGCAAGCGCTGCGTTCCTCCAAATCCGGGAATAATCCCCAGGTTCACTTCGGGCTGGCCAAAGGCAGCCTTGCTGGACGCCATGCGCAGATCGCAAGCTAAGGCCAGCTCCAATCCACCCCCCAAGGCATAACCGTTCACAGCAGCAATGAAGACTGCAGGGTGGTCTTCCATCAGCTGAAAGATCCTGTTCCCCAGGGCAGAAAACTCTTGCGCCGACTGTGAGTCCATCTCGGCCATGGCGGCGACATCGGCTCCCGCAGCAAAGGCCTTTCCCTGTCCTGTGAGGACAACTGCTTTCACCTTGTGCAGCCTGAGGGAGGTGAGAACCTCCTCCAATTCAAACAACATGAGCTGATCAATCACATTCAGTTTTTCCGGGCGCGCCATCTCCAGGAGGGCCCACTTTTTCTGAACACGCAAATCGAAGCACTGTAGACGCATAATGACCTCCCAAGGCTTAATGATAGTCAAAAAAGCCTTTCTTCGTCTTTCTCCCCAAATGTCCCGCCCGAACCATCTTGCGTAGAAGTGGTGCTGGACGGAACTTCGGATCACCCATCTCCCCATAGAGGGTTTCCATAATAGCTAGACAGATATCCAGACCAACCAGGTCCGCCAGGGCCAAAGGTCCCATGGGGTGATTGGCTCCAAGACGCATGGCGGTATCAATATCCTCTGCGGAGGCCGCACCCTCCGCCAATAAAAAGACGGCCTCATTAATCATGGGAATCAGAAGTCGATTGACGACAAAGCCGGGGGATTCCTCCACACAGACCGCTGTCTTACCTAGAGATTCTACAAAATCCTTGCTCCAGGCGGCACATTCTGGGGACGTGAAGGGAGTTTGCACCAGCTCCACCAACTTCATGACGGTGACGGGATTAAAGAAATGAAGACCGATTACCCGGTCAGGCCTGGTTACGCCGGCTGCAATAGCCGTGATGCTCAAGGCCGAGGTATTTGTGGCCAAGATACAGTCTTCGGAGCAAATCCTGGCTAAAGCGGTAAAAATATCCTGTTTGACACCTAAATCTTCCGAAGCGGCCTCCACCACAATCTGCACCTCTTCCAGACTCTGCAAATCCGCGCATGCTGTGATCCGGCTGAGAATTTCATCCCGCTCTGCGGTGTCAATGCGCCCTTTCTCCGTTTGGCGGTTCAGTCGTTTGGAAATGGCCTGCAAACCTTGATCAGCCCGTTTCTGATCAACATCAACCAGGATGACCTTCCCGACGTGGGCCGCAGCTTCGGCTATCCCATTGCCCATGGTACCTGCACCAATCACACCTATGATCATGTACTCACACCTCCCTCTACTTCCTAGAAGCTACAGCCGCTCCACAACCGCGGCATAGCCTTGCCCGCCGCCGATGCACAAGGTGGCTAGGCCAAGCCTGTCATCCCTCTGTTCCATAGCATGGAGCAAAGTGACCAAAATGCGGGCACCGCTGGCCCCAATGGGATGTCCTAAGGCAATGGCGCCGCCATACACATTGACTTTGTCCCGATCCAAGTTCAGCTCTCTGGCTACAGCCAAGGACTGGGCAGCAAAGGCTTCATTGGCCTCAATCAAATCCAGATCCTCCACCCCCAAGTTGGCCTTGGCCAACGCCTTGCGACTGGCCTCAACGGGCCCCATGCCCATGATGGCAGGATCAACCCCTGAAGCAGCATAACTCAAGATACGGGCCATGGGTTTGAGATTCAGGACATCGGCTTTTTCCCGGGACATAACCAGAAGCACTGCGGCACCGTCATTGATGCCCGAAGCGTTGCCTGCGGTCACCGTTCCGTCTTTCCTGAAAGCAGGCCGCAGTCTTGCTAAGCCTTCCGCGGTCACGCCTGCTCTAGGGTATTCGTCTTTGTCAAAGCGTACGGGATCCCCTTTGCGCTGTGGAATGATCACTGGAACGATTTCCCCCGCGAAGCGGTTCTCAGCCTGAGCGGCCTGGAACTTCTGCTGACTTTCCGCGGCAAAAACGTCCTGCTCGCTGCGGCTTATACTCCAGCGGTCTGCAATATTCTCCGCAGTAATACCCATGTGTACGTCATTGAACGCGCACCACAAGCCATCTTCAATCATGACGTCCTTCAGTTCAGTATGTCCCATACGTGCTCCCCAGCGAGACTGCATATGGGCATAGGGCGCACGGCTCATATTCTCCATTCCGCCCACCACATAGATGTCACCGTCACCGGCCCGAATGGCCTGGGCAGCTAACCCCACCGTCTTCAATCCTGATCCACAGACCTTGTTCACGGTATATGCGGGGACACTTGCTGGAACGCCGGCCTTGATGGCAGCTTGGCGCGCCGGGTTTTGACCGCACGCTGCCTGCAGCACATTTCCCAAAATCACCTCATCGATCTCCTCCGGCAAAATCCCGGTATCCTCCAGGATATGCTGGATCAGGATGGAAGCTAAATCCGCAGCTGGCAGATCCTTCAAGCTCCCACCATAGCTTCCTATGGCTGTCCTTACCGCTTTAATGATCACTACGTCTCCCATGTTGCGCCTCCCTTATCGTAATTTCTTCTTACCTTTGGCATTGCGCCGCCTCCGTTCCAGGTTCGCCGGCTCAATGGAACGATTCTCCTTAGCCTCCAGGAGCTGCGCCACTCCCGTGTAGTTCACCTCGTACCCGTTTTCCCTTTCCCAACCATCATCAATATACTGGGGCTCGGCATACGTGGCGATCACTCCTTCATAGTTGCGCAGCACCACTTTTGTCGGGGACATGCTGATTAAATACTGGGGCATAACCGGCGTCTTGCCTCCTCCCCCCGGTACGTCCACGACATAGGTGGGAACAGCATAACCGGAAATGTGGCCGCGCAAAGCTTCCATAATTTCCAGACCCTTGGACACCTTGGTCCGAAAGTGCTCGATCCCCATGGATAAGTCGCATTGATAAATGTAATAGGGACGGACTCGAATACGCACCAAGGCGAGCATTAGTTCCTGCATCACCTGGGGATTATCGTTGACACCCCGCAGCAGCACGGTCTGGTTTCCAACAGGAATGCCTCCGTCAACCAGTTTCCCGCAGGCTTCTGTGGATTCGGGGGTGATCTCTTTGGGATGGTTGAAATGCGTATTGAGCCAAATGGGATGATATGCCTTCAGCATTTTGACCAAGTCGTCGGTAATCCTTTGGGGCATAACCACAGGAGTGCGGGTTCCAAGGCGAATGACATCAACATGGCCAATAGCTCGCAGACGTTTGATGATTTCCTCCAGCTTATGGTCCCCCATCAGCAGTGCATCGCCCCCCGATAGCAGCACATCGCGCACAGCCGGGGTCTGTCTGACATATTCAATCCCCTGTTCAATGTGCTCCCAGGCCAATCCGGCATCGCTCTGGCCCGCAAAACGGCGTCTGGTACAGTGGCGGCAATACATCGAACATTGATCGGTGATCAAAAACAAGACGCGATCGGGATAGCGATGGGTTAGCCCAGGTACCGGCGAATCCTTGGTCTCATCTAACGGATCCTGCATGTCCCATGTCCCTGTCATGGTTTCGGCGATGGTGGGCACAGCCTGGCGACGAACTGGACAGCTGGGATCATGAGGATCCATCAAGGATGCATAGTAGGGAGTTATGCCCATCCGGAAAATCTCCAGGACCTTGGCAATATCGGTCTTTTCTTGGGGTGAAAGGGCCAAAATGCTGTCCAGTTCTTCAACAGACTGGATGCGGTTGCGCACTTGCCAATGCCAATCATTCCATTGGATTTCCGTGCAGTTCCAGCGCTGCCAGGGTTGCTCATTTCTCAAAGCAAAAACCTCCTCATCCTCCGTCTACATTAGCCCCGCCAGATCCATATCACGCAGTTCTAGAGAGAGCTCCAGGTGTGCATCGGTCGCGGCTCGAATGGCATCAACTGAATAATTCGGGTTCTTCTCAAGGAGAGTCATGGTGCCCTGCTCCACCGCAATCACCGCCATCTCTGTAACCACCAGATCCACCACCTCCACTGCGGTCAAGGGTAGACGGCACTTTTTGAGCAGTTTCGGTTCTCCCTTTTTCGTTAGGTGGGTTGTTCCCACAATCACCCGGCGAGCTCCCACCACCAGATCCATAGCTCCCCCCATACCTGGCACCATTTTCCCGGGTATCATCCAACTGGCCAGATTGCCCCGGGCATCTACTTCCAGGGCCCCGAGGACTGTCACGTCCACATGTCCTCCCCGAATGATGGCAAAGGAATCGGCACTGTCAAAGAACGCACCTCCGGGAAGAATGGTCACGGGCTGCCCTCCTGCATTGACCAAGTCATCATCCTCTTCACCTGGAGCGGGATGGGGCCCGAGCCCCACGAAGCCATTTTCCGATTGCAGTGTAACATTGACCCCATCCGGGATAAACCCGCCGACCAGGGTGGGCAGTCCGATACCTAAATTGACCACGTCGCCGTCTGCAAGCTCCTGGGCAATGCGGCGGGCAATGAGTACTCTTTTTTGCCGATCATCCATCAACGCTCACACCCTTTGTCAAGAAGTCTACGAAAATACCTGGAGTCATCACCGCATCGGGATCAAGCTCTCCCACCTCAACAATCTCCTCTGCCTCTACAATCACGGTCTGTGCAGCCATGGCCATCAAGGGGTTAAAATTGCGGGCGCTCTTGCGATACAGCAGATTTCCCTTGCGATCTGCCTTCCAGGCCTTGATCAAGGCTACATCGGCATGAAGTGCCTTTTCCAGTAGATACCTCCGGCCATCGATCTCCATCTCTTGTTTACCGTCCGCGACCACCGTTCCCACACCAGTGGGAGTCAAAAACCCTCCTAAGCCAGCGCCTGCACAGCGGATTCTCTCGGCCAGGGTTCCTTGGGGCACCAGTTCAACCTGGATTTTGCCCTCAATCATTTTCTTGCCTGTCTCTGGGTTTGTGCCAATATGACTTGCGATCAGCCTCTTCACCGCATCGGCCGTGATCAACATCCCAATTCCGTCTCCCTGTAAGCCTGTGTCGTTGCAGATCACAGTCAAATGGTGCAGCCCCCTTGAGGCCAGCTCACGAACTAGATTGACTGGTGTGCCGCAGGTCATGAATCCTCCTATCATGACAGTGCTGCCCTCTTGTACTTGCGCGATCACTTCTTTCTGTGACATAATCTTCGGCAATTTTCGTCACCCCCTTCTAGGCGTTTTTCCCCGCTAAGCCCAGGATCTCCCGTGCCTGATCGGGCGTAGCCACCTGGCGGCCCAGCTCATTGGCTATGCGCACGATTCTGGCCACGAGCTGTGCATTGCTTGTGGCCAGCTCTCCCCGGCCATAATAGATATTGTCCTCAAAGCCCACTCGGACATGGCCTCCCATGGCAATGGCGGCAGCGGCCAGGGGCGTTTCAAAACGGCCAATACCGGAGACAGTCCAAGTAGCATCGGGGGGAATGGAATCCACAAGAAAGCTTAAATTCCGCACACTGGCCGACATGGCACCTGGTACTCCCAGCACGAAATTAAAGTGGAGAGGCGCCTGAACGAAGCCGTCTCTAACCAGGCGCAAGGCGTTGTCAATCATGCCCGCTTCAAACACCTCAAACTCAGGCTTCACTCCCCGCTCCTGCATGATCCGGGCTGCTTTTTCGTAGAAGTCCTGCGGATTGGCAAAGATGTCTCTGCCGAAGTTGCAGGTCCCCGTGGAAAGGGTGGCCATTTCAGGGCTGAGATCAAGGGGCTGCAAGCGCTCTGCGGCACTGTGCCAAGTAGCTCCCCCCGTCGATGGCTGAAAGATCAGGGGGGATGCTCCTGTCACCAGCCTCTGGATTTCCCCATAGATGTCCCTGTCCTGTGTGGGACTTCCATCTTTCCTGCGGGCATGGACATGAACAATGGCCGCGCCAGCTTGATATGCTTCCAAAGCGGCCGCACTAATCTCTTGCGGCGTGATAGGTAAATTGGGCTGCTGCTCCCGGGTCACTTCGGCTCCGGTGAGAGCTGCGGTAATGATTAGCTTCGACACTTTCTACCCCCTTCTCTGTCTGTCCCGAGGCACCACGCAGACACCCTTGGCGGTGGCCACAACAACGGGCTCCTCCAGCACATCCATGGCGGACGGCGCCAAATTGTGATCAGCGGGGCGAGTGATTTGCTTCACTGCAGTAAACTCCATCTTCCGTGATGTGTTGCCCACTTCGGTCATCCTCCCCACTGCTTCAACAAAGTCTCCGGCAAACACGGGGGCTTTGAACTGAACTTCACTATAGGTTAGGAACAAGCCTTCGTCACCGTCCTGGCGGATGAGAAGTTCTGTGGCGCAGTCGCCGAAGAGCTGCAAGACAAAAGCACCGTCCACCAATTGGCCTCCGTAGTGGGCCTGGGCTGCGCTGACTCGAACACGGATAACACTTTCCATACTGCGTCCTCCTTCTACAACTAGCTTAATTGCGTCTGGCCAATTCCCGAACAAGGAATGTGGCCACGTGGCGAGCAGTGGTCCCTGGACCGAAGCCTGCATCAAAACCCAATTCTGCGGCCAAGGATGGATCAATCCTAGGCCCCCCCACAATCAGGATCAGTCTGCGGCGCAGATCCTCCGCTTCCGCCATTTCGATCAGCTCCGTTAAGTTCTGGATATGTACGTTCTTCTGTGTGACCACCTGGGAAACCAAGACAGCGTCCGCCCCTACTTCCATCGCTTTCTGCAGCAGAATCTCGTTTTGAACTTGACTCCCCAAGTTGTAGGTTTCCAGCATGGGGTAGCGCTCCAGCCCGTAGTCCCCGTCATAGCCTTTCATATTCATGATGGCATCGAGGCCTACGGTGTGAGCATCTGTCCCGGTGCAGGCCCCCACCACCACGACCTTACGCCCCAGGCGTTCCCGGACAAAGTGGTTGATCTCCTCAAAGGTCATCATCTCCCCCTCTGCCACTGCCAGGGGAATTTGGTCCAAATCTATGCTGTGGCGGCAGCTGCCGTAGAGGATGAAGTAGGTGAAGCCGGAGAGGTCCTTCATATGCACCACTTGAACGTCATCCAAACCCATTTGGGCAGCCAGACGCCTAGCTGCTTCCCGGGCCCTTGGCCCCGCTGGAATGGGCAGGGTAAAACTGAGCTGAACCTGTCCATCGCCCCAAGAATCTCCATATGGTTTAATCATGATCCACCCCCAGCTCTTGCCCCATCTTCGTCATAAAGGGGTTTTGGTAATCCAAACCCTTGCGAAGTACGCCATCTCGTCCCTTACCGCCCTGGAGAGGGCGTTTGATGTCGGCAAAGTATCCTTCACTGATGGAACGCTTCAAACCCTTCCCTGCGATTTCCTGCAAAAAGCAGACCACTTGATCCAAAACGGCCTCGGAACGCTGCTGGATGATCCCATCGGGCCGAAAGGAAATTTCACCCGCTAAATCCCGGGCATTCTCCATCACATAGTGGGCGTTCTCAAGGCTGAGGATCCGGTCAGCTAAGTGTGGTGTATGAATGGCTTCGGTGAGCATACCCAAGAGATGAATGCTCTGACCGGTCAGCACCGAAGCTAGGTTAAACATGGCGTTTTGGACATGACCCATGAAGATATCGCCTGTCATGTGCTTGGTAGGAGGCATGTACTTCAGGGGCGCTTCAGGGAAAACCTGCCGGATGGTTTGGGCTGTAGCCAACTCATAGAGGAACCCGTTTCTCATCTTGGGATCTAGCTCAAAGGCATGCCCCAGCCCGAGTTGCCAAGGCTTCAGACCAGCCTTCAGTCCCATCTGTTCATTAATCAAGTTGGAGGCTAAGACTGTGTGCGCCTTTTCAAAGGCATCAGCCGTGGTCAGATAGTTATCTTCCCCGGTGTTAATGATGATGCCTGCGTAGGCATTGATCATGCGGGAGAAGTATTGATCGGCAAAGGTGCGATCCATGTTGATATCCCTAAACAGAATGCCGTACATGGCATCGTTCAGCATCATATCTAGACGCTCCAGAGCTCCCATGGCTGCGATTTCCGGCATGCACAGACCCGAGCAGTAATTGACCAGCTGAATATAGCGCCCCACCTCTTCACTGACCTCATCCAGGGCACTGCGCATCACCTGGAAGTTGGCCTGGGTGGCATAGGTGCCCCCGAAGCCCTCGGTTGTCGTTCCATAGGGCACATAATCCAGCAGACTCTGTGCCGTCGTGCGAATCACCGCAATAATGTCAGCACCTTGCCTGGCGGCTGCCTGGGCCTGCTTAACATCTTCGAAGATGTTACCGCTGGCTACAATCACATACTTCAGCGGTTCCTCCCCTACACCCAGGCGCTCCTTGTACTCTTCCCGTCTCTGGCGCTGCTTGGAAATGGCGGTCAAGGCCCGTTCTGTGTATAGGGCCAAGACCTCCTCTACCTTGCGCGGGTCCTGGAGAGGAAGCTCACCGATGCGCAAATCCCCGGCGCATCGCTCCGCAATTTGCTGCGGAGCCTGACCCAGGGCCACAAGGGCGTTGCCCAGCCAAAAAGCGATACCCCGATCCAGCAAACCGGCCCGATTGACCTGATCCACCAGTATATTGGCGAGGGGTATGCCGTCTTGATCGGTACCGTCAATGCCAAACAGGCGTGCGACAGTACGTTCGATGGTCACGGTAGTATGCTTCCGAATGTCCTCTTGTACCTGAAGAGCAATGGAATGTGCCAGTTCCCTGGCCTGGCGAACCTTTCCCTGGTCCAGCGAGAGCTGCTCTTTCATCATGTTGTATCCCTCTTTTCCTGGAGTTCTCTAGCTCTGGCGATGACCTTTCGATCCAAACCCATTGCTTCCGCCACAAGTGCAGCGCTGCTCCAAATGGCCCCTTGGGGGCCTGTTTCCTCCAACCTGTAATCCATGCGTCTTTGCAGAGTGTGCAGATCCCCTTGCTGGAGGGGATCGCTTCCCAGCCCCCGGACACGGAGGTGGACGACCCCTTCCATACAGGCCAGGGATGGATAATGGGTCGTAATCACCGTAATAGAGGATTGACGATTCAATTCCTCTGCGATGGCCTGGGCTATCGCCGCTCCTTCTGCAGGACCGGTGCCATGGGCGATTTCATCCACCAAAATCAGGCCTTCGCCATGGCCCTGTTCCAAAGCTCTGCCTAGAAAAGCAATTTCCCCGGCGAATGCACTTAATCCCCTGGGAATCTGCGCTGCGGTCAGATGGGCCCGGATGAACCTCCGCGGAGAGAACTCCATGGAAGCGGCGGGAACCAACAGGCCATGCTGGGCGAGGGCCGCAAGTAGGCCTATCATCTTCAGACTGGCCGTCTTCCCCCCCATATTGGGACCAGTGATGATGGTAACTCCTCTGCAAACGTTTACGCAAAGAGGCGTATAGGTATACCCCCTTTGCTCCACCTCTTCCTCGAGCAAGGGGTGCCGTCCGTTTTTTATCCGCAGACACGAATCCTGGCAGAGCGAGGGTCTGATCCCGCCCATCGCAAAGGATAGCTTTCCCTTGGCCAGCAGCAAGTCGAGGTAACCTAAACGCTCTAAAACAGAGAGTATCCGCGGCGCCAAGGCGGCCACACATTCCGTAAGGCGAACACGAATCGCCTGCTTACAAGCTTCTTCCTCTTCCCGGCTTTGCCTCAAATCGCGCCTGATCTGCTGCATGCCGGCATCTTCCACCAAGGCAAAGGTGAGAGCATCCGGTGTTGTACGCACCTGCTCCAGCTCCTCTATGGCTTCCAGCTGCCTCAGTGCGTCCCTGTCTGTTCTGCTCACTGCAATATTTCCATCCATGGTGAGCGTGCGTCCTACAGACTGAAGGATCTTGTTTTCAACCGAGCGGCGAAAATCAGCTATGATGCCTTCTAGACGGACCCGTTCTCGACGGATCCGGGCCAATTCTTCGTCGTAAGCATCGGCCAGATAAAAGCTGTCCTCTCTTCCCTGCCCCGCGCTTAAGGCTTGACGGCACTCTAGCACTAGGTCCAGGGAAGGCAGGAACTCCCATCCCAAGCGCTCCAGTTCGGTCTGGATCTGCTCCACGATCAAGAGGAGCTTTTTGATCGCATAGAACTCTACATCATCCAGCACAGAGCCTTGCCTACTGCGTTCCAGACACCCTCGGATGTCCCTGACCATACCGAGCAGATAGCGAAGTCCATCGGCGGCCTTAGGATCGGACTGCAAAGCTAGGCAAATTTGCTCAACCCGCTCCAACTCTGCTTGGAGACCTTCCCTGTCCTCCGGTGCGAAAGCGACAGCCCGGCGCTGCCTGGCCCTACCCAAAGGCGATACGGGTTCAAGGCGAGACCATACCTGATCAAAGCCCAACTGGTTGCGGGTCTGTGTATCAAGGAACTGCATCAAAACCCTCCTTCTCCGGCTCGTAGCGAAGCCCCAGCCCCAGATCGTAACAGGGAAGGGGAGCTACTGCTTGTCCCACATCCCGGAGCAGGCGAAGGGGGTCCGCATGGCCGTAGCTTGTGCTCAAGGGGTTCACGGTCACGGCACTGATCTGGATGGGATCCAGTACATGCAGGAAGACCTGATCCGCTTGGAGCTTGTTCAGACTCCGTCTGTTCAAAAAAACGCAGCTGGGATCAGAAGCGACCAGGACGAACCCTGCTTTCCTGGGGACAGCGGACAAAACCTTGGCCAGCAGATCATTGGTGAGCATACCGCGCAGATAGATTGCTGTTGTTTCTGGATTGATCTTTTTGGGCAGCACTTCACTGTGTTGAAAAACATCCTTCTGCCCCAGGACACCCTGGACGTCCCGGGCTCCGAGGAAAGCAAGCTTAGTACTTCCTCCCAGCTTGCGCAAACTATCTGCACCTGGATGAACAAAGGCGGGCAGGGTGAGTATCTCCAATTGCAGTTTCAGCTTCTCCAACAACTCGGTGCGGTCGTGGCTCATCTCTGTTCCCACAGCAAGCACCGCCGTGTCCGTGACCATGGGGGCAGCAAGGGAACGGCGATCGATGGCGCCGTCCACCAGAAAGAGATCGATCCCCATCGCCTCCAGCTTACGTTTGACCATGGCTAATCCATGGCGGGTACCCGGGCCTGCTAAGATAGTCTTGCCCGTACTTAGAGCACGGGCTAGGACAACTTCTCCTAAAGGAGTCATAATACCGGTCGTTCCTACGATTTCCCAGTCCAAGCCGCTATCGAGAAGCAGCGCCTTGGCATTGGCTACGATTTGACCGGAGCGCACCGTGATTCTTGGCTTATCATGGCCAAACAAACTGTCACGTTCCTCCCCGTCGAGCCCCATCGTGGTCATGGCCACCTGCAGACCCAAACGGCCTGCGTCCAGCAGGAGCTGGGTAAAGGAGAAGGTTTTCCCCGTATTCTTACCCATTCCAATGACTGAGATTGATCGGAACTGGCGGTCCAAGATCTCCTTTACAAACACCGCGACCACTCCTGGTTAGACATAGATTTCCGAGAATAAGGCGCGCAGTTTGGGATTTTCGCGCAGGATGTCCAGGGTGATCTGGGCATGGTTCTTGGTATAGCCATTGCCAATGAGCATCTTGACGTCCTTGCCCACACCCTCCGCGCCTAAGGCTGCGGCGGTGAAACTTGTAGCCATACTGAAAAAGTACACAGTACCCCCGTCCCGGGTGCACAAGATGGAGGCCATCTCGGTCTGGGGAATATTGACACAATTGATGGTGAGATCCGCCAGGCGACCTCCACAAGCGTCCTGCAGCGCACGAAGACAGTCTACCGGCTTCGTTGCATCCACGTTGAGGATGACATCGGCCAATTCCAGCTCCCCGATCCGCTCCAGCGCAGCGGGACCATAGTCCATGGCAATCACTCGTCCTGAAACGCCCGCCCGCTTCTTCGCTTCATGGAGGCAAAGAGTGCCCGATTTCCCCCCGGCCCCCACGATCAGCACGCTGTCTCCAGGCTTGACCAGTTTGCCGGTCTGGGCTGGTGCGCCCGCCACGTCCAGGGCTGCCAAGGCCAGTTTCTGCGGGAGGTCTTCAGGCAGCACGGCATAAATGCCGCTGGCGAAAAGTATCGCTTTCCCCACTATATCGACCTGAGCGGTCTCCAGATCCATGTTCGTAATGGCCTCAATCACAAGGGGTGTTAGAGTCAAAGAGACCAAGGATGCAATGCGATCGCCAACACGCAAATCCCTTTCCCGGAGATCGGGACCAATGGATCGGACAGTACCGATAAACATTCCTCCCGATCCAGTCACAGGATTATGATGTTTGCCTCTGCTGGCCACGATGCCGAGCATAATCTCGGCAATTCGTCCCTTGTCATCCTCGGCCTCTTTGCGAATCTGCGTAAAGCTAGCCGAATCGATGTTCAATGTTTCCACATCGACCAATATCTCGTTCGATCGAATCTCCATACGGTTGTCAAGACGTGTGGCTCCCTGCGGAAGGGCGCCGGGGGGCTCCAACACTCGATGGGTGCCAAATGGACATACTAGGGTCACAGACCGATTCCCCCTCCATGGACTTTTCTTGAAATAATCCCAGTTTCTTTACAATATGTTTAATAATACCATAAGCCCCTCCAATTTTGAAGGGGCCACTTTCTTAATTAATTCGATCGCAAGAGAACGACCGCCTGGGCCGCGATGCCTTCCTCCCGTCCCACAAAACCCAATCCTTCCGTGGTGGTAGCTTTGAGATTGATCTGGCTCTCCTCGATGGCCAGCACCTGGGCCAGCTTTGATTTGATCGAAGTCTTCCACGTCTTAAGCTTGGGTTTCTCGGCCATGACTGTGATGTCCAGATTCCCAAGTGTAAATTGCCTATCCTCCATGATCACAAGGACCTGCTTCAACAGGTCAATACTGCACGCCCCTTTGTACTTGGGGTCGGTATCGGGAAAGAGCTCGCCAATATCTCCGCCTCCCATGGCACCGAGCAGGGCGTCCATGAGAGCATGGGTTAGCACATCAGCATCCGAGTGACCCAACAGCCCTTTGTCATGGGGAATGAGAACACCGCCTAGGATCAGAGGCCGGTTGGCCGCCAAAGCGTGCACGTCGTAGCCAAAGCCCACGGAAAACGCTGTCGATTGCGGCAAGTCATCGGGCGTCGTGATCTTGATGTTGGCGTATTCTCCCGGCACGATGTGCACAGGATGCCCAAAAGCTTCCAGCACAGAGCAGTCATCAGTGACACTGAGGCCCTCTTCCTGGGCCCACGCGTAAGCCTGCAAGATCAGGTCCCGGGCAAAGATCTGCGGTGTCTGCATGGCCCAAAGTTCTGCGCGATCCGGTGTCTCCAAGACGAAGCCATCCTGAACCTTCTTGATGGTGTCCTTCACAGGAACCGCTATACCCACAGCCCGGTGCTCCTGGGCAGCCCGTAGTCCCTTGCGGACCAGGCCTGGGGTGATAAAGGGTCTGGCACCATCGTGAATGACAATCCACTCAGCAGGGGTGGTTAGGGCCAGGAGGCCCAAATAAACGCTGTCCTGCCGGCTTGCCCCGCCCAAGACTACCTGGGTTTTCTTGTCGGGAACCGCTTGATGCACCAGTTCGCTGACCGCTTGGCGATCGACCTCCCTTGTCACGACGACCAGTTCACACACTTCATCCATCACAGAAAAACAATCCAGGCTGTGGGAGAGGACAGGTTTTCCATCCAACGACAAAAGCACTTTATTGCCTGGAGCCCCCATGCGGCTCCCTGAACCCGCTGCGGCCAAGACAACTGCCACGCTCATGGCACCAACTCCTTTTGGTCAATTCAAAAAAAGGCCCGATGTATGCTCGCATCAGGCCCTTTCCATCGTATAATCTTATAATGCCCGCTCCATCGCTTTCGGTTTGGCAAAAATCATACGACCGGCGGCTGTTTGGAGAACACTGGTGACCAAAACCGCCACCGTCTGCCCAATAAAGCGGCGACCGCCATCCACCACAATCATGGTCCCATCGTCCAGGTATCCCACGCCTTGACCCTGCTCTTTGCCATCCTTAATCACATGGACCTTAAGCTCTTCACCGGGCAGCACCACGGGTTTGACAGAGTTGGCCAGCTCGTTAATGTTTAAAACGGCTACACCATGCAACTCACAGACCTTGTTCAAGTTGTAATCGTTAGTGACAACCTTGCCCCCCATATCCTTGGCAAGTTTCACCAGCTTGGTGTCTACTTCGCTGATATCACCATAGTCTTCCTCCACAATGCGCACGTTGGCGTAGGGCTCCTTTTGGATCTTATTGAGTATATCCAACCCCCGTCGGCCGCGATTGCGCTTCAGTACATCGGATGAATCAGCAATATGCTGCAACTCTTCCAGGACAAATCCGGGTACGATCAAATCGCCTTCCAAGAACCCCGATTTCGTGATGTCGGAAATCCTTCCATCAATAATGACGCTCGTATCAAGTATTTTCGCTGTCGCCTTCGAGGCTGTGCTCGAGTTCAACAACGACCTCCGCGAACGGGAAAACCCATGGGTGAGTTCGTCCGTTCTCCTCAGCCCCACCACAAACCCTAGATATCCTAACACGATTCCAAGTATGATCGGGAGATAGTCTCCTACATAGGGGATCTTAAGTAAAGGAATAGAAATAACCAGCGCAACAATCCAACCACTCACCAGACCAAGCACCCCACCGAGGAGCTCATGTGTGGGTATCTTAAGTAAAGTCCGGGTCAACTTTTTGCTTCCTGTCCCCAGCCCTCGCCCCACTGCAGGACCAACCGCAAGACCGACTAGAAAACCAACGAAAATAAACAGACCCACTACATAACTCTTGTCGATGAATTCAGCCATGGCGCCCGAATTATGCACAAGTAATGCCCCAGAATAACCGAGAACCGCGCCAATGGCAGCAAATACAACCCTAACGAATATCACCAAACTTCGCTTCACCTCCCACTTTTTTCAATGCATGCGATAGTTTAGCTCGTTCAAGTTATAGTATTTCCTGTTTTTCCTTAGGTATTCTTTTTTCGATGAACATCCTGTCCAGCACCGATTACTAAAGGACCGCCACCTCCCTACTGTTCAAAGCATCCCGAAATGGTCTCCACAATCGCCTCCTCGCTGGCATCTTCCGCGATCACCAGCTCACTGATGAGAATCTGCCTGGCTGTATCCAGCATCTTCCTCTCGCCTGTGGAGAGACCTTTATCATTTTCCCTAATCGTGAGGTTGCGTACAACCTCGGCTACTTCGAAAATGTCTCCACTCTTAATCTTCTCCATATTCGCTCGATAGCGCCGGTTCCAATTCGAAGACATGGCCGTTTGATCCCCCTGCAGCACCTGGTAGACACGTTTAACGTCCTTATCGTCAATCACTTGGCGAAGGCCCAGTTCATCTACGGACTTCATGGGAATCATAACTTTCATATCCCCTATGGGCAGGGCCATAATGTAGTACTTCTGCTTTTCACCAAGTACTTCCCGCTCTTCGATGGCCACGATAACGCCTGCACCGTGCATGGGGTAGACCACATGATCGCCCACATTATACATCGCGAACCCTCCTTTAACAAAACCTAGGTCCTTACAATAAATTTACCACTTTATGCGCTGAAAGTCAAACGAGCCCGTCATGAAGCACGCTAGGTAGCCGCTCCCGGGCTCTGTGGTTCTTTGGTTGACAACCAATTTTCAAAAGCTTTATAATAAAACCAGCATGGCTTGATCAAAGGTAGTGGGAGGACGGGACCAAAATGACGAAGCCAGTTACCACTTGTCAATGTTTTCAAGAAAACGTACAAGAGAACCTTGTGCGGCACTTCAGCATTCTCGACATCGCATCGAAATTTCAAGAGACGAATGCCCGGGTCAACCGGGCCCTTTTCCGGGCAGTAACCGATTGCGGCTGCATCAGCATCGATGCCTCAAAGCAGATCTTACCCGACGACTGTTCCTTCGAGGATGTACGCAATTATCTCAAATCCCATCTCCAAGGCCAGCTCTGCGAAAACTGCAAAGAAGTCTTGGAAGCTGAGGTAGGGCAGAACCTGTTTTACCTCACAGGTCTGTGCAACTCCCTGGGTCTGAACCTAGAAGAGATCATTCATAAAGAAGCCCAACGAGTCAATACCTTAGGCATGTTTCATCTGCGCTAGATGTGGCTATCCACCAGGACTTGTTCGCGTAAACGGCGTAAGCCCTCCTTAATGGCCCTGGCCCGGACTTCTCCAATTCCCTCCACATCATCAAGTTCTTCGATGGACGCATCCATCACTGTGGAAAGATCTTCAAAGGTCTTGACCAGATTCTCAATGACAGGCATGGGCAAACGGGGGATTTTTGCCAAAACTCGGTATCCCCGGGGAGCCACTGCTTGATCGAGACTGGTCATGCTTCCTCCGTACCCCAAGGTCTTGGCGATCAGGCCAAGATTGAGGATATCGTCCGAATCCATCTCCTCTAACTGGTTCCAGCCATCGTTGAGATTTCCGCCCGCCCAATAATCTCTAAAGACCAAGAGCCCCTCGTCCTTGGTGTCGGCCATAAGCTCTTCGAGCTGCATTCTAACTAAACGGCCCTCCGATCCTAGCTGGATCACATAGCGTTCGATCTCCCAGGCAATTCTGCTCACCATCTGGCTCCGCTGCAGCACGGTAGATACATCCATTAACGTAACCAGATCCTCAAACTCCAGAGCACTTAGATTGGTCAGGGACTGCTGGAAGACGCTTCGGTACTTCTCCAAGGTGGACAGGGCTTGGTTTGCTTTTGACAGGATCACGCTGACTTCGCGAATCACATATTTCCAGTTTCCCCGGTAGATGGTAATGATATTACGCCGCTGGGAAATGGAAATCACAATCTGACCGGTCTGTTTGGCTACTCGTTCCGCCGTCTTATGACGCGTCCCAGTCTCAAAACTGGGGATCATGGCATCAGGAACCAACTGGGTATTGGCATACAGAATCCGTTTGGCATCGCTGGATAATACGATGGCTCCGTCCATTTTGGCCAGCTCATAGAGGGCGCCTGGATGCATCTCCGCGTCGATGTGGAAACCGCCATTTACCAGAGCCAGCACTTCCGGGGTATCCCCGATGACGATCAGCGCACCGGTCTTGGCCTTGAGAATACTCTCTAGACCCTCATAAAGCTGCGTGCCTGGTGCCACCATCTCTAAGTGTTCAAAAAGCAGATCATCCTCACGCATGAACTCACCCTCTCACTGCAATTCTCAATGCTTCTTGTATTGTACTTACACCGTAGACTTTTATGGGTTCATGTCCTTGCACATTCGTACTGGGAATGATGCAGCTTTCAAAACCTAAGCGGTTAAGTTCTGCCAGCCGCTGCTCCATGCCTCGAACGGCCCGGATTTCTCCGACTAGACCAACCTCTCCTAAAACAGCACATAAGGGGTTAACGCTAACATTGGAGATACTGCTGGCTACAGCCACCGCCATGCCCAAGTCCAATGCGGGTTCTTGAAGTTTTAGACCTCCCGCGATGTTCAAGAACACATCGTGGCTCTGCAGTGGATAACCCTGCCTTTTTTCCAGCACGGCCAAAATGATGGAGAACCTCTGATAATCTACACCCGTTGTCTGTCTGCGGGGAGTGCCTCCAAAAGGAGCCGGTGCCACCAGAGCCTGCACCTCAACGAGGAGAGGGCGGGTACCCTCCATGTATGGCACGACTACAGAGCCTGGACTCTGCTCCGGCCGCTGCGACAGTAGGAATTGGGACGGATTGGCTACGGGCAGCAAACCGCGTTCGCTCATCTCAAAGATGGCAATTTCATGGGTAGAGCCGAATCGGTTTTTGACAGAGCGGACGATCCGAAAGGATGTGTGCACTTCACCTTCGAAGTACAAGACGAAGTCCACAGCATGCTCCAACACCTTCGGGCCCGCTAAAGTTCCGCCTTTGGTCACATGCCCAACGAGGAGAATGCAGATCCCGCTCCCCTTAGCCAGCTGCAAAAAGCGTCCGGTGGATTCCCGCACCTGCCCAACGCTCCCTGGCGGCGAGGGGACTTCTTCTACGAACATCGTCTGAATCGAATCCACGATCACCAAAACCGGTTTTTCATCGCTGATGATCTGGCAAATCGTGTTGGTATTGGCCTCGCTGACTACGATCAGTTCCTCACACACAGCATCAAGGCGCAGGGCCCGCAATTTCAGCTGTGCTAAGGACTCTTCTCCGGTCACATAGAGAACTCGTCCCAGCTTGCGAGCGACGCCGCTGGCCACCTGAAGCAGCAGGGTTGATTTGCCGATTCCCGGGTCCCCTCCCACTAAGCCCAGGCAACCTGGCACCAGACCTCCCCCTAAAACGCGGTCAAGCTCGGCAATGCCTGTACTAAAACGGGACTCCGCGGTGTTCTCTATCTGGGTTAAGGGTAAAGGTTTGCTCTTAACCACCCAGGCGTGGGCGTTTTTGCCCGCAGGTTGGACCGTCTCTTCAACGAGAGTATTCCACTCCCCGCACACCGGACACTTCCCCATCCAGCGAGGACTCTCAGCTCCGCATTCCTGGCAAACAAAGACCACAGTTTTTTTAGCCACAGATGATCCTCTCTATGATCCCATATTTTTACTCATAATTTATTATACCATCAGAAAAAGGAGTGCACAACTGCCACTTAGGCTCTGCGCACTCCCTCCCGTTCATGTTCTGTGCAGCTAGAAGAAGACAAACTCGCCTTCTTTGGAGTCCACTGTAATGGTGCCGCCTTCCCCAAAGGTTCCCTTCAGGATTTCCTCTGCAAGGGGATTCTCAATGTACCTTTGAATCGCTCTGCGCAGCGGTCTCGCTCCGAAGTCGGGGTCAAAGCCCTTGTTGGTCAAAAGCTCCTTGGCTTGTTCGGTGATGGACAGGGTAATATCCATGCCCCCGAGCTGTGTCCGGAGTTCCTTGAGCATGATATCGACAATCTGGCCGATATGGACCTTGTTCAGAGCGTGGAACACCACGACTTCGTCCACCCTGTTTAGGAACTCGGGCCGGAACGAACGCTTAAGCTCATCTGTGACCTTGGTCTTCATTGCCTCGTAATCACTGCGCTCGTCCACAACGGTTCTAAAGCCAATGCCTGAGTCACGCTGAATCTGCTGTGCTCCCACGTTCGATGTCATCACAATCACAGTATTGCGGAAGTCCACCAGGCGTCCTTTCGAATCGGTCAGTCTCCCGTCTTCCAAGACTTGCAGCAGGATATTAAAGACCTCGGGATGGGCCTTTTCAATTTCGTCGAAGAGTACGATGGAATAAGGCTTCCTGCGCACTTGCTCCGTGAGCTGACCGCCCTCATCATATCCAACATAGCCTGGAGGAGAGCCGACCAAACGTGCCACAGAGTGGCGCTCCATGTACTCCGACATATCCAGGCGCACAGTGGCATCCTCATCGCCAAACAATGCTTCGGCCAGGGCTCTGGCCAGCTCAGTTTTGCCCACCCCTGTGGGACCGAGGAATATGAAGGAACCAATAGGTCTCTTCGGATCCTTCAGACCCGCATGGGCCCTGCGAACCGCTTTAGAAACGGCACCAATGGCCTCATCTTGACCAATAACCCTTTGGTGCAGGATCTTCTCTAGATCCAGAAGACGGAGGGCATCCTCTTCGGTGATATCCGTTACCGGTATACCGGTCCAACCAGCCACGACCGCAGCAATATCCTCGGCCGTGACCACCGCTTCGGCCCGGCCGTGACTCTTCCGCCAGTCGCTGCGCTTGGCTTCCAGTTCCTCCTGGAGTTTCTGTTCCTGATCCCTTAAGTTGGCCGCCTGTTCGAACTGTTCGTTCTTGATCGCCGCCTCTTTTTCCACGCTGATCTCACTGATTTTCGCCTCAAGTTCCTTCAGTTCAGGAGGGGCCACCAAACCTCGCAGACGCACCCGAGAACCTGCCTCGTCCATGAGATCAATGGCCTTATCCGGTAAGAAACGATCGCTGATATAACGATCACTGAGCCGAGCTGCAGCCACAATCGACTCATCCTTGATTTTTACCCTGTGGTGGGCCTCATAGCGATCCCGGAGGCCCTTTAGAATCTCGATGGTCTCATCGACGGTGGGTTCGTCCACCATGACGGGCTGGAAGCGCCGTTCAAGAGCAGCATCCTTTTCCACATGCTTCTGATACTCGTCCAAGGTTGTGGCCCCGATGGCCTGCAATTCTCCCCTGGCCAGAGCAGGTTTGAGGATATTTGCGGCATCAATCGCTCCTTCCGCTGCGCCTGCCCCGATTATGGTGTGCATCTCGTCGATGAAGAGCACAACATCACCTGCGGAGCGGATCTCTTCCATCACTTTCTTCAGACGCTCTTCAAATTCGCCCCGGAACTTGGAACCAGCCACCAGACTGCCTAGATCCAGAGTAACAACGCGTTTATTGCTTAAGGTCTCGGGCACATCGTTATTGACGATTTTCAAGGCTAATCCTTCGGCAATGGCCGTCTTACCCACACCAGGTTCACCGATTAGGACCGGATTGTTCTTCGTTCGACGACTGAGAATCTGGATTACCCGTTGAATCTCTTTATCTCGCCCAATCACAGGGTCAAGGTTGCCTTCTCGGGCCAATGTCGTTAGGTCGCGGCCAAATTGATCGAGGGTCGGGGTCTTATTCTGCCGGGGTGCCTGCGTCTTTCCTTGACTTCCGCCCCCAAGTTGGCTGGTGACCTGGGCTCGCACCTTCTCCAAGTCGGCCCCAAGGTTATGGAGAACCTGGGCAGCCACACCTTCCCCTTCGCGGATCAAGCCTAGCAGGAGATGTTCAGTGCCAATATAGGTGTGCCCCAGGCGTCGTGCCTCGTCAAAAGCTAGCTCCAACACCCGCTTTGAGCGGGGAGTAAAACCGATCTGACCCTGGGTTGGCTGACCGCCGCGGCCAATGATCCGTTCCACCTCGCCGCGTACTTGATCGATACTCACTCCAAGAGACAACAGGGAGCGGGCAGCCACATCCTCGCCCTCAGCGATCAGGCCCAGGAGGATGTGTTCCGTTCCCACCACATTATGACCCAACCGTCTTGCCTCCTCTTGCGACAAAACAATCACCCGCTGGGCCCTTTCAGTAAAACGTCCAAACATAGTGCCACCTTCTTTCCATTTATGCTTTGTTGTTGAGCGTATCTCGAAGCAGACTCGCCCGCAGGCGATCACGTTCCTGAACAGGAAGGGGTTGCCCCATCATTCTCTGCAGATGTGCGGAGCGAATCTGTACCATCAGTTGCTTCAAACACTGGGGATCGCCAAGGGGAATCACTCCCAGATCAACGCCTAACTTAAGATCGGACAGAAGCTCCATAGCTTCCTGACTGGTAATGGTACGAGCATTGCGCAAAATGCCATAGGAACGGTATAACCAGTCTTCTGTTGCTAGTTTACGATCCTCTTCCAATAAATACTCCCTTGCCTGGCGTTCGCTATGGAGAATCTGATCGGCAAAACGAGCCAGATGCTCGATGGTTTCTTCTTCACTTTGCCCCAGAGTAATCTGGTTCGAAAGCTGAAACACATTCCCCCAAATATCGCTGCCCTCACCGTAAAGTCCCCGCACCGTCAGGCCAAACTTGGACACGGTACCTAAGACTTCTTGCACCTTCTTGACCCTGCGCAAAGCGGGGAGGTGGAACATAAGCGAGGCCCTGAGCGCCGTCCCGGCGTTGGTGGGACAGGAGGTAAGGTACCCAGACTGCAAATCAAAAGCATAGTCCAGCTGCGCCTCAAGGAGATCGTCAATCTCCGTCGCCAGCTGCCAGGCCTGTTCCAGCTGCAGCCCAGGCTTTAGCACCTGAATGCGCAGATGGTCTTCTTCATTGACCATGATGCTGGTATTGGCTTCATCGCTGAGCAGGACAGCCTTGTGCTGGGGATTTTCGGTATGACTTGGACTCACCAAATGCTCTTCCACCAAAACCTGCCGCTCCAGGGCATCCATGGTACCCATCTCGTGAAAAGCAAAACCGCCCAGTTTCTGTAGCTTGGGTACAACCGCGGAAACCTTGTTCATGACCTCCCTGAGTTGATCACGACTGGCTCCTCCCGGGAAGGGAACGCCTGCCAGATTTCTGGCCAGTCTACAGCGCGTGCCCAGTACGATATCACCGTGGGGTCCAGTTTCTTTCATCCAGGAAGCGATCTCTTTCATTGACTATCCCCCCCAGAAACTTGACTCTCCAAAAGCCGCAGCTCGTCGCGGTACTTGGCGGCCTGTTCATACTGCTCTTGCCGCACACATTCCTGCAGGCGCCTGCGAAGATCCTCAATCTGACGACTAACCCGCGCTTTGGGATACCCCCGGGCTGGCACCTTACCTCTATGGGTACTCGAACCATGCAGCCTGCGCAGCACGGGATTTAGGGCATCCGAAAAGACCTGATAGCAATCTCCGCAGCCCAGTCGACCTGTCTTTTGAATATCCAGCAGACTGCGGCCGCATGTGGAACATGTCTTCACAGCCGGACCCTGCTTCAGTTTTTGCCCTAGCTTACCTGCCTGGAACATGCTGGAGAGCAGATGCTGCAAGTCGAAGCCAGTGCTAAAATTCGTGTACCCCTGGGCACAGCTCTGGCAGAGGTGCAGTTCTGTTTTGTGATCGTTTTCAATCTGTACAAACTTCACTGTAGCAGCATGTTGTCCACATTTATCGCATAGCATTTCCCTATCACCCCTTACGATCTTGTCTTCAGAATAAAGAACAACAAGGAGCGGATTAGACTCGCACGCAGGATAGCTTTTCCCTGGGTGACACTGCCCACCTCTTGTTGAACGATGCCCCGGATTAGCTGGCAATCCCTCGCCGTGAGCAGATGATGATCCTTGAGATACGCCAGGATATTGTCCATCTGCTTTTCATCCAGTTCACTGCCGATGCTCTTGAGGATCTTGATGGCATGGGCATAACCATCATCGACCTGCACATGTCCGATACGGATATAGCCGCCGCCCCCTCGCCTGCTTTCCACAACATAGCCTCGCTCAAGGGTAAAGCGGGTGGAGAGGACATAGTTGATTTGCGATGGCACACAGGCAAAGTCATCAGCTAATTGGGCACGGCTCAGTTCAACACTGTTGGTCTGGCTACCTCGCAGCATCTTTTTAATGTAGGCTTCAATATGATCCGCCAATGTACTCATGATTTCCCCACCAACTTTCTTTGACTAATACTGACCTTAATCCTATTATAGCACACACCACGGGACACTATGCAACCCCCCAAACAATGGTCAGGGAATATCAGGCAGCTTTTTGCGCTTTATTGCTGCACTTAGCGGGGGTATTTGCGTTTTATCGCCTAATTGCGTCTGTTTTTGCATAGAGATTGTGGGGAGGGATAGCATGATCAACTATGTCTGGTTTTGCATGATCCTGGCTGGGGTGATCACATCCGCCAGCAAAGGGCAGATCCACCTAGTGACGGAAGGCATCCTCAAGGGCAGTGAGCAAGCGGTCGTGGTCTCCATCGGTCTAGTGGGCATCATCTCCTTTTGGTCCGGCATGATGAAAATCGCACAAGACGCCGGCTTAATGAAAACCACAGCCCGAATCCTCGGGCCCTTGGCGCGCAGACTCTTCCCGGATGTCCCCGTCCACCATCGGGCCATGGGCTCCCTGCTCCTAGCCATGAGCGCAAACTTGCTTGGATTGGGAAATGCCTGTACACCCCTGGGACTCAGGGCCATGGGCGACCTCCAAGAGTTAAATAAGGACAAAGAGAGAGCCTCGGACGCCATGTGCACCTTCATGGCTGTCACATCCTCAAGCCTGACCGTAATTCCCACCACCATCATCGCCTTACGCTTAACACATGGTTCTGCGACCCCAACAGACATCATCGGTCCGATCATTGTGGCCACAACCTGTTCTACCCTGGCTGCTATAGCTGTGGATCGCATTTTGAGGAAGTTCAGCTAAGGTGAAAGGAGAACCTGCTATGACCTCTATACTTCAGGCACTTTCCCGTTGGGCTCTGCCGGTCTTGCTCTTAGGCATCACAACCTTGGGACTGTCCAAAAAGGTGCCCATTTACGAGAGCTTTGTGGACGGTGCCAAAGAAGGATGGCAAACTGCTTTGCGCGTCCTGCCCTACCTCGTAGGTATGCTGGTGGCCATCGCAGTTTTCCGGCAGTCGGGCGCCTTGGATCAGTTGATTTCCCTAATCAGTCCCCTCACCAACTGGTTGGGCTTTCCCCACGAGGTGCTGCCCCTAGCCCTCATGCGGCCCATTTCCGGTTCCGGCGCCCTGGCCATCCTCTCACAGATTCTGGACACCTTCGGGGCAGACTCTTTCATTGGGCGTTTAGCCGCCACTGTGATGGGCAGCAGTGAAACAACGCTCTATGTTCTCACAGTCTATGCAGGCTCCATCGGGCTGAAGCGAACACGGCACACCTTAGCCACATCCCTGATCGCAGATCTTGCGGGCGCTTTGGCAGCCCTTTATGTTGTTCTGCATTATTTTGCATAACTTGCCACTTCCTGGCCATACTTATAAGCATCATCTAGAGGGGACGTGTCAGCATGAACAGGTTCACAAAGAAGGAAAAGCGGGAGATGATTGCCGCGGCTATGAAAACCTTGAGCGAACATAAGAGTCTGTCCCAGGCTGCCAAAGATCGGGGTGTGCGCACCTTGGAAAAAGCCCTCGAGAAACATTCTGATACCCGCTGACAAAAAGGGTTGCCCATTCCCCATGTCGTATACATAGGGCAAGATGACATGTAGGGGAGGAGCATAGATGTCAAACCCATTTCGCCACATACCTGCTGTTGATCGACTCCTGGCCGATCCAAGGGTAGTTAGCGCTTCCAAAGACTTGCCTGAACTCGAGGTAACCGCCATTGTCAGGCAGTTCCTTGACAATCTGCGCCGAGATATTGCCATCGAAGGGACGACCATCTTAGAAAAGGACATTGTCCCCCGGCTGCTGGAGGAGCTGGAAAACAAGGGACGAGGTCGATTTCAGGCCGTGATCAACGCCACAGGTGTGCTCTTACATACAAACCTGGGACGAGCTCCCCTGCCAGACCACGCCATCGAACGTATCTGTTCCCTTGGTCGAGGATATCTGAACCTGGAACTGAATCTTGACTCCGGTGAACGGGGCAGCCGCTATAGACCGGTTTCTCGACTCTTTAACCTGCTAATTTCCTCTGAGCAAGGGTCTCCCCACATCAACACGAATTTGGATACCATTGTTGTGAATAACAATGCTGGTGCCGTCTTAGTGACGCTGAAGGCCCTGACCAAAGGCCGGGAGGTCCTGGTGTCCAGGGGACAGCTCGTGGAGATCGGCGGTGGTTTTCGTATACCCGAGGTGATGGCCGCTAGCGGCTGCCTGCTCAAGGAAGTGGGCACAACCAATCGCACCCGCCTGCGCGACTACGCGGATGCCATAACCCCGGACACTGCCGCCATTTTATTGGTGCATCCCAGCAACTATGCCATGCTTGGCTTCACAGAGAGCGTACCCCGGGAGAAGCTGAGCCAGCTCGCCAAAGAACGGGGGCTTCTTTTGATCGAAGACATTGGCAGCGGCGCCTTCCGGCCCTTCGATCAACCGCTTGTATCCAGTGCGCTGAAATATAGTGATCTGGTAACCTACAGCGGCGACAAACTTTTCGGAGGTCCCCAGGCCGGCATCATCAGCGGCCGGAGCGATCTGGTGGACATGATCAAGACAGATCCATTGCTGCGGGCACTCAGGATAGATAAACTCTCCTTGATTGCCCTGGAGGCCGTGTTGGAACTGCACCTGAATAAAGACTATGAAAGACTACCCCTGGCAGCTCTGGCCAGTCTGGACCCGGAGCACCTGAAATCCAGGGCGAAGCATTGGCTGAGCCAACTTGGGCCTGGATTACGAGGCGAAGTCATTCCCAGCCAATCCACCATGGGGGGAGGATCCCTGCCGGGCGAAACGATTCCTTCCTGGGCTCTGGCACTGAGCAGTCCCCAACTCTCCAGCGAGGAGCTGGCCAAGTGGTTACGGCGCAGCAGACCCTCGATCATGGGAAGAATTCTCCAAGACCGGGTTTTACTGGATCCCAGAACGGTTCTACCCTTCCAGGACAGCGAGATCAGCCAGCTGCTTCAGAAAGGGGTGTCCGCATGTTCGTAATGGGTACCGCAGGCCATATTGATCATGGCAAAACAACGCTGATCACCGCCCTGACGGGAATCAATCCCGATCGTCTGCAAGAAGAACAAAGCCGGGGCATGACCGTTGACTTAGGTTTCGCCTGGTTTTCCCTTCCCCGAGGTAATGTCGGTGTAGTAGATGTCCCAGGTCACCACCGCCTGGTCAAGAATATGCTCGCCGGAGTGGGTCAAGTGGATTTCGTTCTCCTGGTGATTGCAGCAGATGACGGCTGGATGCCCCAGACCCAGGAACATGTGGAGATCCTGCATCTCTACGGCATCACCCGGGGCGTTGTAGCCCTGACCAAAGCGGATCTTGTGGACCCGGAATGGCTGGAACTGGTGAAAACAGATATTCAGGAGCACCTAGAGAAAACCTCCCTCCAAGGTTTTCCCGTCATTCCAGTGTCCGCCGTATCCGGCTATAATCTGGACGTCCTCAAGGAAGCCCTCAACGACCTGCTGGTTTCCCTACCCCCAACCCACCAGGACGACAATCCCCTGCTGTGGATCGATCGGGTCTTCACCATCAAAGGGGCGGGAACTGTAGTAACAGGCACCCTGCTCGACGGTGATCTGGACGTGGGTATGGAAGTGGTGGTGCAGCCCCTTGGCCACAAGGCCCGCATCCGCACCCTGCAGACCCAAACCAAGACGGTGGACAAAGGGGTACCCCATTCCCGCTTAGCCGTAAACCTCGCTGGGGTGGAGAAAGCCTCCTTGACTCGGGGTATGTATCTGGCCCTACCCCATCGCCGACCCCATTTTAGTGTAATTAACACCCATGTCACCATGCTCCCGCAAGCCCCTGCAGCTTTGGAGACCGGCCAGCAAGTGAAATTGTACGTGGGTACCCTGGAAACGCTTGCTGCGGTTAAGGTTCTAGGAGCAGACAAGCTGGAGCCAGATCAGGCGGGCTATGTTCAGTTCGAGCTGGAGATCCCAGGCCATTTTAGCTTTCAGGATCGCTTCATTCTCCGCCATAGCGAACTGCAGGATAATCTCGGCGGGGGAACGTTTATCGAAGAAGGAATTCCGGTCCGAGGCGTCAATCTGCGCCTAGTGGGGCCAAAACGCCTTCAACACCTCTTTCCCTTTGAAAAACCCCAGGCCCACTTGGATCTTGGGAAGCTTGAAGCCAAGAGCGCAGCTACACTAGAGACACTGAGTCTGCTTAGGGCAGAAGACCGCACCTACTGGACGAAGAAGCGATTCTTCGAAGAGGGGCTGCCCATCCACCCCGAGTTGATCGTGCTCGACGATTATGTTATGGGTCCGGAGCAGTATGCCAAAGTGCAGCGTTATCTGGTAACGGCCGTCGAAGAGTTTCATCAAGCGAACCCCCTGACACCCGGGCCCAACAAGGAAACCCTGCGAACGGGAACGTCCCTTCCCACCAGACTCTTTGACCATATTGTGAGCCAGACCCCCGATTTACAGGAAGTTCGCGGTGCCATTAGCAGACGCCAGCATCAGATCACATTGTCGGACGAAGAGATGGAAGAACTCCAAGCCATACTGGCCCTGATCTCCAAGACGCCGTATGAACCTCCTAACCTCAATGCCCTCTTGGAGCAGGGGTTTAGAAGCGAACTCATCTTTGCAGGCGGTCATTTGGGCCATTTGGTGCCCTTGCCTGGTGAACACTGGACCTCTCCCCAGATCCTCGCTGACATTGTGGCGATCATTTTTCAAGAGGAAGCATTCCGACAAGGGTTTGAGCTGGGCGTCTTTCGGGATCGCCTCAGCACCAGCCGCAAATTCGCCTTGGCCTTTTTAGAGTATTTTGATGCCCAGGGGATCACGAAACGCAAAGGGGACGTTCGCACCCTTGGCAAACGTCCCTCAAATAGCTAAATGGCGGGAGAATATGGGAATCGAACCCACCGAGGATAACCCTTGTTACCCCCCTAACAGGTTTGAAGCCTGCGGAGCCCACCAGGAACTCAGATCCTCCCCTGCCTGTATTGTACCATAGTTCTTTGGATTCGCAATCAAAAACGTACAGATATTTCTTCTGGTAGAAGCGCCCGGCGGCCCCGGGCGTCTTCAATCACGAGTCGGCCATCGGGCAGCACATCCCGGGCTATGGCCCTGTAGACCTGACCGCCCTGGTATATTTGGATCGGGCGATCGAGAAAGTTGCCATAGTGACGAAAGAGGCTGGCGAGCTCCTGCCCAGAACGGGCAAGTTCAAAGCCCCGTTCAAGCCCAAGCAAAGCTAAGTCCAAAATGGCCAAACGAGGCCACAGGCAACCTGTTACCTCCCGCAGAGAGATTCTCTGCTCCTGTTCTGCCCCGGGAGAACTGTTCACATTGAGGCCAATCCCCAAAATGATCCATAAACGCCCTGCGGCATGCATGCTTTCTCCCAAAATGCCTCCGAGTTTCTTGCCTGCAATCCACAGATCATTGGGCCATTTGACCTTGATCTCGGGGACGCAAACCTCCAGACTTTGCACTATACCCAGACCTATGGCGAGGGTTAGATTCTGAGGAATAGACTTGTCCGGGCACTGCCAAACGAGACTAAAGGTGAGAGACGATGGATCCGAATCCCATCTGCGTCCCAAACGACCCCTTCCTGCAGTCTGCCTCAGGGCCCAGATCACAGTTCCTGAGGCACCCCCACTTTTTATAAAGTGCTTTGCGAATTCATTAGTGGAGTCCAGGATGGTATAAGTTTCAATGGTCTTGACTATTCCTTTCCCCCATTGGATAGACTTAACATGGCCCTTCATGAACTCCCTCCCTTGAAGGATGGATTCAAATAAGTTATAATGTTAGTATTTAGTAAACAACCAAAACGAAGGAGGATTATTATGCGAGTAGAAAAACGTATTGTCAGTGTCTTGGTTCTTGTGGGTATCCTGTTGGCATTCAGTGGCGTAATAGCCCACCTATCGCCAATGGTTGCGTCCACTAAGGAAGTAGCGCCTCCCGGGGAAATCGCGAGTATTATGCCCGCGAGCCTAACCCCAACCCTCGTTGATCAACCCTATGTTATTGCGGACATAGCTGAGATGGCCAGCCCAGCCACTGTGTTTATCGCAGTGGAATGGCCCGTTGCTGAGCAGACGCCCAACCAGAGAGGTCTAACGCAAGACCCCTTCAACTTCTTTTTCGACTTCTGGTTCAGCGATCCCTTTACTAATCGCCCGCCCGTGCAGCAAAGAAGCGCAGGGTCAGGTTTTATTATTGACGAAACAGGTATTGTCCTGACGAACCAGCATGTGGTAGGCAATAAGGGTGACGGTCAAACCATTACAGTGGTGGTGGGCGGACCGGGTCTGGAACGGGAGTACGAAGCTGAAATCATTGGATCAGACTCCTCCTTGGACCTAGCCGTTCTGCAGATCGTCAACGAGGACAATGATCTCTTCGCCACCGTACCTTTGGGGGATTCGGACGAGTCCAGAGTAGGAGAATGGACCATTGCCATTGGCAATCCCTATGGCGAAGCTTTGCACCACACTGTGACAGTTGGGGTGCTCAGCGCCAAAGGGCGGGAGATCAACATCATGGACAGGGAAACCGGCCGAGCCAAAGTGTACAAAAACCTGATGCAGACGGACGCCGCCATCAACAGCGGCAACTCAGGCGGTCCTCTCCTGAACATCAAGGGAGAAGTGATCGGCATTAACACCGCAGTTCATGCAGGGGCTCAAGGCATTGGCTTTGCCATTCCCATCAATGTGGTCAAAGACGTCCTGGACGAGCTGATCACCACGGGGAAAGTCAGCGTGGCCTGGATCGGTATTTATCATCAAAACCTGACAGAAAGCACAGCATCCCAATTGCGCCTGCCTGACCAAAAGGGAGTTCTGATTACCGATATCGTCCAGGATTCACCCGCGTCCAAAGCTGGTTTGAAGGCGTGGGACGTGATTCGCCGCATCAACGATCGGGACATCTTTACAACCGCGGATGTCGCCGACGAACTCGCCGGGCATAAGTCTGGAGACGAAATCCTAATCACAGTGATGCGTCAAGGCGAAGTTATCCTAATTCCTGTCACACTCGGGGATAAACCGGCGCACCTGCGCTAAAGGAAATCTCGGTATGGATCGTAAAAACAACCCTTCACAGCTGTGAAGGGTTGTTCTGCTTCAACTTCTATATCGTGGTTTCTGGACGGGCGGGCCTCAAAAGTTCACTGCGTTTTCGGGCGATCTCACTGGGCACGTCGTCTTTCTTCTCTTCATTAACCGCAACCGCTTGCTCTTCCACACCTGGTCCATCTGACTCAGGGAGCTCGTTACCTTCCATCAGGGCTAAGAACTCCTCCCTGGTTAGAGTCTCTCTATCCAAGAGAGCTTCTGCCACTGCGTCCAATTTCTCGCGATGCTCCTCCAGTATGGCGGTGGCCGTACCATAGCTTGATTCAACCAGCTTGTGTACTTCTTCGTCGATAAGTTCGGCCACTCCCTCGCTGTAATTGCGTTCTCTGGAAATGTCCCGGCCTAGAAACACCAAGTCTTCGCCGTTGGGTCTGCCAAAGGTCAAAGGGCCAAGCCTATCGCTCATACCCCACTCCATCACCATTTTTCGGGCAATACGAGTCACCCGCTCGAGATCATTGGAAGCACCGGTACTGATTTCGTTGAGTGCCAGCGCTTCAGCTGCACGACCCCCTAGGAGGTTCACCAGTTCATCCATGAGTTTGGACCGGCTGGCCACAAAACGCTCCTCTTCGGGAAGCATCATGGTATAGCCGCCGGCTCCTCCTCGCCCCACAATGGTTACCTTATGGACAGGGTCACCATGTTCCGAGAAATGGGCTACCACAGCATGGCCCGCCTCATGATAGGCAAACACCTTACGATCAATTTCGTGGAGTCTGCGATTCTTCTTCTCGGGCCCCATCAGGACCCGGTCAATAGCTTCTTCGGCATCCTCCATGGTAATGGCTTTGCGATTGGCTCTGGCCGCCAGGATAGCGGATTCATTGAGCACATTCTCCAGGTCTGCTCCGGAAAACCCCGGTGTCCTCCTGGCAATTACCTTCAAGTCCACTTCGGGCTGGAGCGGCTTATTGCGGCTGTGAATCTTCAGGATCTCGGTACGGCCCTGCAGATCGGGGCGATCCACAACCACTTTTCGATCAAAGCGCCCAGGTCTCAAAAGCGCTGGGTCCAGGACGTCGGCTCGGTTGGTGGCTGCCATGATAATAATCCCTGAGTTCACCTCAAAGCCATCCATCTCGACCAAGAGCTGGTTCAACGTCTGTTCCCTCTCATCGTGCCCGCCACCAAGCCCGGCACCGCGCTGACGCCCAACGGCATCCAGCTCATCGATGAAAATGAGGCAAGGGGCGTTCTTTTTCGCATTCTCAAAGAGATCTCGAACCCGCGAGGCACCGACACCCACAAACATTTCCACAAACTCGGATCCGCTAATGCTAAAAAACGGCACCCCAGCTTCTCCAGCCACTGCCCGGGCCAGCAAGGTTTTCCCTGTACCCGGAGGCCCTACCAAGAGGACGCCCTTGGGGATTTTCGCCCCCAGATCATTGAACTTCTTGGGGTGTTTGAGAAACTCTACGATCTCGACCAGTTCCTGTTTGGCCTCATCCACTCCGGCCACATGGTCGAAAGTGACCCTCCTCTTGTCCTCCTGGTGCAAACGGGCTCTGCTCTTACCAAAGGACATGGCACGATTATTACCGCCCTGCATTTGATTCATGATAAACAACCAGACCAGGGCCAACATAACAACAAAAAGCAGGTTGGGAAGAAGGGCCATCCACCATGGTGTTTGCGGCGGCAGTTCAGCCTGCAACTGAACATTTCGCTCCTCCAGTCGATCAGCCATATCCGGCATTTTGCCCATGGGGACTAAAGCCACAAAGTCTGTCCCATCTTTCAGGCGTCCTTCAATATGCTGATCCCCAACCAATCGTACGGACGCGACTCTATCGTCATCGATATATTGTAACAACTCTGAGTAATAGAGTTCCTTAGCAGGAGTTCCTGGCGAATAAAGATTACTTACAATGGACACTGCAATTATAGCGATCAGCAGATATAAGCTGATTACACGGAGAAATTTATTCAAAATCTGCCCTCCCTTTCCAAAACAACCAAGAGCACGTAAAGAAAGCGATATGTCAATCAATTATACCACAAGGGTAAGGGAGTGACAATATTCCTGCTCCATTATTGGCATTGCGGGCAACTCAAACGGAGTACACGTTCTGTGGATGAACCCAGGGCTCCCTTGGCACTTCTGCGCACGGTGGGGATCCATAAGACGTCCTCCTGGTCACAGACAAGGGGCAGAAAGTCCCTTTCTTGCAGAGGAATGTGTGCATCAATGAGCAGATCCTTGACCTTCTTCCTTCCCGTGCTGCCAAAGGGCTGCATGCGATCCCCTTCCCGCCTGGGCCGGACAACCAGGGGAAGCTTGAGCGCATCTAGGTCAAAGTCTTCGCTTACAGCGTCCACCCCGCTCTTTGTTTCAGCAGTCGAGAGCAGCTCGGCGCGGATCGTGAAATGACCGACCTGAACTTGCCCTGGTACCTCCAGCACCACAGGTGACCATTCCTGAAGAAGTAAATCACCTACGAAAATGTGCTTTTTGTTAGCGAAAACCGACACCTGCGGCAGGGATAGCTGAAAACTGGAGCTCTCCATAAGCTGCAGGCGCCATTCTTCAATGTGAATGAAACTCATCTGAAGGAGATGACCCCGATACACCCGGAGCAGTGCCCTGAGCACTCGCCGCTGCATGGCGATGGACAGCTCGGAAAATACCTGGCGAGGAAACAGTACTTGTCCCCGCTGCCATGTGAGGTGTTTTTCGCAAATACGCTGAGCTTGGTTCTGGAGCTCCAGCTCATCTTCTCTGGCCAAGTCCGCCAGTTGGACAAGCTGGGCTTTGATCTCGGAATTATACTCACGCTCCAGAAGGGGCAAGAGCTGTTGACGTATCTTGTTCCGTAGGTAAACGGGCTCCAAATTGCTTTCATCGATCACATAGGGAACGTCTTGCTCGTGACAATACTGCAGAATCTCCTGCTTATAGATATTGAGGAGGGGGCGGATGTACGTTTCCCGCCGAGGGGGAATCCCGCCCAAACCGTGCAAGCCGGCGCCGCGCAAAATACGCATGAGAACTGTTTCAGCCTGATCATCCCCATGATGACCCAAGGCAATACGGTGATAGCCATTGGCTTCTGCATAGTTGTTCATAAGTCGATAGCGAATCTTCCTAGCTCCGGCTTGTTTTGATTCACCGCTTTGAGCTAAGTAACCGGTGATATCATAGGTCTCGAGTTGAACGGGAACGCCAAGCTTTTCAGCATACTCCCGCACAAAGGCAGCTTCTTGAGCGGCCGTTTCACGAAAACCATGATTCAAATGAAAAACCCCTACCTTTTTGGGGTTAAAGCGCCACAGAAGATGCAGGAGGGCCATGGAGTCCGGCCCGCCGCTGACTGCAGCCATAATTCGATTCTGCGGAGTTACGGACATCGCCTCCAGATTCTTTAGGAATACAGCATACAAATCACAGGACACCTCAGTCGACCCTCCTATAGCTCTCCAGATTCCAATCAGCCCGCAGCAGACGGGCTACCACCACCATCATATCATCGTCCACACGACCGTGGGCTGCCGAAAGGCAGTCAGAGAGAATCATCTCAGCCATGGCGGCCATGTCTGTCACCAACGGGAGACGTCGGAGTTTCCAGCACATCCATTCATCCTTCCAGGCCACGGTGCGCTGGACATCCAAGACACCATCGGTCGCCATAATCAAGACTTCTCCTTCCTGCAGCATTCTCCTATCGGATTCGATGTCAACTTCGGATAAAACGCCCACGGGTAAGGTGCGGTTATGGATGATCTCCACCTCGCGCCCGCGTTTGATGAAGCTAGGTGCCGAGCCGACTTTGACAAACTCAAGCTGACCCGAAAACAGATCGACCACAACCATATCTATGGTCACAAACATATCATCCTGGTTACGCAAGATCAGCAGATGGTTAATTATGGAAACGGAGGTAGCCAGATCGTAACCCGCCTTGATCATTCGCTCCAGGAGACGTAAAGCTATATCGCTTTCGGTATGAGCCTTGCGACCAACACCCATTCCATCACTGAGCACAATGGCTATCTTACTAGCAGCAATCTCAAAGGTAATCGCATTATCGCCGGATACACCCTCACTGGCCAGCGTGGCCCGGCCAATTTCCACCTTGTAATTGGGGCAGGGCGATATCCGAAATCCACAGCCTCCACCGCTTGTACAATTGCGAAAAGATACACCATACCGCTGCGAGGCAATGGTACCCGTCGCATAGTCCGCAATCTCCCGGCACATGCCCAAGTTGGGACACCGCCCTTGCAGCGCCCCATGAATTTCGAACCCATCCAGACTAGGTAAGACGGTGATATGGGACAGTTTCATGTGGGCAAGTTTACTCAGCAACATCTCCTCTAAGTCCCGGGCAAAGGACATCTCTGGCGAGAACGACGTTTTCATCCTCTTCAACAATTCCGCCATACCCTGCATCTGTCTGTGAAAAAGAGGATTCTCGTTGTCCATGAGGGTATTCTCCAACTCCTCCAGGACTGTCAAGTGTCCATCGATCTTCTGGTCGAAGACAATCTTGAGATGATCTTCGTGCGCTCTGTCCTGTTGTTGAAACGAATCGGTACCAGGGATGGTGCGCGCCAACAGCCTTAGTCTGTCCTCTGGCACAAGACGGGCCAGCCAGACTGCTGCAAATACGAGGGATATGAGCTGAATCGTGACCCCATCGGCTGGACCTGGAAGGGAAAAGACCAAAGCTAGAATGGGACCCACATAGTAGCCCCAGCCAAATCTGTGCAAGAAACCCGTCAGGAGACTGGAAATCACGATGAATAGAGCTATCTGGGCTTCCCCACCGAGCAAGAGAGTCAAAAGGGCCAAAGCGGGCCCCAGAAGAGACGAAACGCCAAGTCCCCCCACTCTTGCACCTAACGCAATCAAGGCACAGACTAGAAAGAGACGAGGCGAATACCCTCCCCAGCTCCAATCCAACGATACAACGAAAGTCAGCGCAAGAAAGAAGACGTAGAACTCCGCCCACGCCAATTGCTGCCCTAAGAACCGGTGGAGCATAGAATGGAAGAAGCCATAGGCAAATACCGCGAAGGTACACTCCGTTATGGCCACGATAGCAACCATGGGAATCGGTTGCAGAAGGTAATGCAGCACCATCTTAACACCAAAAACGGCAAAGATCAGCCAGCGTTTCCGGAGCCTTTCCCCTTCCCCAGGCGCCAGTACCAGGATAGCTATGGACGCATAGTACGGTAGCGAGAGCGTAAAGCCCACGCTGCTCGTGATCCCAAGAACGACCCCAAGTACCGGAAGAACCTGTTTGTTACGGTTCAGAGCTCGAAAAGCCGCCGCATACGCCAAACCAAAGGGCCAGATTTCTCCAAAGATGGCCGCTCGACCTAATAGAAACCCGAGGAAACCCCAGACAAGGGGTGATTGAGCTAAGCGAGTTAGCACCTGTCCTATCTTCAATCTACCCTCGTTCGATGCCCAGGGGGCGGTTAAGGTCTTTGCCATGGTACCATCTCCGTTTGAACCAACTATTGTGCTTACCATATCAGCAAAGGTGGCCATAGAGATGTCGAAAACTCTAGACGGCAAAGCTCATTTTTCCCACTTTTTCTAAATAGAACAAAAAAACCCTACAAAATTTGTAGGGTTTTGTTGGATTCTCTTGGTAGCGGCGGCTGGATTTGAACCAGCGACTCTACGGGTATGAACCGTATGCTCTGACCAACTGAGCTACGCCGCCATGACAATCTCCATTATACTCAGGCTCCATCGCAATGTCAAGAGCAAAACTCAAGGCAAAACTCAGCCTTTGACCAATTGCACGACTTGGCGTAAGGACGGCCTCTTGCCATACATCAAAATCCCAATGCGGTAGATCTTCGCGGAAACCCAGGCTCCCACTAACACTGAAAGGAACAGCACCAGCACGGAAACGACAATCTGTGCCACGGGAGGATTCCCGAGCACAATCCGGGAAAACATCACCATAGGCGAAGTGAAGGGAACAAGTGAGGTCACGACCGCAAAAGCGCTGTTGGGATTGAGGAAGGAAGTGTAGGCGCCAAAGAAACCTACCATGATCATCATCATTAGGATCGAAACTACCTGGCTGACCTCTTCCACGCGGGAGACCAAAGCTCCGGCCGCAGCAAAAATGGAAGCGTAGAAAAAATAACCTGCTACAAAGAACAAGCCGAACCAGAGGACGATGTCCAAAGGGATGGTGCTGAGGATCTCACTGGAACCAAAAAGCGTGTTCAAGACACCTGTGTTGCCCATCGTATTCATGAGAAAACCTGTTCCAACCCAGATCACAAACTGCAGCAGCCCCAACGAACCCACTCCGATGATTTTCCCCAGCATTAGCTCCAAAGGCGTCACCGTGGAGACCATCACCTCCATGATGCGCGAACTCTTCTCTTCGGCTACACCGGTGGCCACCATATTGCCATACATAACCAAGGCCATATAAATCATGAAGAGCAAGAAGTAAGTGAGTACCATCGCTTGGGATTGGGCCGTGCTGTCCAGTTCTTCTCCATCTTCACCTAAAGGCGTCACTTCCCTTACCTTCAGTTCAACCCGATTGAACAAACTGGCCATGTCTTCTGCGGAGAGCCCGAGGCGCACGGCATTAAACCGGTTGACAGCGCGATTTACAATACTCTCAATCTCACCATTTAGCATCATATTCGTGCCGTCCGTCGTCACCAGAGTATAGAGGGGGCCGTCAACGAGTAAGAGCCCTGACAGTCCTTGGTCCAAAACGAGCCTATAGGCTTCCTGTTCGTCCATACCGCTAGCTGAGCGGATCGTCAGTCCCTCCCGCTCCTGACTGACCTGTTCCAGATAGGGAAGGATACTGTTTTCACCGGGATGTTCCCAAACCAAAAGGTCAATGGAGTCTGGGACGAAACTCGCCGAGAAACGTTCGACTATCGGAGGCAGGAAGGAGAGACCCACGAAGACCAAAACACCCAACACTGTTGTGATAATGTAGGAGGTTCCCTTGGCTCGGGACGTGAACTCCCGTTTTACCAAGACAGGAATCATGCTCATGCGCCGGCACCTACCTTTTCTACAAAAATCTGATCCAGGGATGGCTCCACCAATTCGAAACGGGTCACTTGTCCCGCATCCATCGCTTCTCTCAGCACATCGTTGGGATCAACACCATCGTCCATCCTAAGTTCCTGGTAATCGGCACGTGACGAAAGGAGACGCAAACCTGGAATCCTAGCCCAGAAATCCTGTTTGCCTTCGAGGGAAATCCGGAGAATCTGTCGCCCCATGGACCTCTTGATCTGTTTGAGATTTCCGTTCAGGACCAAGCTTCCCTGATCGATCAAGACAATATCATCGCACATCTCTTCCACTTGCTCCATACGATGGCTTGAGAAAATGACGGTACATCCCCTGTGGTGCGACTCCAGCAAGACCTCTTTGAGCAAAGATGTGTTCACCGGATCCAAACCGGCGAAGGGCTCATCCAAGACCAGTAATTCTGGCTGATGGAGCATGGTCCCTATTGTCTGGACCTTCTGCTGATTACCCTTCGATAGCTCCTCAATTCGCTTATGGCTGAGCTCACCTAAATCGAAGCGTTCAATCCAACGCCTGGTCTCCGCTTGGGCCTTGCCCCGATCCAAACCATGAATGCGCCCCAAAAACTCCAGGTGTTCCACAACCCGCATCTTCGGGTAAAGACCCCGTTCCTCCGGAAGATAGCCATAGAAGCCCCGTCCTAGCTGATGAAAGGGGCGACCCCGCCAAGTCACTTGCCCCTGATCAGGCTTGATAATGTCAAGAACAACGCGCATGGTTGTAGTTTTCCCCGCACCATTCGGACCCAAAAAGCCAAAGAGGGACCCTTCGGGCACGGTAAAGCTCAGATTGTTGACGGCGGTAACATCCCTAAACCGTTTGGTAATAGCAGTAGCAACTAAAGACATCAAAAACCTCCCCTATGAACAGGCTCGCGCCACGATTTGATAATTTGGTTCACGATCGAAGAATCGGCGGGTGATGATCCTGGCCGCGAAAGCACCCAGTAAAAGACCGGCGATGGCACCGAGCCCTGCCATGGAATCATGACCAGTGAAAAGGCGAGTGATCACATAACCCGCAAAGAGGGAAACAAACGGTACCCCGTACAATACTGTAACCGCTTTTATCATCGGTCCGATCTCACCATCCACGATGACCTCCTCGCCCACATCATACTGATCGCCTTTGTTGCGCATCCGCACGATATAGTCTTCTGGGGGCCGCTCCGGTGTTAGGCGCATACACCCCTTGCAGCTGCCACAGGTGCGGGCGGGATCCTGGATCCGAACCACCAATTCCCCAGCGGTCTTCTCGATAATGATTCCCCTGCGACGCATAAGCATCCTCCCTTCCAGTATGAACGACAAACAGAAAACACTTGCCTAAAACGAAAAACCCTTGTATAATGAATAGTGCCTGGAGCCGTGGTGTAGTTGGTTAACACGTCGGCCTGTCACGCCGAAGATCGCGAGTTCGAGTCTCGTCGGTTCCGCCATTTTTGTTCATCAACGGTCTAGCGTTTGTCACAACGCTAGACCTTTTTTTACAGGCGGTACTTTTCGCGCATTTCCCCGTAAAGCCTCAATCCCGTAGGGGTGGCCGCCAATCCGCCTTGAGATGTCTCCCGTAGACTCTCGGGCATCGCTTTGCCGATTTTCCTCATGGCCACTACTGTTTCGTCATAGGGAATGACCCCCGGAATACCCGCCAAGGCCATGTTCGCCGCCACGATGGCTGTTGTGGCTGAAGTTGCATTGCGGGTAACACAAGGCACTTCCACCAAAGATGCTAAAGGATCACAGACCAAGCCGAGATGGCTCTGGAGGGCTAGGGAGGCTGCGTCAAAAACTTGCTGCGGAGAGCCGCCCATCAAATGAACAATCGCCCCTGCGGCCATAGCCGAAGCCACACCGCACTCGGACTGACATCCCCCTTCTGCACCGCTAATGGGCCCTTGAGCAGCGGATACGATGCCGACCCCTCCCATCACCAAGAGGGCGTCTATCAGTTCTTCTTCACTGCTCTGCAATTCATCAGCCACGGCCAAAAGCGCCCCGGGCACCACCCCGCAGGCTCCTGCAGTGGGGCAGGCCACAATCCTGCCCAAACCAGCATTATACTGAGCAACGGACAGGGCGTAGAGGATGGCATGCTGAAAAAGGGAGCCGCCTAAGGTGTGTCCCTGATCCTTGGCGGAGCTATAGATGCGGCCGTACCCCTTAATCAGGTGGGCCCTCTCACCTTGATCCTCCCTACCGCTTTCCACCGACGCACGCATGACCCCTAGGGTGTCCCGCATGCTCTCCCGCACCGCATCACATGTGGTGTTGGCGCGAAACGCCTCATATTCTGCAACCGCCTGGGCGAGATCGAAATCCCGCTCAGAACATAGCTGCAAGAGCTGTGTGGCACTTGTGATTTCCACAGAATTCCTCCTAAAACGAGGGCAATGTCCTGACCACCATCACTCCAGGCACCCTCTGCACATGCTGGACTACAATTTCGGGAATGGGATCATCGGTTTCCGCGAGCAATAAGGCTTCTGAGCCGCGTGTCTTGCGGCTTACATCCAAAAAGGCGATGTTAATGCCATGGACCGCCAGCACTTTGGTGACCTCGGCAATAACTCCAGGTTCGTCCCGATGTCTGGTCATGAGCACGGTATACGTCCCGTCAACTTCCACTTCAAAGCCGTTTAGCTCAAAGATTTGAATCCTTCCGCCGCCTACGGAAGCCCCGGCCAAAGCGATTTGGTCCTGGGATCCTTCCACCTGCATCCAGACGGAATTGGGATGGACATCCCCCAGATCTCGGGATTCAAAACTATAGTCGAGACCGGCTTTTTTCGCCAGATCCAGGGCCTGTGGAATACGTTCATCGTCCATACCCATGCCTAAAAGACCTGCTATAAGCGCGACATCGGTACGATGCCCCCAATAGGTAGCAGCGAAGGAACCGTGCAGGGCTATCTTGGCCCTCTGGATATGCGCCCCGAGGATTCTGCGGGCGGCCAGACCCAAACGCACAGCCCCGGCCGTATGGGAACTTGACGGACCCACCATGATGGGACCGACAATATCGAATAAGCCTATGCGTGCCATACCAACCACCACCCTCATCCATCATACACCTTTTTTTCTGCCTTTTCCACAGAAACAAAAGAGTCCTTGGCTAACCTTCCCGGTTAACCAAGAACCCTCTCCTAGGTCTGATCTAAGCTGGTAAGCTGCTCATAGAATATGTCGAGCTCACAGGCCTCTCGTTCGCCTTCCCAATGCACGCAGCTCTCACAGCTCCGTTCTACATTTTCGAGTTCAGCATCATACTGACTACAGGTTTGCCCCACCATGCGCATATCCATTAAACTGGGCATAGTCAACAGCTCCTTTATGCGCTAGTATGACCATTACTCAGTTTGTCAATGCATTCTCCACAGCGCGCATAATGGCCTGGCTGGTCACTGTAGCCCCACTCAGAACATCCACATTCCATCCCTGGTCAGCCACGATAGCAGCGGGAATCTGTTCAAGAGCGTCCCCCGCAATAAAGGGTGTCTCGCTTTGCTCCACAATCTCCACCGCTGTAATGGAGCCTCCCGCTACGGTGACGGTCACCTTAAGCGGTCCGCCGAATCCATCGGCAGCACCACTATACGTCCCGTCTTCCAAGCTCGCCTTGAAAAGAGCCTGCTCCACCGCGGCAATAAAGGCCTTGCTGGTATAGGTTGCTCCGCTTACAATCTCTACATTGGCAGACTGGGACTCCAAAACACTCTCTGTTAAGGTCTTCAGAGCTTCGTCGGCAATAAAGGGTGTCTCCTCATGGGGCCTTACTGTAACGTCCATGATTTTGCCGTCACTGATGGTCACATCCACCGTCAAGGGACCTCCAAAGCCCTGGGCCGTCCCAGCATAGACTCCACCGTCCTGGCCAGCCATGGACCACACCACCGCCGATACCAAAAGTAAACCAATAAATAAGACCAAACTAACGCTCGTTCTTGTGCGTACTGTAAGCACTAGGTATCCCCCTTGTCATTTCCAGATTGTACTTAGAACTCTTTGCCAGCCTGGTTCGCCCAGAGCGAAACGAACTGAATTAACTGCTGCCATGAGGGACTATGCATGTTACGGACATAGAACCCCGAGGTGGCCTTGCCTAAGGCTAAGGAATCCTCCAACCCTAACTGTAGCATTAATCCTAAGCAAAATCCAGCATTAAAGTTGTCGCCGGCCCCTGTCGTCAGACGCGGCTTAGAGGTAAAGGGCCCCTCTACATGATAGTATTCACCATCCACATAGGCGCCCACTTCAGAGGTTGGATGCACCAAGAGACACCATAGACCCAGATCCTGCCCCAAGGCCGTGACGATCTCCTCGAGATCAGCTTCCTCCAAAGGCTTACTCAACTTGAGATCCCGCACATAGGCTATCTCAGAAGCCTCTTTCCGATTCAGTCCGAGAATGACGCGATAGTAAGGCGAAAACTCACCAATCACAGCTAGAGCCTCGTTAATGTCGGAGGCACTGCGTTTGCTGGGATCGGCCAAATCCACAAAAAAGAAGGGCTGATCATCAACTGAAGACGGACTCATCAGGCCCAGCAAGTTCGTCCACAGTTCCGTCATATAAGGAGTCATGGTCCAGTTCACAGTGGCCACGAGATCCGCTCCGCTAAAGATCTTCTTGAGTTGTTCCTGGCCTACTTCGTTTTGGATCGTATCCCAAGTCAACTCATTGAGCGACTCCATTTTCCCGAGCATAACTTTACCATCATCAAACTCCACTGCATCGGTATGGCCGGGCTCTGCGACGGAAAAAACCTGTGTACACCCTTCTGTAAGCTCGAAAAACACCGGATGGATATTGGGTTTGCCCAAAGCCCCCACATAGGACACACTAATACCCGCCTTCACCAAGGCATTGGCCATGATGGGACCATTTCCGCCGAGTTTCATCGTCTTGGAGACAAACTCAATATTGGTGCTTAATCCAGCGGCTTTAGAAATTCGTTCACCAAATTGGCGGATACTCGTCATCCTGCTGTAGGCATCAAAGGATTCCCTGCGGTCAACGGCCTCGACGATTTCATCCACAAAACCGTCAAACCCCACCGCGACAGATAGTCGCGCCGGGTCCAAATCCTGCAAGCGCTGGTACAGCCCTCGTAGTCTTTTCTGCATCTTTCTATGTCTACCTCCCACAACAAACTCTTCTCAGATTTCTCGTTCTGGCTCCTTTTTCCTCCCGGGCCATGCATTAGTTGACCAAGAAGATCACGGCAAAACGAGCAAAGAAATCATACTGGGCCATGGCCTCCAGCACTCGGCGGGTATCCTCCTCACTAATGTAGACACCGGTCTTGGCGGCATCGGCCGTCCCCACCGCTTCAACCACCAAGGGGGCGACATAGGGATAGTCCGCATCAACGGCAATGCGCTCCAAAAGCTCCGACGTGAGTTCGGAGCCATAACCCACAATGCCCTGTTCCTGCACTACGTTTTGGGAGGCCAAAACACCTCCGTAGAGCAGTTGACCTGACTCACTATAGATGCGGGGACTCATTCCCCGACGCAGATCGAGATGGCGCGCATCTACCACTAACCCAGTAAAAAAGGTTCCCTGTGTAGCCAGTTTTTCGCTCCAGTACTCTTGGCTGTCCTGCGAGGACTGATAGATTCGTTCAGCCTTAAGATCTTTCCAAAAATAACGTCCTTCTGCACTGGCGGTCACAATCAGCTCAAAGCGCCCTGGACTCAAGGGAGTCTCAACTTCAGGCAGAATTAGGACATGCCACAAGCCATCATCCAATCCAATCTGGGAGCTGCCAAGCTCCACCACTTCATGATTATTGCGGATCTGGCATAGAGTGATAGTGACCTCTGCATCCCCAACGTCGGATCGCAAGGCCATACTGACCAAGTATGTCTTGCCGGAATCAAGGGGCAAATCGAAGCGGAACTCCTGCCCGCGGCCTAAGATCAAGGCCGTGCCCGCCCCCAAGACGCTGTTTGGTGTGAACAGTACTAGTAGCAGCACGCCTAGGGTCACTATCCTCATCCTTTTTTGCATATAGAAAACCTCCATCTGGGGCGTTTTACCATTCGTGCCTTATTCCCCCTCATCCTTTACAATAAATGTACCACAAAAGGGGGAATTTTTCTTGAGTAGAAAATGCTGGATCCTGATCATTCTCGTACTTGCGGTCCTACCTATTACAGGGTGTTCGCCCATTACGGACCAAGGTGGGGGTTTGCCCCAGAAACCTGACCCCATCTGGTTAGCCGATGGGTTTGACTTCCCCGTGGGAGATGCGCATGGTCGGGGCTGGGCCGTCACAGGCTACCGGTTTTTGGATTGGAGCAGATACAGCAATTCGTACCACCCCGGTGAAGACTGGAACATTCCCGGTCTGGGTAATGGGGACCATGGGGAGCCCGTCTATGCAGTAGCCAACGGTGAAGTTGTCTTCTCCGGCTGGAACACAGCTCTGGGCCATGTGATCCTGATCAAACACGCCATCTCTCCCCATGACTTTGTGTGGTCACAATACGCACATCTTGATCAGCGCTGGGCGGCCAAGGGGGAACGAGTGGCACGCCGCCAGCCCATCGGCACGGTAGGGCGGGGTCCAAACAACAAGTTTGCTGCCCATCTACACTTTGAGATGCGTAAAGAGGATCTGCCGGCCAATGCCTGGCCTCGCACCAATGGGACCGCCTGGGCCAAATCCAAAGTAACAGATTATTGGCTGCATCCCACGGCATTTATCAATCAAAACAGACCACACTGATTGTTTTGTGTTAGAATAGAGTCAGTGAGGAGGCGCGTGTATGTTCATGACAGACTACCCTCTAGCAGAGGTTACGTCCCTTGGAGTAGGTGGCCCAGCGGATTTCTTTTGCAGGCCAAAAAGTGCCATGGAAGTCGCCCAGGCCCAGAGCTATGCCAGGGAAAACAACCTTCCCCTGACTGTGATTGGCTATGGCACGAATTTACTGATTCGAGACGGGGGAATTCGGGGAGTCGTCATGCAAATCGCCCATCATTTTGCCCAGGCTAAGGTGGAAGGGAACATTCTCACTGCCACAACAGGCTGTTTGATGAGCTCTTTAGCTAAGCTTGCCCTCCACCATGGCTTAAGCGGCCTGGAGTTCGCGGTGGGTATACCGGGGGGATTAGGGGGCGCCACCTATATGAATGCCGGTGCCTATGGCGGCGAAATCGGACCTTTGATCCGCGGTGTAGAGTTTGTGCAAAATGGATCCATCGGTCACTGGAATCGAGACGAATTCCACTTCTCCTATCGCTCTAGCCGCCTCCAGAACGAAGTCGACCAGGCCATCGTGACCCAGGTGGAATTGGAGCTGAGTCTGGGGGAGCAAGAGAAAATCCTCCAGGAGATGAACAAGCTGCAGCACCAAAGGCGCAGTAAACAGCCCTTGGAATATCCCAGTGCAGGCAGCACCTTTAAACGCCCCTCGGGGCACTACGTGGGACCCATGATTGAAAAGGCCGGCCTCAAGGGATTACGCATAGGTGGGGCTGAGGTCTCCACGAAACACGCCGGATTTGTCATTCGAGTTGGAAAAGCTACGGCCCGGGATTTCTTGGAGTTAATCTCCATCATCCAGGGGACCATCCTCCAGGAGTTCGGGATTGAACTGGAACCTGAGATCCGCATTTTAGGCGAAAGCTGAGACGGTTAAGGTGGACTACCGTTTCAGCTTTTCTATCTGCATGAGCAGCTCTTGACTCAAGGCTGGGTTCAAATCGGCGTTTCTTACCAGCCGCAGCGCTTCGTCCACGACACGGGTATCAAACACTTGATCCTTCTTCAGGTAGGGTTTTCGAACAGGGGGTCTTTTGGGCTTACGATCGCTCTTTTGAGCATGGAACTCTTCCATCAGCAGTCGCTTGCAGTAGCCCACCGGGCAGTTTTGGCCCCGGCAAGATGCCTCGTGGAGGCAGAGATGATCCAAGGCCTGATTTAGGGCATAGAGCTGGCTGGCAACGGTCTTAATGCTTCCACCAGACGCAGCCATGCGTCTGGCCCTCAGGGGCGGAAGAATCAAGATCGCGATCAGCCCAATGAGGGCAACCAAAACCAAGGCGATATTGGCTGGGGTTAGATAGGCCGCGGGGACGGTCTGGCTCAGATGGAAGAGTCCGAAACCTATAAACACAGCACCGGATAACAGTTTCATCGCAAAATCGGGGATGCGTTCTCCTAGTTTCGTGCCAATGAAGATCCCCACAAAACTGGTGATCACCATCCCGAGCACTGTGCCCACCAAAATGGCAAAGGGAAAGGAGGCGCTCGAAGCTAGGGCAATGGCAGTCAATTGGGTCTTATCCCCCAATTCACCTAGGAAAAACGCAAGCGTCACCACTAAGATGGGATGCCCAGAGGACTTTGCTGCTCCCTGATCGCCTTCGTCTCTGGACCACAGTGTCCACAGCCCGAAGCCTAGGAACAGGAAGGCAGATCCAAGGCGAACAGCGGAAAGAGGGATAATGTGAGCTAAGTAGGCCCCAATTACCACAGCTAAGCCGTGATTGAGCAAGGAGCCCAGGGCGACACCGGCCAGAACCTGTCGCAGGGAGAACTGCAAAGCAAAGGCCATGGCAAGAATCTGTGTTTTGTCGCCCAGTTCGGCGATGAAGATCAAGGCGGCCGCTTTGGCCACTTCAGTCAGCATGTTGTTCGTCCCTTTCAACGGATTCGGCCGGAAGATTTCTTGCCAAGAACACGAGACTCTGGCAGGAATTCTGATCCCAAACCGGGTATAGATATCAGCGAGGGGAGGTAATGAAAATGAGCACCATGTTTAAGGCCGGAGAGTTTTTCGTACGGCTCCGCGTTCAAGGGGAACGCCCCAAACTAACCGTCTGGAATCAAAAAGGAACCAAAATCATCAGTGAGTTTATTAACAGCCCGACACCAACATTTTGGGTTCAAATCGCCAAGTTAACATCCCAGGACGTGGTTGATCAAGTCCAATCCCTGCTAACAAAGGAAAAATAAACAGCTGATCCCATAAACAGCCTTGCCCAGTGGCGAGGCCGATTTCACGTGAAAGGAGCAGCCATGGGGGCTAGCGTCTTAGTTGAAGTCGCCTGTTATTCCATTGAAGATGTCTTCAGTGCCGGCCAAGGCGGTGCCCGCAGGGTCTAGTTATGTACCGACCCAGCCGCCGGTGGTACCACACCCAATTACGGGCTGATTAAGCAAAGCTGCGAGCTTAACCGAATCGATACTATGGTGATGATACGCCCCCGGGGCGGTGATTTCCTCTATAGCCGTGAAAAGATTACTCCGATGCGAGGATATCAGAATCAGTGCAGAGCTGGGCGCTCAGGGAGTCGTCTTGGGCGTCCTCCGCTCCCATCATGTCGGCGAACTGCTAACCCTTGACATAAAGGAAATCCATACCGCAAGTAGAACTAAGATACCATCTCCAATGAGGTCAAGGGCTTTCTCTGTCCAGATGGGCACAGATGACCATCTGGACTGCCATCTCTTTGTTGATCCAAAAGCCATTCAAACCATCGTTGAGGCAGTCGGGGGTGAACAGTCGTGTTCAGAGAAATCCTGCGCTTACTAGTGATCAGCGCAGAAAACGCCTTCATTCAAGTAACAGTCTTTGTGGGAGCCGTACTACTGCTCTTCGGTTACATCGATTATCTTCTATCCGGCCGCTTGGTCAAGAAAATCGGTGAGTCCAAGAAATACCAACCGATCATTGGCGCCTTCTTGGGGCTGACGCCAGGTTGCGGTGGGGCTATTTTTGTGATGCCCCTCTTTCCCAGAGGAATCGTCAGTTTTGGCACCGTGATTGCCACCCTCTTGGCCACCATGGGCGATTCATCCTTCGTACTCATTTCGGTCATGCCCAGGCAATGGATACTCGTTTCCATCATTTCCTTTGTGGTAGCCATCGCTGTGGGCTACATTGTCGATCGTTTGCCCATTGGCGAAAGACTCTTGAGGAAATACCAGGAAACTCAGGAAAAAAGGGCCGCCCAAGCCCAAAGGCATGAGGCCATGGACCATAGCGTTTTCCAGACCGAAACAGGAGTGGAACAGGAAGACTGGGTCCACATCGGGCACGCTGAGGGGGATGAAATCGACCTGATCCTGCATCACGAGTTAAAAGGACACCAAGATGTTAATACCTTTGGCTACAAGGCCACACATAGCGGCTATATCATCTACTGGGTCCTGATCTCGCTGGGGTTGATCCTGGGGATCATGGACCTCTTCCAGGTGGATCTCCACGCTTTGCCCATTCCCAATCTAGCCCTGACGCTCGGTATCATTGGTACCGGCCTCTCGGTACTGATGATGGTCTTTGGCCGGAAGTTCCTTGGCGACGATACCCACGAAGAGGCAGAGCTGAAGTTGGCCAGCCTCAAGGAGACATTTATCCATAACGCACAGGAGACAGCCTTTGTAGGCACCTGGGTTTTTGCGGCCTACTTTGCCTATGAGCTTTTTGTACTCTTCTTAGGATCCGGCAGCTATCTGGCGGGTGAAATGGCCATCACCAATTTCCTAACCCAGACGGGTCTGATGGCCGTGATCATTGGCGTCTTAATCGGAATCATCCCGGGCTGCGGCCCGCAAATTATCTTTGTAACCCTCTTTACCCGCGGTCTGGTCCCCTTTGCAGCATTGTTGGGCAATGCCCTCTCCCAAGACGGCGATGCCCTCTTCCCCCTGATCGCAATCGATAAGCGATCTGCAGTGTGGGCCACGATCATCAACACCATACCGGCCTTAATCGTGGCCATTCTCGCCTACTGGATTGAAATCCGCTTCTTCTAGGTAATGGCACCAAACCGGCCGCAGTTATCGCCTGTCCTACCCGGCGATCATCCTCGTCAGGCAAGTGAAAGGCGATGGCATTACGCTCAGGAAACTCTATCTTCAAAACCTTCCGGGCCTTTTCCAGGATCAGGCTGCCGCCGCGGCCCGAGGTTACCCGGCCTAAAATGAGCAGATGTTTGATGGCATAGAACTCGGCATAATGGGCAAGGGCATAGCCCAAGTAGACGCCGATGCTCTCGAAGATTTCTCGGGCACCCAGGTGACCCTCTTCCAGCAGGTCCTGAACCACACTGAGCTTCTCGGCGGGTGTCAAGTTCTCGTCTAAGGCAATGCCGGCCGCGGGTGCAAGCTTAATTACAGCGTCCTGTGAGAAATACTTCACTCCACAGCCATAGTCCCCAGACCATTCATCCGCCATGGCCTGGGGATTGTAGTCTACGGGCACAAAGGAGAGCTCATTGAGCCATCCGGTGAGTGAGCCGTCTTTGTCCGCATAGCCTCCAGCTTGACTCGTCCCCATGGCAATACCCAGAATATTGGTATCGTTCAGAGAGGCTGCTCCGGCCAGGGCGGTTACGTCCCCATCGTTGCGGACTTCCAGGGGTACTCCGCCCAGTGCCTCGGCCACGCGGGGATAGATGTCTTTGACCTTGGCCTCAAACTGATCCTCGGGGACCTTGAGAAACAGGGAGGCCACCATGGCACGATTGTTGATATAGATCCCTGCTGAACTCACGCCAATGGCATCAATCCTGGGCAGGTACTCTGCCGCACGCAGAATCGAATCCATGATGCCGGCAAAATGATAGTCGGGATCGGCGGTCACTTTCGGATGCCACACCGTTTCAGCACTGAACAACACTTTGCCATCCATAACAGCTGCCACCTTGCGATCGCTTCCACCGGCGTCAAAGCCGATGCGACAGCCATCAAGGTGGCCGCCAATCGCTTCCGTTGTTTCGAAAGCCTCAGGCACATCGGCATAGTCCACGATTTCCACAGCAAAATCCTGTTCATAGACACGGCCCATGAACTTTCGATCAAACTCTCTGCTGCCCCCTGGTCCATAGGCCCTTTGCAGCATCTGGCCCACCTGATCATTGCCGCCAAAGGTGATCTTCCATCCGCCCTTAATCCAAAGCAAGCACTTGACCAAACGTTCCACATAAAAGGCATTGGCCTGATCCCACTCGTCCTTTTCGCAGGCGGGAAACAAGTCCAGCTCATGGCGGGCTATCTGTCCGCTGTCTCTTTCCAGAGCGATGGCGCAGCGCCTGGCCCGGCCGCTTTTGGACACGGCAGCACTGAAGGCTCGGTTCCAGAGTACTGCGGGACGGAAAGCGGCGTCGAGAGCAGGAACCAGCCGGGGAAGGGCAGCCTGATTGAGATCCATCATGATCCTATCGACCTCCAAACTAGTGTCCATCTCCTATTCTGCATAACACTATATTCCCCTTTCCCATGCGAAAAACCCGCTTCTCTAGCCTGACGGCAGCTGCCATGCTATACTGGGGGCAAAGAAAATAACATCCCGGCGAGATTGGAGGCCGACATGTCGAAATCCCTTCATTTTGTGTATGGACAGACAGAAATTGAGCATCTTCAGAAACGAGATAAAAGGCTTGGAGAGGCTATAGAGAGAATCGGTCCGATTAAAAGGGCCACAGAACCCGATCTCTTTCACGCCTTGATCCGATCCATTGTAGGACAGCAGATCTCCACCAAGGCCCAAGCCACCATCTGGGGGCGCATCCAGGATCGCTTTCAGCCTTGCACCCCGGCCGCCCTTGGCGCAGGCGACGTGAACGAGCTGCAAAGCTGCGGCATGTCCATGCGCAAAGCCACCTATATTCAAGGAATCGCCCAAGCCGTTCTAGACGGTAAACTGGATCTGGAGGCCCTGCCCAACATGTCCGATTGGGACGTCTGCCAACAGTTGACCAAACTCAAGGGAATCGGTATCTGGACGGCAGAGATGATCCTCATCTTCTCCCTGCAAAGACCCGATATCCTAAGCTATGGCGATCTGGGGATCCTAAGGGGCATGCGTATGCTCTATGGGCACCGGGAAATCACACCAGACCTTTTTTCCAAGTACAAAAGACGCTATTCGCCCTTTGGAACGGTCGCCAGCCTCTACCTATGGGCGATCGCCGGAGGAGAGCTCCCTGGACTCAAGGACCCGGCAGCAGAAACGAAAAAACGCCTCCCCGATCCCTAGCTGCGGGGCATGGCCCTGTGGTACTGCCATGGCCAGATCTCTTCCTTGGCCTGGGCCTTTAGAACCCAATAGGGATTGCGCAAAAGCTCCCGTCCAAGTGCGACAAAATCCGCCCGTCCGTTTGACAGAATTTCCTGCGCTAATTCGTCCTTTGTGATCAGACCAACAGCAATGGTGGGAATCCCCACTTCTTGCTTGACCGCTTCGGCGTAGGGCACCTGATACCCAGGGCCAAGCTTAATGGGGGCGGGCAGCAAACCCCCGCTGCTGATATCCATCAGATCAACTCCCCGATCTTGGAGGGTTCTGCTGATCTCCACTGTATCACATACGCTGAGCCCGCCATCTAAGTAATCGACAGCAGAAAGCCTCACAGACAAGGGCCTATCTTCGGGCCATTCCCCTTGCACAGCCTCTACAATCTCCACCAGAAAACGCATCCGGTTTTGGAGCGAGCCGCCATACGCATCGGTGCGCCGATTGCTGAGGGGTGACAAAAACTGGTGTATGAGATACCCATGGGCCCCATGAATCTGGAGAAGATCAAAGCCCGCTGCATGGGCGCGTCTGGCAGCGTGACGCCAGCTCGCAACAACATCCTTGATCTCCGAGACGGTTAGAGCATGGGGCGCAGCCATCTTAGGAAAGGCCAAAGCAGAGGGTGCCACCAGTTCCTCTCCAAAGGACTTGCGTCCGCCATGGGCGATTTGGATTCCCATCACACAGCCATGAGCCTGGCCGAGCTCCACCAACTCCCGCAGGCCCGGGATCTGATCATCATCCCAGATCCCCAGATCGTGGTTGCTCAGCCGTCCCCTTTTTTCCACCGCCGTTGCTTCCAGGATGATCAGACCTACACCGCCTACCGCGCGAGTTCCATAGTGCACCCGGTGCCAATTGGTGACATAGCCGTCTTCGGTCGCCGAGTACTGGCACATGGCGGGCATAACGATCCGATTGGGAATGGTCACAGCTTTTAGTTCGAATGAAGTAAACATGTTTCGTGCCTCCTTGTCAAAATTCTCTGCGTCGATAGAACCTAACCGAAAGCAGGAAAGAAATCGCCACTAAGACCGCCACACCGACACCCCCTGCAGCAGCGATCTCGATCTCGTTCGCCTGGGACAGCTTTTCCAGAAAGGGTTCAATCTGGGGCGGTCCGGCGGGGATTAAGTTCGGCAGCGCAGACCCTAGGACCATAATCCCTAGAAACAAACCGAAATGCCAATAGCGAGATCGCAGATAGCCTACGGCAAAGAAAACGGGAAGATACAAACTGGCGGCGATAAAGACGGTCACCGTTCCAACCACGATGGAAATGAAATCAATGGATATGGACAGAGCGGCCAGGCCCACCAGGGATAGGGTGGTACTGACCAAGTAGCAGATGGGGACCACAATGGCAACGTAGGCGAAAATGGAAAGATACTTGGACGCCACCACCTTCCACTTGGCCACGGGGAGACTATTCCACAGCACATCGGAGTTATTCTTTTCTTCCCAGGCTGCGCCCGTCATAACAAACATGTAGCCTACAGCTGTAATGATCGCTATGAGCCGGCCTTCACCTAAACTCTGGAACGCAAAACTAAACAGAAGCACATAGGCAAATGCTAAAAATAGCATTCTCTTTTGAAGCAGCAAATCCTTGAAAACTAAGTATCCCATAGACGATACCCCTCTCTAAAATTCTCACCTGCCCACCAAGAAGCAGAGAAATGGCAAAGGACATCCCAGCCAACAGAGCATCAGATACCTTATATGTTCGTCTCTCTGATGCTAAAGAGCATCAACTCCTCTAGAGTCGGCCTCTCCACGATGGCCCGGCCCCCGGTTAGACGCTGCACAGAATCCCTGTCCTTGACGAGGGCTTCCAATCCGAACTGGTTTTCCCGCAGACCTATCAAGTAAGGCCGCAAGTCCGGAGTGAGCAGACTGCGTTCGCCTTTGATCACGAAGTACGCTTCGGAGATATCCTCCTTGGATAGGCTAAAGACAATCTTCCCTCCATGAATAAGGGTGACGTAATCGGCGATTCTGTCCAGATCCGATGTAATGTGGGAAGAGAAAAGAACGGAACAGCGTTCATCCTGAATCACTTCACGCAATATGTCCAACAGCTCGCTGCGGACAAGGGGATCCAGTCCGCTGGTGGGTTCATCCATAATCAGAAGCTCCGCCTTATGGGCCAGGGCTACCGCCAAGGAATACTTCATCTTCATTCCCCGGGAGAAGGTCTTAATCTTCTTGTTCTGGGGCAAGGCAAAGCGATCGACCAACCTCTGGTAGCTTTCCCCGTCCCAATTCGTGTAAAACGGGGCAACAACCCTGGTCATCTCGGGGATTGTGAGCTCTTCGTAAAAGTGATTCTCATCGTAGACAAAGCCAATCCTTTGTTTGACCGCCTGCTCCTGTTCCCTAGAATCAAGCCCAAACACTCTGATTTCTCCCCCATCTAAGTGCAGGAGATTCATAATGAGCTTAATAGTGGTCGTCTTTCCGGCACCATTGGCCCCGATAAATCCCATGATATACCCTGGCTCCAGAGCAAAGCTGATCCCCTTAATGGCAAAACCGGGGAACGTCTTCACTACATTCTTCAACTCTAAAATCGGACCCATTCTTCACCCTCCATCATCGTTCGAAATATCCTGCTAAGTTCCGATGGGGATAAACCCATCTGAACCGCCGCCTCCATCGCTTCCCGCAGCTTGTCCTCTACAACCCGCCGCTTGGACTCTTCCAGCGTGTGCTCTCCATGAGCGGATACGAAGGATCCTTTGCCAGGCATCGTGTAGATCAAACCATCCTTTTCCAGTTCCTCATAGGCTCTCTTCGTCGTAATCACACTAATCCGAAGTTCCTTGGCCAGCATGCGAATGGACGGAAGTGACTGATCCGCATGCAAATCCCCCCGCAAGATGGCTGCCTTGATCTGGTCAACAATCTGCTGATAAATGGGGATTCCCCCACTATTGGTCAGGATGATATCAATTCAGACCACCTCCCATACTGTTCATATACACTATATACAGTACGTCAATTATTGTCAATACGAAAGTAAAAAAAGATAGAAAAAAACCCTTAAGGAGGTCGTAGCCCCTAAGAGTTTAAACATGCTCGAAACACCGTAAACTATGAAGGTGAGAGGAGGATTGTCGTGCCGAAACAGTATCTCAAATACGGTGGAGTTCGCTTCGTCAACAACGCCACGCCTGAGGAAATCAACGCCTTCGTCAACGGGCTGTCCGATTACGAACGCCGTTCGCTCTTCAATGTGGTCACGCTTTTGGAAGAAGAAGGGCTGATCAGCTTAATTGAGGGCGATACAACCACCATCGACAAAAACATGGAGGAATTCCTTGTGCCCAATAGCGATCCTACCCTAGGCTAGTCGCTTTGGGGCAGCACCAAGGAAATCCTGCTGCCGAAGTCTTCCCGGCTGATTACTTCGAGATAACCGCCGTGGCGTTCGGCGATCCATTTGGCGATGGACAAGCCCAGGCCTGTCCCACCCGTGGCCCTGGCCCGCGACTCGTCGGCTCGATAGAAACGGTCAAAAATGTAAGGAATATCCCCTGGTGGAATACCAATCCCGGAATCCTGCACGGCGAACCTAGCGTGTTTGTCCTGGGTGCTCACGACCAAGCGGATGGTCCCTCCGGCCGGCGTGTACTTGATGGCATTATCAACCAAAATACGGCAAGCCTGCTTCACCAAGCCCTGATCCGCCAGGACGAAGGCTTCTTCGGTCTCGATCTTAAAGATATGTCCCCCGTCAATCATCTCCGTTTCCCGGTAGATGGTTTCAGCCAGGTTCCCTAAATCAAAGCGTTCCAGATCGATGTGCATAGTATTGTTGTCTCCACGAGCCAAGAAGAGGAGTTGCTCCACCAAGTCCTTCATATTGGCCGCCTCCTCCTTGAGGGCATCGATCGACTCTTGCAGAGCGGCGGGATCGTTTTTCCCCCAGCGATCCAGGAGATTGGCGTAACCCTGAATGGCTGCAATGGGTGTCCTAAGCTCGTGGGACGCATCGGATACGAAGCGGGCCTGCAGACGGTAGGATTGATTGATCCGCTCCAACAAACCATTAATGGCCACGGCTAGGTTCTTCAACTCATCTTGGGTGCTGTCCAAGTCAATCCGGGTGTCCAAACGGGCGGCGTTGATTTCATCCAAAGTCCCCGCTAAAGCTTGCATCTCCCCCACCGACAAGGGGCCCTTGTCTTGGGACAGGCTTTGGGTCTGCTGTGCCAAATCAGAAATGGGTCGGAGCACTTTGCGGATCAATTCGGCCCTGGTTATCATGGTCCGGAAAAGTGTCAAAAGCTGGGCCACAATGAGCACCACAAACAGGGTCTTCAAGACCCAGATGATGGAGGTAAAGCCAACAATAATGGTAATGGGCGACCCTAGAACATCCAGCTCCAGTCGGTACTGGAGACCGTCGAGGAGGTAGAAAAGGGGTGTTTCTGCTTCCCTGGGAAGATCGATCGAACGCAGGGCGCCCCTGGTCTCTGGGGGGAAAGCCTCTTTGACTAGTTCGGGTATGACCAGACCCTTGGTTAAAGGGGGCCCGTCTTTGACTTCCAGCCCCGGCCAGAGCAAACGGCTGCCTTCCCCTTCACTAGGTAGGCCAATCGTCTGGAGATGCCGGACCGCCTGGGCAGCCTGACGCTCTCCCACCACCAGCAGAAGAATCCCGCTCGCCGCTAGGAACAATAAGTTGAACAGCAAGAAAAGCCCCAGGGAGCGCACCCAGAGCTGGACACTCAGTTTCGATACAAGGGAGAAGCCAATGGTTTGAACTCGTTCTCGATTCTTACTCATCGCGGATCACATAACCCACCCCTCGAATGGTGGAAATGAGTTTCATGCCAAAAACCTCATCGATTTTGCTGCGCAAAAAACGTACGTAGACATCAACGGAGTTGGTTTCTCCCTCAAAGTCGAAACCCCAGACCCTCTCTAAGATGGTCTCCCGGGACAAAACAATTCCCTTGTTTTCTAACAAAAACTGAAGAAGGTCAAACTCCCTTTTGGTCAGGTCGACTGCTGTGCCCCTGACACTTACCTGTCTGCTGGCCGCATCGAGTCTGAGATCTCCTGCAGACAAGACTTCACCATCCGTCTGCGGTGCCGGTGCCTTGCGCAAGACGGTGCGAATACGGGCCAAAAGTTCCTCAATGGCAAAGGGCTTTGTGATGTAGTCATCGGCCCCGCTGTCCAGACCCGCCACTTTATCCATCACGCTGTCCCGGGCCGTCAACATAATGACAGGCACAGAGGATGTGCGCCGGAGACGGCGCAGCACCTCCATACCGCTTAAGCCAGGCAGCATCACATCTAAGAGCACTAAGTCATAGTCCCCAGATTCAGCCATTTCCAGACCTGTCCGTCCATGGTAGGCTTTACTCACCGCATAGCCTTCGTAGGTGAGTTCCATCTCCACAAAACGGGCAAACTTTTCTTCATCCTCAATGATCAGAATCTTGGTCTTCATGAAGCGCTCCCTTTCTTTCTAGTCGTTGTCGTTGCTCACAAATTGGTAATGGAAACCGAAGAACAAGCCAATAACAATCAAGGGCAGGGTAACCCAGGGTGCAAAGAGAAGCAGCAGCGCCAATACGGTCACAGGGAAACTGGCCATATGTTCTTTATCCTTGAGAATTTCAAAGCTGGTGTTGTTGCCTTTCTTGATCAACCCTCCGAGGAACTTGACAATTCGGTCCAGGGTTTCTTTGAAATTGTTGGTTTCCTGCTCATTTTTTCCCTGACGTCCTTCCGAACGCTCCCCTTGACCCTCTCCACTCGGTTCATGGACTGTCTGTTCACTGCGATAGTAACCGTCGCCCTGGGGCGGACGAACTTTGCCCTGCTTTTCCAAGAGGATCAAGGCATCTAGAAGGTCACCATCTGCCTGCTCATAGGCCTCTCTGGCCTCGTCATAACTAACCTGCGCCCGTTCCCGTAGTCTTTCAATCTTTTCCAGTTTATCCATGTTGCTACTCCTTTCAGAAGCTGTGATACCTTGATTGTAACGGGACGGACTTTAAGTCCAATTTGTGAAGCATTAAAAACAGATTAAAGGTACATAGAAAACAGGTCAAGTTTCTCAGGGCGACCCAAGAAGCTTGACCAGAAGTACTTATGGGCTAAAACGGGAAGTCATAGTCCAGGTTGAGCTCTTTGACCAAGTCACGAATGTCTTGCTGCAAGCTCTCACCAATGGGAACACCGAGTTTGCACCGTTCCAGCGAAGTCAGGTATTCTTTCTCCCCTGCTGTGTAGATTCTCTCTTGGCCTGGAGCCTTCTTGGAAGCCCGCAGAGCTCGTAAAATGTCGCCTGTGGTCTTCTTGAACTCCTCCAGCTCGGTAAAGGGCTCGATGTCAATGGCAATGAAGAAGTGTCCAAGGGCGTGGGGGACCTTCTTTCCGTCTTGTTCTCCGGAGAGTGCATGTAGGAAAGCACCGCTCTGCAGCGCCGCGGAGAGAATCTCCACCACTGTGGCATAGCCATAGCCCTTGTGACTGCCTGTCACTTCCGAAATTCCGCCAAGTGGGGTTAGAGCAGCATCTCCCGTGGTGAGGTCCTTCAAAATGGCATGGGTATCGGTCCGTGTTTTGCCGTCATTGCCGATAACCCAGTTCTCAGGAATGTCCTTGTCCAGACGGGCATGGACCTCAATTTTACCCCTTTGGCTCATGGATGTGGCACAGTCCAGGAAGAAGGGGAACTCTTCATCGGAGGGCATAGTAAAGGTCAAAGGATTGGTGCCGAGCATGGGCTGTACTCCGAAGGTTGGCGCAATGGAGGGACGGGCATTTGTGCCGGTGATCCCGATCATGCCAGCATTGGCCGCCATTAGTGTGTAATAGCCGGCAATGCCGTAGTGGCTGGAATTGCGCACCACAACCATACCCATTCCGTACTGCTTGGCCTTAGCGATGGCCATTTCCATCGCTTGCTTCGAAACAACATGGCCCATACCGTGATGACCATCAATCACCGCACTGGTCAGCCCCTCCCGTACAACTTCGGGCTTGGTAATGGGATTGAGGATCCCTTGCTTAATGCGGGTATAATAGATGGGCTTCAGCCGTCCCATTCCATGAGAGTCAATGCCAAACTTATCGGCGGTGATCAGAACGTCGGCCACGATCTCAGCATCGTGACGCGGAACACCAACCCCTGTTAGCACGTCGATCATGAATCTTTCCAGTGTTTCCACACTGATTCTTGGGTTTTGTTGGTTCTTGTCCATGGACAAACCCCTTTCTAGTTACGTTTAGATCAAAGAATTCCCGATTTGGGTTGCATAATCCTCCCGTCCTGTTGTTATTATCTGCAAAGCCGCCTTCTTCACCCCTTCCAAGGCGGCTTTCTGCATTCTATCCCTACTGCCTATTTTACCTTGACCGGGAGTGGAAAAATCCTGAGCTTCAGGATGATCTGAAGACGGGCAGCAGGCCAAAGAATCCAAGGGCGATCGAGTGGACCCAGATTAAAGAATGAAGAGACCTGCCTTCTCCATGTTCCCTCCAAAAGGAAAAACCCCGCAAATGCGGAGTTCATCGTTTTTAAAATGGTGGACCCAGACGGAATCGAACCGACGGCCTCTTGAATGCCATTCAAGCGCTCTCCCAACTGAGCTATGGGCCCATGAT
>DUPN01000021.1 GCA_012838305.1 Bacillota bacterium | reverse complement strand
GCGCCATTTAGGTACATATTGTGATTGATATAGGCTGGCTGCTCCACGTCGGGGAAGAGCGGCAAATCATCTAGTTCCCTGTGGGTTCTCTCCAGATACTCCTCCAACGACACGGTGTATCCGTTGTAACAAGCGGTTCCGGCATGCTCCGCGGGATCAGCGCCTACGAAAACATTGTTGTAGAAGCGATCATCCCCGCCGAAGATGGCCGCATAGCCAGCCACTTGCGTACTGTGGGGCAGGTGATAGGGAGTGGCCCGTTGATGTACCTTTTCATGGGCTATCCTTCCGCAGATCAGATTGTTGACATAGGCTCCCCCTTGGGACCAGTTGTCCAATGCGTAGTCGGAGGCAAAGATATTGTGATCGACGATGTAAGGACCATGGCTCACCTCTATGTAGAGATCGCGGCTGTTGCGATAAAAGAGATTCCGACTGACCCGGGTCCCTTGGGTTTGCCAGTCCAGCCACACTCCCATGGAACAGTCGTGAATGCGATTATTGTGGATCTCTACGTCAATTGGTGCATGAAGCTTGATGCCGCCAATCTCATGTCCATAGAACTCCCTTTTCAGACCAATGTTGTAAATGTGGTTGTGATGGATCTGGCTAAAGACACACCCAAGGTGGCCCACGATTCCGTTTTGACCACAGTCATAAATCCGATTGTTGCGAATGATATGAGACCCGATTTTCTCCTTGCTCCAACCTATATGCAGGGCATTGAACACCGCTTCGATTTGGTAATGATAGCCCGCTTTATCTTTGTGTTTCGTGCGATAAATATCCCCCGTGGACACTTCTTTACCAATACTAATGCCACTGCATTTGGAGTCATGGATGATGTTCTCCTCAATAACCCACCCTTTACTCCAATGGGGACCTAGTAGGCCAGGCTGATCAGCGGTGGGCGGTGTCCAGGGTGTGGCTGCCTGGGCCATTTCAAAACCTCGTACGGTAATGTAATCGATGCCCGGTCGGTCGGGATAAAAGCATGCCGGCCTCACATTGATTTCCACCAGCTGCTCATTGGGATCGTGCTCATGGAAGTTGGCCCAGATCGTGGTCTCCTCTTCCTTGACTTCTCCATACCAAAGATACCTTGTCTGCTCCCTGTTAACCACAGGAACAACCTTGCCCGTCCTGTTATCCACTACCTCGTCCCTGAGAACGGGATTTTGCAGGTCCTCAAGCCTGGCGGCCTCATAGAAGGACATTCCATTGAGATAGACCTCTCCAAGGTGCTTTGGTGCACCTGTATCGGTTTCTACGAGCCAATCTCCCATGACCTGCCTCTGGTAAGGATTGAAGTCTCCAAAGAATGCATTGGGCAGAACTGCTTTCCAAATGGAACCTTCCACCTGGACCCAGTTTTGGATGCGTTCTGATCCCTTTATAACGACCTTTTCACCTGGGGCCGCCTGGTAAGTGATTCTGCGCAAATCACTCAAGCCCTTGTTCTTGGGGCGAACCCATTCCCTGTACTCCCCTTCGTGAACAGTAATGCTGTCACCGGGCAGGGCCACTCGCGCGGCCTTGCTGATGGTCAGGAAGGGATCTTCCTTTGTTCCCAAACCCCAGTCTGAGCCGGTTTTCGCTACATGATACTCATGCACCACAGAAATTCCCCCTTTTCTATTCTTCTCGAGCCTAGCTACCAGATCGTGTAACCCCCATCGAGCACCAAGATTTGACCTGTCATAAAGCTGGACGCATCAGAGGCCAGGTAAACGGCTGTGGGCCCAATCTCCTCTGGCTGGGCAAAACGTCCCATGGGAGTCTGGGACAGGGCATCCGTTCCTTGTTCCGAATGGATCCAGGCCTCGTTTAAGGGTGTTTGAAAATACCCAGGGGCAATGGCATTGACCCGAATTCCATGGGGTGCCCATTCCGCGGCAAATGCTCTGGTTAAGCCATTCACTCCGGCTTTGGAGGCACAATACACACCGACTGGGCGGCGGCGATTGATGATGTGTGACGACATGGACGAAATGTTGATCATCGAGCCCGGTGTACCCTTTTCCAACATAGCCCTCCCTGCAGATTGGCAGACATGGAATGTGCCCTTGAGGTTCACATCCATGATCGTATCGTAGTCCTGCAGAGAGATATCCGCCATCCGATAACGACGGTTCAAGCCTGCGCTGTTCACAACCACATCAAGCTGACCAAATTGCCCGACCACAGCTTGCACCAGATCGTCCACGCTACTACGTTTGGCCACATCCACAGCATAGAAGACTGCCTCAAACCCTGCATCCCTCAGGGCGGAGACAGTTCCCTCTCCTTGCTCTTGGTTAATGTCCGCAATGACGATTACGGCCCCCGCCTCGGCTAGACTGAAAGCCATCGCCTGTCCTAGGCCCTGGGCGCCTCCGGTAACCACGGCCACTTTTCCCGCCAAACTAAAGACCTGCATCGATCATTACCCCCTCTTCAAAAGAGCTCGCGCCGCCCTGCAAATGGCAGCAGCGGTAAGTCCGTAATGCTCCAGAAGCTCCCTGTGACTCCAGGCAGACTGCCCAAATGCATCGTCTATCCCGATCACAAAGGTTGGCTTCGGCTCCAGAGCGGTTGCTTCCAGGACGGCACTCCCAAGACCGCCAATGACACTATGCTCCTCAATGGTGATCACAGCCTCAACATCACCTGTCCAGCGCAAGATCATCTCCTTAGGCAGAGGCTTGAGGCAGGAAACATTGACTACCCGTGCTGAGATCCCCTCCTCCAACAGAGTCTCACGTGCCAAGAGCGCTTCGGCTGTCATCAATCCATTGGCAAAGACGGTAATGTCCTCCCCCTTGGCCATCAGGGACGGTTCGAGCATGGACTTTCCGGGGATCTCTTTTGGCAAAAACTCCATTTCGCTGCGGCTGATCCGCAAATAGACCGGACCTTCGATCGCCCTGGCCAAACGCACCGCTTCTTCGACCTCGCCAGGGTCCATAGGTGAGAGGATGGTCATGTTCGGGATTGCCCGCATGATGGCCACATCTTCCACCGTTTGGTGTGTGGCGCCATCGCCAAAGTCGGAGAAGCCATAACTAGAACCGACAAGTTTCACATTGGCCTTCGGTAAAGCCACACTCTGACGAACCTGCTCAAAGGCGCGACCAGTCACAAACATGGAAAAAGAATGGACAAAGGGAATCTTGCCGCTCAAGGCCAATCCCACCGCTGTCGCCACCATGTTCTGCTCGCCAATGCCCATCTCAAAATAGCGAGCCGGATAGCTTCTCCGAACATAGCAGGACATGGTTGAACCGCTTAAGTCGGCGTCCAACGCCACAATGCGCCGGTCTTCTTCCGCAGCCTTGAGTAAAGCCCGTCCATAGGTCTCACGGGGGCATGCCTTACTTTTCATTTCCTTCACCCCATCCACTCACGATTTCCCCTAAGGCCTGTTCGTACTGTTCAGCCGTTAGGGCTCCATTATGGAAGCTTGGTTCATTCTCAGCGAAGGAGACTCCTTTGCCCTTGACCGTGTGGGCCAGGATCATAACAGGCTGTCCCGTGTTCTCGTCCGCTGCATCTAAGGCATCTGCGATGGATGCCAGGTCATGGCCGTCAGTCTCCAGCACCCGCCAGCCAAAGGCAGCAAATTTCCGGCCGATCTCCCCGACGTCATACATCTCGGAAATCACACCGGTGGCCTGCAACTTGTTGTGATCCACAATGGCAACCAGATTGGCCACCCTATAAAATGCTGCCGCGGTGACAGCCTCCCAGATCTGTCCTTCGGCCAGTTCTGCATCGCCCAAAATCACGTAGACCCTGTAATCCCGGCTATCCAAGCGCCCGGTTAAAGCCATGCCCAGGCCGATGGATAAACCCTGACCCAGACTGCCCGTGTTGGCCTCCACGCCGGGTGTTCGATCCCGCTCGGGATGTCCTTGGAGGAAAGAACCGAGTTTTTTTGTGGAAGGCAAGGCCTGCAGGGGAAAATATCCACATAGGGCCAGAGCCGCATACTGGGCCAAGACCGAATGACCTTTACTGAAGATGAAGCGATCCCGATCTGGGTTCGAAGGATCATCGGGCCAATGACGCATCTTGTAGAAGTACAAAGCGGTTACTAGATCAGCAGAAGACATTGAACCGCCCAGATGACCTTTGTTGTTCACCCCGATGGCCCGCACAATTCCTTCTCGAACCTGCCGGGCACGGGCCTTTAAGTAGTCCATATCGCGGTTCTGCATACCACCACCCCCAATTATCGTTACCTTCCCACAGACCGTGATTGTACGACATCTGACCACCTAGATCTTTCTGCATATAACGACAATTTCCTTTTTGTGAAGTAAATGTTTGTTTAGCGTTACAACCCATCTTTGGACTTCTGGCCGAGGGGGCGAAAGGAGGGAGGCAGCCAAAATTTGAACGTCGCTGCGTTCTTATGCCAAGATCAAGAAAGACTGGGGATTCCAGTCTTCGTTGTCACTATGCCCTCTATCTGCATGCTTGTGTAATTCTGCTGCCTGTCTAGCCTAGCCAAGACCAAAGATGGACAGCCGCTTGTTGGGGAGGAATTCCAAAATCCCGATTCTTTCGCGAAGACCCTGATGAAATTGCATTTCTCATTCTGCACATGGAGAAACCCAGACTTGATGACTTGACAGCATCCCCAAGCGGCCACAAATTGGGCAGGATCCGGTAAACGGCTAGCCTGGTCTCGTTCATCCTGTGCAACCAACCGTGTTCAATGGCAATGACGGAAGTCACGCGGGAGTTACCTATGAATCGATCGATATCCTCTGGCGTGGTGTCGCCCTTGGCGTAGAAAGTGACTCTGGGACAATCCCTTGGAGTAAGGAAATTCACTAATCGAGCTTCGTTAACAGCCCAGACCAGTTTCTCGCTGTGGCCAATGTCTTCTCTCGCGCGGCGCCTGGGCTCGAATCGTCCAATACTGTGGTTCTCGCTGACAGGGAACAGTCTCCTTAGCCTCCCCCACTCTGGCTAACTAAAGTAACATCGCTCTGAAGTGACCTTACCACTCATCCCTGTTTTCCATGAGAAGATGGAAGGTCTGCTCCAGTTCCCGTTGTGTAGATAACTCAAAAACCACAGAACGCACCTGGGGCAGGCTAAGCACCTTTCGCCAAGTCTGGGCCACCTCATCCCAAGTCTCGGGAGGGATATGCCCGCCTTTTTCAATGCTCTCATACGCATAAAAATGGACATGCTGAATCCTATCCTTGAGCCGATCCATGTACTCAACCACATCAAGCTCTCCCGATCGCACCAGAGGGTTTGAGGCCGCATGACCCGTATCAAAGGTAATTCCGAGACCCGCATGGTTAGCCATAGCCAAATGTGTCTTCGGATCCGTTGTCCAGCCAACCTTAAGGTTTTCCAAGAGAAGGTTAGCGTTTCTTTGTCGGGCAAGTTCACCGAGCTCGCGCAGATGCGCCAGGGCAGTCTCCCAGTTCAGCTCGTCTACGGGTATGGAATTGGATCCAACGTGCAGCGTCAAAACAGGAGGCTCGTCCTGACTCTGTAACCAGGGGGCCAGATACTCAATGTACATTTTCAGATAGCCCAGGGAGGCCTGGGCTATCAGGGGCTCGGCGTGAGCTAACTCTACATCCACAGTAGGCAGATGAAAGGTGTAGTGCAGCTTCGGATACTGATCCAGGGTGTTAAAGAAGGCATTACGCATCTTCTTGTTGGTACGCAGCCGGAAACTATTGTGATACCATTCCACACCATCAAAGCCCTTAGCCACAGCATAGTCTAAGATGGCCTGGGTATTGTTCCCGAACACCCTACTAGAAAACATGATTTTTGGTCTCATTTTTGTGTCTCCATCTCTATCCTACTTTAAAACTGGACGAAATCGACTGTCCTAAGAAACGGTTCATACCATACACGACAACAAACACCATGGCAATCAAGAGTGTGGACATGGCACTAGCCTCACCAAACTTTCCGTCGGCCACCGCGCCCCAGATCTGAATAGGCAGGGTCCGCGTGTTGGAAGAGTAAAGCAAGATGGTGGTACTTAGCTCCTGCAAGAGCGTGGCGAAGGTCAGGATGGTCCCGGAGAGGATGCCGGGCAAAATCAAGGGAAAACTCACTCGCCTAAAAGTGTACAGCCAATTGGCTCCAGAAATCATGGATGCCTCCTCCAAGGTCGGATCCAGTTGCGAGAGGCTGGCTACAACGGACCGGAAGACGTAGGGAGTTCGCCGGATCATATAGGATATGAGGATGATCGTGAAGGTCCCGGTCAGGGGCAGCCACGAATCACCGCCAAATCCTGAGATCAAAGCAACCGAAACAACGGTTCCAGGCAAGATAAAGGGGGCCATAATGGCCAAGTCCAAGATCAGGGCCCCTCTGGGCTTTCTACGCTCTGTGATATAGGCGACTAGGGATCCCAGGATGGCACACAAGAGCGAGGCGGTTGTGGCCAGAAAGAGCGAATTGAGGATGGGCCGAGAGGCAATGGTTGGAATTCTGGCATAGTTGGTTAGCGTAAAACCCTCCGGACCCGCAGCGCCCCAACGAGTGAAAAAGGACATGATGAACATGGTCATCTGGGGAGCCAGAGAGATGATGAGGATGATCCCGCAGTATAAGGTGGCGATAATCCGGATTGCTGGATGACTGTGCAGTTTGTACTCGGAGCGAGATGCACTTATTGTTTCGTACTCCCTCTTACTCACGATGAACTTCTGCAGCAAAAGGGCTCCTCCGGTGATCGCCACGCTAATCAGGGAAATGGCGGCGGCTCCATTGAGATCCCAAAACCCGTTCACTCGGAAATAAATCAGGGTGGGCAGCACATACTGATCACCGCCAAGCATGGCGGGGATACCGAAGTTCCCCATGGCCCGGATAAAGACGAGGATGGAACCTGCCGCAAGGCTCGGGATGACCAGAGGCAATGTGATGGTACGCAAAATCCGGCTGCGCCCGGAACCCATGATCATCGCCGCCTCTTCCAGCAGTGGATTGACGGCCTCAAACGCTCCATAACTGAGAAGGAAGATAAAGGGGTAGTAGGTTACGGTCATGGTGAAGATGACCCCAAATAGTCCATAGATGGACGGAAGTTCCAGCCCAAAGACTCCCAAGACCATGTTGATGTAGTGCCTGACAAAACCTTGCCTTCCCAAGAGAATAACCCAAGAGAATGCTCCCACGAAGGAGGGCAGGATGATCGGCAGTATTCCCAAGGACAGAATCAACCGCTTGAATGGCATTTTTACTCTGGCCACGAAGTACCCCATGGGGACCCCTATGAGCAACGTAAAAAATACCACGGAGAAGCTGATAATAAATGAGTTGCGCAGGCTTCCCCGATAAAGATTAGAGGTAGCAAAACGCTCGAAGTTCGAGACAGTCAAAGGGCCAAGACTGAAGCGGGATCCTGAACCTAGAAAGGCCCTGATGAACGTGGTAACCAGGGGCCAGAACAGGAAAATAACGAGAAAGGCCAGGGGAATGGTGAACACCAAGTACGGAGTGTAGTCCTTCTGACGCTGGCGGGTCAACCAGCCGCCTCCCTTGTCCTGCATTTTGAGGCTCATGCAACCTCGCCCCCTTCAGCGAACAAAAAGCCCCGTTCAGAAAACTCGATAGCAACAGCGTCTCCCTCTCCTACTCCTGGCACCGTACCCAGCATGTCCACTTCAATCACTCTTTCGCCGGCACCCTCCTCCACGACCACTTCATACCGTATGATTTGACCTAGATGCTGAATAATGCGGACTCGTCCCAGCACCTCGTGATCCGGTGCTTTCGGTTTGATTCGAAGATGCTCTGGCCGAAAGCCCACTGTGACCCTGTCACCCACAGCCGCAGCCTTCAGCTCAGAGGATACCTTGGGAGTAAAGCTCAGGGCCGAGTTCCGTCCATCCAGCTGAACCTGGTAATGCTCACCTCGAATGGAGCCAATTGTACCGGTAAAGAAGTTCATCTTCCCAATGAAATTGGACACAAAGGCGTTATTCGGATTATGGTAGATCTCATCCGAGGACCCAATTTGCTCAATAAGTCCGTCCCGCATAATAGCCAAACGGTCGCCAATAGCCATGGCCTCTTCTTGATCATGGGTCACAAAGATCGTGGTCACGTTGGTGACTTTCTGAATCCGCCTGATTTCGGCCCGCATATGCCGCCTCAGTTTAGCGTCAAGATTCGCCAGGGGTTCATCCAGGAGCAAAATCTGTGGATCATAGACCAAGGCACGGGCCACGGCCACCCGCTGCTGCTGGCCGCCGGAGAGAGCTGTCGGGCTGGGGTTGCGGCGAAGAACATCGGGTAGACCCACCAGTTCCATGATGTCGGTCACTTTGTTCCTGATTGATTTTTCATCGATGCCGCGAACTCGTAAACCATAGGCCACATTCTCAAACACGTTCATGTGTGGATACAAAGCAAAACTTTGGAAGACCATACCAATGTTCCGTCTAAAAGGCGGTATCGTTGTTACATCTCTGTCATCATAGAAGATGCGCCCATCCGTGAGAGTCTCCAAACCAGCTGTGCAACGAAGAAGCGTGGTTTTTCCGCATCCGCTTGGGCCCAGTAAACAGAAAAGCTCCCCGGGTTCTATGGTAAAGGACACCTTCTTGAGGGCGTGCACTACTTGACTGCCGGTAAATGTCTTCTGTACATTCTTGTAGGAAATGCTTGAGCTCATATCCTTGCCTCCTAAAACCTAGCCCGGAATAATTCCGGGCTAGGTCTTCGTCTTCTGTGCCTAGAACACAGTGTCCGCAAAACGCATGGTCAACTCTTCGCGAATTTCGGCAGCTTCAGCAGCATCGTAATCACGCAAGACGATCTCATCGAGAGCGGGCAAGGGGCCAGGTCCGGGTAGATTCGGATGAACGACCCTTCTGGACCGGGTCTCCAGAATGATGCGATAGGCATCTTCTGAGGTTAAGAAGTCCATAAACAGCTTGGCGTTCTCCAAATTAGGACCGCCCAACAAGATGCCAGAGCCGTCAAAACGAGCCCCAGTTCCTTCTTGAGGATAAATGGCTATGACAGGAGATCCATCCAGAATGTGCTGGGCAATGTTACCTTCACCCGTGACTCCAATGGCATACTCTCCCCGGGCCACCGACTCGGGCACCATGGTGGAAGAAGCTGTGAAAACAGCGTTTTTGGCAACGTCAACAGCAAAGTCAAAGCCGTAGATATCATACATCATATACAGCTGCGCATAGGCGGATCCCGATAGGGCAGGATTGGCCAGGATGATCTCGCCGCGATACTTTTCATCGGCTAGATCTGCCCAGCTCAATGGATAGTCTTCCGGATCCAACAGATTCGTGTTGACCATAAAAGCCTGTAAAGGCATGGAGAAACCGTAGTACTTCGGTACCTCCGCTGTATCCCGAAGATTTTCCGGGATGTCATCATGATACTGAGCTTTGTAGTTTACAAGCAAATCATAGACCTGATCAAGGGATTCCTTGGCGATACCAAGCAAAATATCGCCGCTTGGCTTGGGCGACTCCGCCATCAGTCGAGTAAGCAGCTCCCCTGAGCCTGCCCGTATGATATCGACGGAGATGTTCGGGTGCAAGACCCTAAACTGCTCTACTAATGCCTGCGCTTCTTCCTCAGAAGCCGCACTCCAAATGGATAGCCGACCGCTTTGTGCAAAGGTACTAACACTGGCCAGAGACAAGACTAAAGCCAATACAATCGTAATGATCACTAATCGCTTCATTCTCTTTTCCTCCCTTAGCTTTAACCATGTTACTCCTTACTCGCAAAATCAAGCCGATCGCATGTATTGAGAAAAAACACCTCCTTTGCCGCCATGTTGCTTTACAGACCGAGTGTTCTTAAGTGACGACCGATATGGGTAACTAGGGCCTGCGCATACGCCGCCTCGTTTTCCAGCAATACCCCATAGATCTCCCCTCTGAGAGCGGGGTCCTGCAGCATAAAGCCATAGGTGATGTGGAGCAGCTGCCGGGGATCGTTTTCGTCAAGGAACCGGGGGAGTTCCTCGTCTTCTAGCGAGCTAAGCTCGGGGATCTTGGTCATATCCAAACTCACATTGTAATACTTCCGGGCGGCCTCCAAAGAGACAAGGGCCTTTTCGTGGAGCTTGCGGAAAAGATCCGGATTCACCCTGGCGATCACCCTCAGCGCTTCTAGCCAATTCGTGCCGGCTGTTTTGACATGATAGCCTGCCGCTTCCGCATACTTGCCTATGATGGGGAAGACACTGAATTTGTCACTTCCCGAGTGAATGCTGAGCTTGTATCCAAAGTGGCTGGCAATCTGGGCGTGAACCGCAAACTCTTCCTCAAACTGCCCTAAATCACCAATGTAATCGATCCCCTTTTCAAACCGACCGCAAAAACGAGGCGCAACACTCCAAGCCTTAATGCCCCTCTTCTTGAGCTCACTAGCCACAAAGAAATGATCCTGGGGGGTGGTAGGTGTAGCCACTTCATCTATACTGATCTCAAAATCGATGGTGCGATCCAAAGGTGCGATGGCCTGCTGATACACTTCCTCCATAAAGTCCAAGGCTTGATGATAGGTTAAGATCATCCGCTCATAGTTCTGCGGTGCCATCTTGATCATGGAACCATCTTGCAGCACATAATCCTGATCTTTGTAGAGCTTTTCAAAGGCCTCCCGTTTCTCGATGGGAAGCTGATTGTAACGAGCGCTGACTTCAGCCTCCCCCAGCTCCAGGACTTCATCGTCAATGTGCTCCGAGCAGTCGAGGGTAATCATGCTAAAGCCTAAGTTTAAAGCTACACCAATATCCTTGATGTTCTTGAGGTGGTCGCCATCGGCCCCATACCCATCCTGGTAACCCTCTTGGAATACGGCCCAGGTAGCCGCATCCAAGACATCAGCATACGTACGATTGGTTAGATCCAACTCCCGCATGGATTGCTGCGCCAGAACCGGACGCACCTGGGTGCCGGCGATCGCCTGCAGATGCCCTGGGGAAGCGAGACCTAGCCGATCGCCCAGGCCAATGGAGATCCCACCAGGACCAAAGGCCTGGGGAGCCGCCCAGGGAAAAAGAGAGCGCAGGGCATTGGCATTCTGGTTGTTTAAAGGAGCTTTCTTAGCAGTAAAGGCGCCAAGGCTGCGTGTATCGCCTTGAAAATCATCGGTTCCATCTCCGCTTGAGACAAGAACGAGTGAAGTCTCTTGCTCTTCTTTGACCATGAATAGGAGCTGATCCCCGGCCAAGGTCACCGAAGCCGGATACACCTCTCTTTGCTTTGTTAACATCTCACGCAAAGACTCTACATCTTGCGCTTGCTGAACCACTTCAATCCAATTTGACACAGTCATTCCTCCCATAATTACGGTATTCCTGTATAGTAGAGAATCGAGACGCCAAGTGCTCGGCACCTGACGCCATTCTTCGTGCTCAACGATCTAAGAAACGGTGGAAGTTATCTCCAAATAGAGCTCCAATATCCCTGCGGACCTCGTCTGGCGTCAAAGTCCAGCCCGTAGCCAACAGATCAGTGTATTTTTCCTCCAGCACTTCTCCGATCAAGGCTTTGGAGTGATCCCATTTATAAATAAGGTGTTCCAAAACCCGTGCATCGGAGTGTTGCGGAGTAAAGGACAACCCCAATGTCTCCAAGCGGATCTTAGTGATCTCCTTGACAATACTGGGATTGTTCAGGAACCACCAGCAGCCAAAGACCATCAAATTGCGGTACTTCCGGGCGGTGATAGCCAGCTCATGCTGGTTTTCTCGGGACAACATGGTGACGAGGAACTTGTTATCCGGGTATTGCGTACACAGCTCTTCAATAACCGTGATATCCGCTTTCCCGACGGAATCTCCGGCCAGACGCAGCTGCTCGTTGACGAGTTTCTTGACCCCAATCATCATGGCAAATGGGACATTTTGCCCTTGGCTTACTGGCAGGACGCACTCTTTCACAATGCGGGTGCGCAGGGAATCATCGGACAGGTTAAAGTCTGGGGGCAGAGAAACCGCCATATATAGGGCGCCCATTCTCCCGATCCAGTCGGTCAGGAAGCGCCGTACTTCAGCTGCAGAATTCCCGCTCAAGCTGGCATCGACCTCATATCCCTCGGCCTGTAGGATTTTGTAGGCGTTCGTATAGTCCATTAAGAGGGGATCGATCCGCAGTGCGGCCTGGAAACGCGGGTCTTCCTTGCCGGCACCGGATTTCCAAAGGGCCCGTTCTTGGGGATCAAAGGGGTCATTTGTCATGACCACTTCTTCCACCCCAGCCAAGGCAAAGACAGTATCAATCTGCTGGGCCATGGTTCTGGAACGGTAATATTCCCGATATTCCTCGAGGGAGCGGCTTTGCACGTCGAGCCCAAGGCGTCTTAGGACGGTTAGGGCACCGCGCTGGGCTTCACTCACGGGAGAGTGATCCAAGAACAAGGTCTGCCAGATCAAATCAGCCTGCTTGGACTTGGATAGAGCAAAGAACTCTCCATAGGGCATGGTGCTGTATCGGAAAAATTCTGCTATCAAGTAATGATAAGTTAAAACCTCGTCAATACCAAATAAGAGCATCGAACCAAAGTCAGCCGGGAACACATGGGTATGTACGTCCGTGATCTTTACAACGGACAGTTCATTCTGCAGAACTGTCTTTAACTGCTGAGAGTCTGTAATCATTCAAGTCACCTTCCTCATTTTTGTTGCTCAGCACCGTCGCATCGCTTGATGCAACATCCTTCTCCAACGAATGCCTGCTTCCTTCGTCCGAACTATTATTTCTTAACATTTCGATCTCGGATCAAAGACTTGTGAAGTTACAGAGAGGATGGAGGCGAGACGAAGTGGAGAACAGAAAAAGAGACTGGATTTCCAGCCAGATGCCAAAAAACGGCAGCCTGTCCAGGAGACGCCCGAAAAAGACAGCGTTCGGCCTATGGAAACAGCGGGCGTCTCGTGGGCATTGGGCCCTTCTGGATCAATACCCACTACCTAGCTGGGAGGAAGGGAAGCGAAAGATCTTTCTGAGTCCGTAAGAACGTTTCGTTGATGTAGTCTCCAGACACGTGCAGCAGCTGGCGAGCCATTCGTGCATGTTCCACAGAATTTTGCAGCGTAGGCGGCATCCCCAAATCAACTTGATATTTTGCTCCAATTACTAGCTCAACCATTGCACAAATTGCTTTGAGTCCGCTTCACACGTGTCTGGAAAAGGGTTGACTTGTGTTGTCGAAACATGTTCAGGTCCCCATTCAGACCTAAAGAATCAACGAGGCAGAACTCCTGTCCAAGTACAAGGTAACGTCGGAATGAGTTCGCAGGATAGATGCGGGACATGCAGTAGAAATAGGCCCCTTCAAGGCATCTCTAACGGCAATTGCTTTACGCTCGTCAGGAACGACACAGATGATCTTCTTGCAGCGCATAATTCCAGGAATGGTTACAGTAAGGGCTTCCTTGGGTACATCCTCCAAGGTTGCAAACCAACCTTCACCCAGTTGCTGACGTCTGCACGCTTCATCCAGTTCGACCACTTTAACCAAAAGCGGGTCTTCGAAATCGGCCACTGGGGGATCGTTAAAGGCAATGTGCCCGTTCTCACCGATACCGATGAATCCGAGATCGATTGGATTATTCTCTAACAGACGGGCGTAGCGCTCACATTCCTCTTGCGCACTGGGTGCATCGCCGTGGATGTACTCCACTTTTTGCGGACGAAGGGCTTCTTCAATCCGCTGCCTAATCCAGAGCCTAAAACTGGCGGGATGTTCAGGTGAAATGTTCTTGTACTCGTCTAAATGGTAGGCATGGATCCGATCCCAGGCAATCTCCTGTTCTTTAAGACCATCCATGAAAGTAAACTGGGATGCACCGGTCGAAAACAGGAGATTGATCGGAGCTTTCCCTAATCCTTTTAAGTACTGGCTTGTTTCTTGGGCTGCTGCACGGCCAAGCTCCACAGCATCCTGGAAAACCTTCACAGTAATGTTGTCAAACTGCATTTCTTTTAGCATTCTTGCCACCTCCACGAATCTGCATCACAAACAAGCTATCTCAAAGTAACTCTTATTTAGGAAACTACAGCTCTGCCCGCACACCCCCCTACTCCTGTGATAGTATGCATCCCAGGCCTTAAGGCCTAGAATATACAGTCTTCAAGATACTCTGCAAATGGTCCAGTCCTTGTGTAGCCGCTGTTTCAGGTTCCGGCAAAGGCAAGTACTCTAGACCTAGAGAGCCGCGATACCCCACGTCCTTTAGCGCGCCGATGACTTGAAGAAAATCTATGTGTCCTTGTCCTGGGGCCAATCGGTTGCTGTCAGCCAGGTGAATGTGGGACAATATTCTGCCATGTTCCCTGATGGTTTCCTCGAGAGATACTTCCTCAATATTCATGTGGAAGGTATCTAAATGTAAACCGAGTCTTTTCGATCCCAATCCCTGGATAAAAGCAGCGGTCTCAGCTGCAGAATTCCAGACATTGGTTTCATACCGATTAATTGCCTCTAAACTCAGATCTACCCCGTAACGTTCCGCTTCGTCCAGACAATCCTTTATGCAATCAACCAGGACATAGTACGCCGTTTTCTGCTCAGGCTCATCTTTGGGCAGTGATCCTCGGACGGATCCCATGATCACCTGGGCCTTGAGGAACGAAGCTAGCCTAATCTGCTCCTTGATCCGTTGAACCGCAGCTTGGCGAATCGCCATATCAAGCGAGGAGAAACTAAGGTGATCGACAGAATATGTCTGTCCCGTCCCGATGGCCGGGACCTGCACGGCGGTCTGATCAAGAACGTGAAGAATCGAATCCGCATCTATGCTCTTAGGGTTCCTAATATGGAGTTCAACTTGATGATAGCCAAGCGCCTTTGCTTTTGCGATCTGCTCTCCCCAGTCACCCTGCAAAACAATGGGTGCTGAACTCGACCGTATTGAAGAAACAGTAACACTCAATTGTGGAATATGCATGCCTGAATCGAGTCCTTCCGTTCCGCACGATTCCCCTCACCACTGGAAACCGTCCTCATCGTCTCACTCAGAGGTCATACTTTTTGGCGTACTCCTGCAAGATCGTCTTGTTTTCAACAAACCTTGTTCCCAGATCGGGAAGCTTCTCCAAATCAATTGCATAAAAGCCGTCGAAACCAATTTGCTTCAAGCTCTTAAACAGCGAATCCCAATCTATATTGCCATCTCCAATGCCAAAATGCCGGTTATCTCTTCCATCGTTGTCAGCCACATGAACATACTTCAGTAACTTTCCAAGCTTATGAACGGACAGGGGCAGAAGCTCCTTTTGAGCATGTTGATGTGCTGTGTCCAGGATAACTCCAAAATGGTCATCGTTAACAGCCTCAGCCAAGCGCAGCAAGGCTTCTGAATTGCTTGTCACTTCACCTACTCGGGGCTCAACTAAGAGGACCATCCCGTGGGACTTGACGATGTCTGTGCATCGTTTAACCGCCAGAACATAATTATCCCAAAATCTATCCCAGGAGAAACCCACAGGAACCTCAACGCGAAGCTCGTTGCCGAAGGCGAGTTCATTCGATAACAGTCTACCTTCGAGAACTGTCAAAGGAGGTGAATAACTGTCAATCCAGACATAGGGAGAACCCATGTAAGCGGCCGTCTCAACTCCGCGGCTGAACATATCAAACGCCTTCTCCTGTGTTCTGGAATCCATGCTAATAATATCGGGCAGCAAAACAGCAAAATTCGACACCCGCAAGCCAAAATCATCACAACGCTGCTTAAGGCGAGGTGTGTGATCGATCACTTGCTGCAGATTTTCGTAGCCAAGCCCTTCTAATTCTATGTATTCGAAGCCTAAGTCTGCCATTTCCCCGATTGCTCTGAACATGTTGTCCATACTGGGTGGATAGCCATAGTTGCCAATCGCATACATCCAGCAACAGGATATTTTCATGGTCCTTGCTCCTTCCACTCGTGCGAATAGTTTCGTGAACTTACAGAAAAATCAGCGGGATAGTCACCATGCTCAACAAAGTGGTAACGAATACGGCCGTCACTGCAAAGTCTCCATCTCCGCCATACTTTTCCACGAGAACCGGGGTGCTGGCCATGCTGGGCATAGCTGCCTGCATCAGGGCCACGATACGAACCATCGGATCCAGATCGAACGGCAGCATCAGCACGTAGGCCAAGAGCGGAGAAAGCAGCAGTTTGCACACGCACACCAGAACTAAGTCTCTATCCAACATTCCCCAGTTAACCTTCAGCCCGCTCAGCAAGAAACCCATGATCAGCATGGCTAGAGGTACAGTAGCACTACCCATGATTTGGAGCGGAACTGTAATGACCTCGGGTATTTGCACTTGACCCCAATTGAAGAAAACAGCTAAGACAGCAACAACGAGAGCGGGGTTAAGCAAGCTGAGCCAACTCTCTTTGCGGACGGGGCCGCCTTGTAGAACAAGTATGGCTATCGAGCAAAATGAAATGGTCACACCGAGATCGTACAGAACAGCATAGGCAAACCCAGCCTCCCCCAGAACCGCTAACACCACCGGAAAGCCAATAAAACCAGCATTGGGCATGGCACAAAGAAGGGCAAACGTACTCTTTCTCCTGTCAGAGATGAGTTTCAGTTTCCCTAGGAGATGGGCGAGCAAAAACATCAGCACAATCACGCTTAAGGACAGGAAGGGCAGAGATATCCCCGAAAGGAGACGTTCCCAAGAGATCTCTGTGGTCATAGAAACGAAGACCAGGGGCGGGAGGGTCATGTACAACATGATGTCCACAATGGAATCCTTCGCCTCTTGGCGAAAAACACCCGTTTTCCGTGCTAGCACCCCAAAAAGAGCAAGAGAGAAGACCATTAGAATTCTGCGCGAAATTATCCCAATCGAAATGTCAACAGCCATAGCCCTCTCCATTCCAAGAGTCCAATTACCCTTTTATCGATCCCCGCATAACACCCTCGATAAAGTACTTGCGAAGTACCACAAAAACGACACTGATGGGCAAAAGCGATACGGTTAAAGCTGCGCTTAGTGTACCGTACGCCCAAGACTTAGACTCAACCCTTAGCGACGGTAAACCAACGGAGAGAGTCTGGGCCGAAGTACTGAGCATAAATGTCCTGGCAAACATGTACTCCTCCCAAACGGCCACAAAGGTAAAGATGGTAACGGCAGCAAGACCCGTGATCACCAGGGGGGTTAGTACCATTAACCAGGTCTGAAAAGGGTTTGCCCCGTCAATTCGCGCAGAATCCTCCAGCTCAGAGGGGATCTCCTTATAGGAAGCCTGCATGATCAATATTCCCAGCGGCAAATTGAGTGCGGCATAGGGTAAGATCAATCCTAAGTTCGTGTCAAGAAGGTTTAGAATGTCCTCAACAATGTACAAAGGTATCAAAAACACGAGATAGGGAATGGCCAAGATGGCAATGATAAACAAGTTGATGGCCTTTTTCCCCGGGAAATCAAATCTGCCCAAAGCATAACCGGCCGTGGCACTTAACGGTAAGACCAATAAGAGCGTGCCGAGTGTTACTTTGACCGTATTGAAAAAGTAAATCGGGAACTCAGGCAAACCCTTGATGACAGCGATGTAGTTCGTCCAGACAAATTGCCGGGGCCAAATGGTCAGGGGAATGCTATAGATTTCTTCTACGCTCTTGAAGGAAGTAAATATAATCCAGAAAATTGGAGCGAGTACAACAAAAGATGCAACAACTCCGATTAGGAAAACCACGAAACGAAAGTATTTTGTCTTTGTTGGCAATCGACTCACCTCTTCTCTGACTTGAACACGAGATTGAAGAAGACAGAAACAACAATGGCCAAGGCGGCTGTAAAGAATGCGATTGCCTCCCCGAGGCCCATGTTAAAAAATGTAAAGGCGTTCTTCCAAGCATACAAGTAGAGCACAGAGGTAGCCGTCCCCGGGCCGCCGTTTGTCATAACGACAACCTGATCGTACACTTTGATGGCTTGAATAATCCCCCATATACCCACCAAAGAAAAGGAGCTTTTCAGATTGGGCAGAGTAATGTAGATCAGATTCTGCCAAGCATTCACCCCGTCCACCTTGGCCGCTTCGTAGATATCTTCGGATATTGCCTTCAATCCAGATAAGAATAGAATGATGCCAAAACCCACATACTTCCACAGTCCGACAACAACCAGCGAGTTCATGGCCGTTTCCACATCACCGAGCCAAAACCGCTGTAGATGAGGGAGGTGTAAGACATTAGCCAAAATGTGGTTAACAATGCCGAAGTCTTGGCTGAAAATCCATGTGAACATAATACCTGCCAAGGAAAGTGGCACGACAATCGGTAAAAGAATCGCTGCTTGGAAAATGTTCGTCCCCTTGATCTTTGTGTTCAAAAGCAATGCCAAAAACAGGGATAACAACATAAAGAGTGGGAAGAAAACAAGAGTATAGTAGACTGTATTCTTGAAAGAAACAATAAAATGTGGATCGTTAAAGAGCTGAACATAGTTGGCCAGTCCATTGAAAATAGGCTTCTCGGAGTAGACGAAGTTATACTCGGAAAAACTTATTCTCAAAGCTGATAACAGCGGATACAACAGAAAGGCTCCCATATACAAAACCGCTGGAAGAGCAAATAACCATGGAACACGATAATTACTCCGCCGTCGCACATGTTTCGCCATTTTGACACTCCCCCCCATGCGTCTAGAGGTTGGGGCCGTCCATGCGGCCCCAACCGACTCTAACATAGCTCTATTCGATAGGCTCGAGATTTAGAGGTTGAATTTGCTGCCGGATATTTGCCAAGGTTTGACTGGGGGTCTGCTGCATCTTAAGCATGTTATGAATTTCCGCAGTCATGATATCGACCATTTTGGCATGATCAACCGTTTTGGGCAACCCAACGGAATTGTCAGCTAGTTCAAAGACCGTTTCCCAAATAGGATCATCGAGGCGGGACTCAATGTTGGATTTCAAACCTAACAATTTGCCCCATCTGTCCATCAAGTCGTGTGCAAACCATTCGGCGTTGAACTGCTCAAGCACAAATGCCTTGGCTAGCTCTGGATGTGCCGCGTTTTTCGGGATCATCAAGCTCATGGTATAAGATACTGTGCCATTAACGTCGGCACCAGGGATTTTGACAATCTGCATTTTATCCTGACCGACAACTTGCCCAATTTCGATGACCCGGGCATGGTCTTCCCAAAGGATTGCGGCCAGACCGGATTTCATATCGTTGCGCGGACCGCTGTGATCCACTAAGGAGCTCGTTGAAATCAGCCCTTCTTCCACACCCTTTTGCCAGAACGTCAACAGTTCCAGGGCCTCATCGGAACTAAAGTCTAAAGCGCCGTTTTCGTCAAAGATACTGCCTCGCATCGCTTGCAGCCCGGAGAAATAGACATAATGGGTATACTCTGGACTCCAGTTCACTGTCATGCCATAACGGGTTGTCTTGCCGCTACTGTCCTTAATCGTCAATTGCTCAAGGAAGCTGTAGAGTTCGTCAAAGTCCTTAGGCATAATGATGTTGCCTTCATCATCAGTTAGTCCAGCCTCTTCAGCAAAATCTCGGCGTCCAATTAAGGTCATGACCTCTGCATCGGAAGGCAAGGCGTAGACCTGTCCGCCAATTGTACACTGATCCAAGAACCCTTTTAGCCAGTTCTCTTTGGCATACTCGCCCACCAAGACATCATCAAAGCTGAGGAGCAGATCTCTGGCTTGAAAAGCAACTGCTTCGGAGGGACTGGCCACAATCACGAGATCCGCAATATAACGATCGCGAGACCAAGCCAACATCAGTGGTGCTACTTCAAAGTCACCGGCTTTTGACCACTCGAAATCAACATCTGGATGATCCTCCTGGAATCTTCTAGCTGCTTCTTCCATTTCGTACTTGTTGAAATACCAAGCTTCTGCTGTTACCTTCAGTGTTTTCGGTGCAGCCATGGCGGCAGCACTCATCACGAGTGAAAGCATGAGCAGGCCAACCAAGGACAGAACGCGCATCTTCTTTGACATTTGTTGAAATCCTCCTTTGATATTCTGAGATCCTACTTCCACAACCGCGAACTCTTGAACAACTTACGTTTAACTATCACCACCTATCTTAAGACGACTTACAGTCCCGCTTCCGACGCATACTGGGCGTAAATGTCTCTGGCCTTTAAGTAGGATACACTTAGTTCTTCTTTGGTCTTGGCGATATCCAACCCCGCATAGCCCTGGTAGCCAATGATCTTCAAAGCCTCAAAGAAGCCAACCCAATCTATCGTTCCATCTCCAGGAACAAAGTGATCGTTGCGAGAACCATCGTTATCTGAAAGATGCAAGTAAAACAGGCGATCGCCCAGTTTCGCTATGCTCAGTGGCAGGATCTCCTTTTGAGCATACTGGTGGGCCGTATCAATAATGGCTCCCAAATTTGGCTCATCGACCGCTTCGATCAGGCGCAGCATCGCATCTGTGTTGCTCACTATTTCGCCCACTCGTGGTTCCACAATCAGCTTTAAGCCGGCGTCTTGGGCTCTTTGCGCACACCATTTGGCGTTGCTGACAAAGACTTCCCACTGTCGATCCCAACTAAATTCAGGCGAGAGGCGATACCGCCAAAGCGCCCCGTAATTTGTTACGTTCTCACTATCGTACTGCACACCATCCAAGCATTCCAGACAGGGAGGGAAGCTATCAATCTGGATAAACTCTGCTCCAATCGTCTTGGCCACTTCCACGCCTTTTTGGAACATCTCCCGCCCGTATCTCCACTTTTCTTCCTCGAGCTCTCTTAACTCCGGAATGACAGGAACGAAGTTGGCCACATGCAGGCCAATCTCTGTCACTAAGTCTTTGATTTCGTGACGATGTTCGTAGACAGAGACGAGGTTGGGGCCGGATACCCCCTCCAGCTCGGCATAACTAAAACCCATCTGCTTAATCTCACGCAAGGCGGAAAGTGTATCGGGTATACTAGGTGGAAAACCATATCTATCAATCGCATATAACCAGCAGCATAAAAACTCCATCTAACCACTCCCAAGCAGATTTTGATCGTATACTAACCTCGCCCGGCAATCCCGATATTCACATTGGAACTGCCTGCGAGTCTGTTATTGTGTGGGACAAAGAGGCTGTCACGAATCAAAGTAACCGCTCCGTGCAAAAATACATGCTTGTCCTCGGGGGCCATCTCCAACCTCAATCCTTGACGCGAATAAGGCCAACAACGCGACAACACAAACTCGGTCAAAGCGTCCATCAATTCTGGGTAACACCACACTACCTCGCCACCTAAAACAACCAACTCTGGGTTCATTATGTTGATGAGACTAACTAGCGCTTGCCCCAGAGTCTGAACAGCATACTCGAAACACTGAAGTGCCTTTGGATCGCCGCTCCTCGCCAAGCTTACCAAATGCAGGAAACCCACTGAGACATCACCATCATCTAAAACCAACACTCCGTTTTCGCGCGCCGCTTCTACTAATCCTACCGTAGAAACGACAGTCTCTAAACACCCCCTTTGTCCGCAATCAGGACAGATTTTGCCTGCGTTTTCAACTACGACATGCCCGAACTCTCCAGCGTTACCCAAAAAGCCCCTGCACAGCTGGGCATCTGTGACAATCCCAGAACTGACCCCCTTACCCACATTGACAAAGGCCAAATTACGGACTCCTGTGGCCTGCCGGCCAACCCATTCCGATAAAACGGCAGCATTAGCGTTTCTTTCTAAGACGACAGGAACTTGAAAATGATCTTCCAGATCGTCCTGTAAGCGGTGGCCTTCTTGTTCACCCGGAAAGAAGTAATAGCGGTTGGGAATATCAAAGCATCCCCGCACACTAACCCCGATCCCGGCTACGCGTTCCCATGAAAAGCCCCATTTCTGCAGCTGCTCAATTAAGCTGATCACCGACCCGCTCACGTTCTTTTCAAGGTCAGTGCTGCTTCCAGACACGATTTCACTCACAAAGCTTCCATTGAGATCGGCCAAGACAGCTTGGGTTTTGGCCCCTCCCAAGTTTACGCCGATAATATAGCGCGCATCGGGGACAAACCTCAGAAGCATAGGTTTCCGTCCGCCACCGTATTCACCGAGTTTTTCGTTGACGATGTACCCTTCCTCTATCAATATCTTCACAATAGCTCCGACGGTAGGTAGGCTTAAGCCGGTCGCCCTCGCCAGTTCGGTGCGGGTTGACGTTTTCTCTCTGATTGCACTTAGCAGCAATCTCGTATGTATGTCGCGTACCTTACTCGAATCCCAACGAGTATTCATCTGCTCCACCTCATATTTAGCCCATTAATTAAAGGGGTTAATTATCTATTTCTGCGCAAACCCAATAAATCCTTCTCGGGTCGTAAATATTTATTAAAATAATCCGCTTCGTCATCCCAGTTGGGCTCATTCCGTCCTAGAGGGATTCTATCTCTGATGTAGAAGCATGTAGCGGATAAAACATCAACAATCAGCTGGAGGTTTATATGCAGGAACGTAATTGTATCCTATTTGACTTAGACGGTACATTAAGCGATCCCGGAGAGGGAATCATCGGATCGCTGCAACACATTCTGAAACATTTTGGCATTGAGGGCGATCCCCAAGTCTTGCGGAGTTTTGTTGGTCCCCCGCTCGCGGACTCCTTTCGGATGCATTTTGGCTTCGACGAAGAGCAAACGGCCGAGGCGATCCGCCTCTATCGCGCCCATTTCCACGAACATGGTCTCTTCAAAAATGTCATTTATCCGGGCATCCCTGAGCTTCTAGACGGTCTCACAAGAAAGGGAAAGAAGCTGGCTATTGCTACCACGAAACCCACAGTCTACGCCTTAGAGGTATTGGAGTACTTTGCCATCGATCAGTATTTCCGGGAGGAGCTCGTTGTGGGCAGTTTTCTCGATGGACGACGGACGGATAAGAGCGAGTTAATCGCCACCGTACTGCAGCGACTCGGGGGCGGTCCGGGAGACAAGGTAATGATTGGCGACCGTAAATTCGACATAATCGGCGCCCAGGCCCATGGTCTGGATGTCATTGCTGTCAGCTATGGCTACGGTGAGAAGGAGGAACTCGAGGCTCTGGCCCCAACCGCCATTGTCCCTTCGGTAGATGCGCTGCGCCAGCTCCTTTTAGACTAGTCCCTTCAGGTTTCCTCGTATGATTTTCCGCCCTTAGATCACGGATGCTTGAGGAATATAAGAATACCAGGCGTATAGCCTGGTATCCCTCTTTCATCGCTCGTTGGGCTCTCTACTTGTTCTTGGTGATCAGGTGGGCGTTTTGATAGCTTCCTGCGGCATAGGGATGAACTTCCCAGTTCCCGATCCAGGGGTGGTTAAGTCCAACCTCAGCTGAGTAGTTGGTGAAAGCATAGGGCGCTTCTCGTACGATGATCTCCTGCGCCTCTCCGTAAATGTCCAGAGACTCCTGGGATTCAGGAGGCACCGTTCGGCCCAAATTCAACAGGTAATCGACCCGCTCGTTAGAATACTTTCCATAGTTGTTGGCACCTTCAGTACTGAATTGGCGAATCATGGCCCTATCCGGATCAAGCTGGCCGGCCCATCCCAGTAGGAAGAGTTCAAAGTCGCCTGTTTGCTGGATCCGAGTCAGATATGCTCCCCACTCCTCTAAAATGACTTCAATTTCCACCCCTATCTTTTCCGCTTCATGTTGAATCATTTCGGCGACACGGCTTCGAGTCGCTCTTTCGTCAGTATGCAGCGTTAGCTTCAGATCACCGGGGCCATAGCCCGCTTCAGCAAGGAGTTCTTTCGCTCTCTCTGGATTGTACTCATATTGTTGTACATCGGGGTTGAACCAAGGCAGAGCTTCCGACACAGGTCCCACACCTGGCGACCCTACCCCCCAGAGGATCCTGGCAACAACCGCTTCGCGGTCAATCAGGTAACAAAAAGCCTGCCGCACACGGACATCCGATAGCGCTTCTACCTGAGTGTTGAAACCTAAGTACTCGTAGCCCGTGCCCGGTGCGCGCTGAACAATAATGGTAGGATCCGCCTCAAGACGCTCCAATTCACGTCCGACCACATTACCTTGGTAGAAATCAATCTCTTGGGCTTCCAAGGCCAATAGCCTGGTTGCATCTTCCGGAATCGTCCGAAAGACTAGATTGTGTACGTTGGGCCGACCTCCCCAGTATTCTTCGTTTTCTACAAAAATCATACGGTCATCACGGGACCAAGAGACGAGCTTATAGGGTCCAGTGCCGATGGGATTCTGCCTGAAGTCGTTGCGATCACCATCATGCCTTGGAGTAATAGGCATGCGGGCGATATTATTGAGCAGGAATGAATTTGGCTGTTTCAAATGGAAGACCACTTCAGTGTCGCTGACCACCTCAATTCGATCGATATCAACATAGAGTCCTCTATTAGGTGCTCCATTATCAGCGTTCAGTACCCATTCAAAGGTATAGACCACATCATCAGCGGTAAAGGGTACTCCGTCATGCCACTTGACACCGTCCTGCAGGACAAAACGTAAGGTCATCGTGTCATCACTCACATGCCAGCTCTTGGCTAGACCAGGAGCAATCTCCATATCCACATTGAATTTGACCAACGGCTCCATCATGACGTTGATTCTCTGAAACGAAGGCACATCCGTTTCCATCCTAGGGTCCAAACCTAGAGCCTCACCATACCCCCCAATGATCAAGGTGTTGTTATCTGCGGTCACAACGCTGCTAAACCCAAATAACAACGAAAACAGTACCATAACGACACAAACCCTACGTTTTTGGTTCATTTTACGCACTCCTTTTGAGTTTTCTATTAGGTGCCTTTGTTCTACGCAAATCCAACAATTCCTGCTAAAAAATGCCCGGTACCGAATAACGTGATTCCCGATGCTGTCAAAGGTCCCTCTTGCGGCGATGCAAGAGATTGCTTGGTGGTTCTCTGATACCGTCTTGAAAGCAAAAAGACCGCAAGCATGGTTGCGATCTTAGTTTGCGTGTAATCCGCCTGGCCGGATACGGACCCGGACACATGGCGCGATCCGGCGGATGCCCTTAGAGAAACGCTAGCATCCAGCATTGATTGTTGAACGCCTTTTCCGGGGAAAAGCACCGCTATTGGATCCAAGACTCATCTAGCCACGCGTTCTCAGCTGCTAACTCTCAGATCCGTTCACTACAATAGCTGTAATTGAGATTCCTGATGCCTGTTATACCCCGAGCCATTCCGCGGGATTTTCAACCCAAATCTGATCAATATAAGACTGTGCTATTCCTTCTGCCAACATTCGAGGTATGAACTTTTTAATGATATACTCAAATCCAGGTCCACCGTGATACGCCCTCAAGTAGGATTGACGACCCATATCCCCTGAAATGAGCAACCTGTCTTGAAAGCCCTTCGCAATCATTCCTTTGATCAGTTCGATGCGAACAGAGTCAGGGAAGTATTTCACTTTTCCAGGTCCATCATAACCTACGTAGGCACCTCTCTTGGCAACTTCGCAGTGAAGCCACAAGTCTGGATTCCGATCCATGTGCCCAACGCACACCTTGTGCAGATTGACACCTGCCGCCTCCAAAATATCCAGTTGTTCGAGCCCCATCGTACCAGCTTCAGTATGCACCCAAATCGGTGCCTTTGTTGCCAGATGGGCCTTCGCCGCAGCTTTAGTGACTTTCTCTTCTTCCGGTGTAATCACATTGTACCATGATCCACACTTTATGTAGCCAGGCTTCAACCCGGTGTCACCCACACCTTCCGTGAGTTCCTTAATCATAAGATCCGCCAGTTCACCTTCGCTGGCCTTTAGCGTTTCGTTGTCATAAAACCTACTTTTGTTGTAGCCTGTACAGAATATGATGTTGACCGCGGTCTTTTGCGCAATTTCGTTCATGGCCATTACATCACGACCGTAATCTCTCGCCGTTCCTTCGACCAGCGTCCTTCCACCTGCGGCATAGAAGTATTCTAACTCTTCAATTGCTTTACTGGTAGAAGGCAACTGATAATCAGGATCGTCCTTCATTGCTGGACGCGGGGGGAAACAGACCAAGTGTTCATGGGTGTAGGTAAAACCAAGTTCACGGCTTGGTATAGGTCCTTTGATAGTATTGACGATGCTCACACGTCATCAGCCTTTCTATTGTTAGATATTGTCCTCGCGATTTCATCCCTGTAACTTGCATCCGTTACCCATCGTTTTCCGTTAAGTTGGTGACCCGAAAGAGAAAATGGAGGCAAGGCAGAGAGATAAAGTACGAGCTCATTCAAAATTTCTGGAGGAGCAAGCTCACTACGGGCATCTTCTGTTAAGTGGCTGAAAAAACCAGTGTCTACTTTTGCAGCTGGGAAAACCGTGTTAATGTTCAAGCCGAATGGTCTGCTGAACTCAGCCGCGGCCACCTCCACAAGTCCCTCAATACCGAACTTGGAGGCACAATAGGCGCTATCGTTAGCAGCGGCATAGCCCTTCTGTCCCAATAGCGACGTTATAACGGCAATGTTACCGCGTCTTGCATGAGCCAACTCGGGCAAAACAGTCTTCAGAGTAATGAACGTTCCCGTAAGGTTTGTCTCAATGATAGCTCGCCACACGTCGATAGGCAGATCAGCTATAGATCGGTGTTTTCTATCTGTTACACCTGCATTTGCAATCACGATCTCTGCCAATCCCAGGCGATCGGTGGCAACACCAAAGAAGTCCTGGAACGCCGTCTGATCAGTAATATCGACCTCAGCCAGATATGATCCGCCCAAATCCTTTCGAAGGGTTTCAAGCCCCTCTCCATCCAGGGCACAACCAGCGATTCTTGCCCCTGCGCGGTACAGCGCGAGAGCCAAAGCTTTTCCAATGCCGGAACTTACCCCTGTTATAAGTGCAACCTTTCCTTGCAGGTCACTGTGGAACATGGCGTCTCCCTCTTTCTTTATAGAACCTCTTCAGCTTACCCACCAGGTCGGTTTGTGAAGTATAAAGTGCGACCATCAAGGTAATAACGACTCCCTGCATGACAGATTTGCCCGCTTGCCCTATTCCGAGAGACGTCATCAGGCTTGTAAGCAAAGTGATAATCAGCGAACCCAGTACTGCACCGCCCAATCCACCTTGTCCATTAAAGGTGTTACCGCCGACTACCCCCGCTGCAACAGAGTTCATGTTGTAAGCATCTCCACCAACGCTAAAGTTGGCTATGCCGATATATCCCGATAGTATCAAGCCCGAAAAAACAGCCATCAGCCCACTGATCGCGTAAATCAACACTAAACGCCACTTTGTTGGGATCCCTGCATAATAGGCTGCTTTGGAATTGTTACCGATGTAAAAGGTTGATCTTCCCCATGTAGTCCTTTTGGAGAAAAAAAGCAGAACACCGAACAAGCCAAGAAAAAGCAGTGGAGAGATCGGAACTATCCCCAGTCTTCCCGAACCTAATGTACGCAGAATCGGGGAAACAGAACCCTTTGGCGCACCGCCACAATAAAGAAGATATGCGCCCTTCACAATTGATCCCATACCGAAAGTCATTACTAGGGGAGGAACGTCAGTCTGCGCAATAACCCAGCCATTAATACCTCCTAGAACAAGCCCCAGCAGCGAGACCACGAGAATGGCCTTCAAGGCCATTTCATCCTTGCCCCGCATTAGATCCGCTCCCACAATATTCGCCAAAGTCATCATTTCACCCACAGATAGATCGATTCCTCCCGACAGAATAACCAGGGTCTGCCCTAGAGAGGTGATTCCCAAGGGTACACTTTGGCGAGCGATCTCCAAAAGGTGTGTCGCCTTAAGCGTGTCGGGGATAAGAATTCCTGAAGCCGCCAACAAGACACACAACACGATGACTAAAGATATATAAATCAGACCCGTCCTGCCCAGTTTACGTACAACAGAGATTCTCATTCACTGACGTCCTTTCGCCTGAAGTATCGACCTTGATCGGATGGAATTAAAGACAACGGCCGCTACAACAATCAGCCCTGCTAATACGTTCTGAAAGAATGGGGATATTCCGTAGATGTTGAGAATGACGCTTAAAAGGCCCATTATCGCCACCCCTGCAGCCGTGCCGATCACCCCGCCAACTCCACCTGTGAAACTGGTCCCGCCGACTATAACAGCCGCAATGGAAGAGAGTGTGAACGGGTTACCTGCTAAGGGGTCACCGGAACGCATCCGAGCAGCTAACGCCAAACCACCTATGGAAGCGAAAACCGAACTTAGAACGTAAACACCCATTTTGATCCGTTTGACCTTGATACCTGCGACCGATGCCTTGTGCTCGTCTCCGCCCAATGCATAGACTCGGCGTCCAAATCTAGTAAAGTTTAGGATGAGATGGCAGATCAAAAGACCTACCAAGAAGTACACAAAAGCCAAAGGGAAGAACCCAAAGACCCGGTAAGACCACCAATTAGTGAACCCCGAAGGAACATAGCCCCCTGGATACGGCATAATGGCAAGCGTGATACCGCTTACCACTCCGGTCGTTCCTAGCGTAGCGATCAAAGGTTCAACCCTTAGTTTGTTTATGACCAAACCGTTAACCAGCCCTACCACAGCTGCGGCAAACAGACAAAGACAAACTCCTGTGAAAATGCCTCCGGATGTAGCCATATAAACGGCTGCTAGTGCCGTCGTTAGACTTACCACGGAGCCAACAGAGAGGTCAATTCCTCCAATCAGAATAGGAAATGTCTGGCCTAAGGCGACAAACCCGATCGGTGCCGCCTGGTTCAATATATTGGTTGCATTTTGGACACTCCGAAAGGGTGCTGAGAACAAGGCTGGTATTGCATACATTCCCAAGACCGTCAGATAGAGTGTGATGAGCTGCCTCTTGGAATCACTAATCGACTTTACTCTGCGCATACAAACACCTCAATCTATACCTTACTGTGAATTAGGCCGGTCATGTTACTTAAGACCTGCTGCCGATCGGTTTGATCAGCGTCGTAGACAGCGACTATGCGTCCTTCATGCATCACAGCAATACGATGGCTGACACCGAATATCTCAGACAGATCCGAAGAAACCATCACAATCGCCACTCCTTCGCGATTGAGTCTCTTGAGCAGTTGGTATATCTCCGACTTGGCACCTACGTCAATACCCCTCGTTGGCTCGTTGATCAAAAGCACGCGCATTCCAGCATAAACCCAGCGGGCTAGAATAACTTTCTGACGGTTGCCTCCGCTCAAATTCTTTACTTGTTGACGCGGAGAGGGCGTCCTTATGCCCATAGTACCTATGACAGGGTTCATTTCTGTGCGCATTTTTGGAAGATGGGTATGACCATAAATTGCGTCTCGTTCAGACTTCACCAAAGCAATGTTCTCGTAAAGATCAAAATCTAGAAATAGTCCTTTCGCCACTCGATCTTCGGGCACATAGGCAATACCTGCCTTAATAGATGCTCGAGGCGAAGAGGGTTTAAACGGCTTGCCCAGAAAGGAGATCTCCCCTTTGCGCGGCGGATAAATGCCAAAAACGGTTTCCAACAATTCCGTTCGGCCGGCTCCAACTAAGCCTGCGATACCCAAAATCTCTCCTGCTCTGACCTGTAAAGTGATATCTTTTACCAGATCATGACCTGAGAGATTCCGAATGTCCAAGACTACGTCCTTCCTAAGACTTTCGTCTTTGTGGAAATGCTGTCCGGGATCTCCACCGATCATTAAGGCAACCAACTCGTCGTGGTTTGTTGAAGACGTGTCCTTGGTGGCGATGTAAGATCCATTCCGCAGCACCGTGATCCTATCGGACAACTCGAATATTTCTTCCATACGATGGGAAATATATATGATTCCTTTACCGTGGCTCTTTAGATTCTTGATTAGCTTAAAAAGTATCTCCGCTTCGCCCTCAGTCAACGATGATGTGGGTTCATCCATGACAATGATCTGAGCCTCAAATACCAAGGCTTTGGCTATCTCAATCATTTGCTTAAGGGACATCGGCAGCCTTCTCACTATTTGGTGGGGATCAAGGTCCAGTCCCAACTTCTCGAGTATTTCGAGACTGCGTTGCTCCATAGCCCTCCAGTCAATTGTCTTTTTTCTCGTAACAGGTTCATTGCCAACGAAGAGGTTCTCCATAACGGAAAGCTCATCAATAAGGTTCAATTCTTGGTGGATAAACGCTATCCCGAGTTCGCGCGCAACAAGGGGGTTGCTGATATCTGTTTCCTTGCCCTCAATGAAGATCTGTCCCGAATCCGGTTTAAGTACACCCCCCAGTACATTCATAAGCGTTGTCTTGCCAGCTCCGTTTTCTCCAACCAAAGCATGTATTTCGCCTTCCTCAAGACTGAAGTTCACTCCATCAAGCGCCTTAACCCCTGGAAAGCTCTTTGCAACATCCACCATTTTTAGTAGGCATCGTCTGTTTTCCATGCACACACCTCTTTTGTAATGGGGAAAATGCACAAAAAGTGCATTCTCCCCTCAAAACACACCAGACGTATTATTCGCTCCACATTTCCTTCAGCGTTTCTTCACTGAGCGATGTGCCAACCCAATACCCATCTGCAAGATCCGGACGTGCATAGAGCTTGGCGGTATCGAGATTCAGGATGTAAGGCGCATTAGCGTCTACCCTGATGGGAATTGGCTCTCCCCGGAGTGCCTTCAAAGCTAACCTTAGAGCAATGGCTGTGTGGTTGGTCGGGTTATTGAATGCAATGCTCTCAAATCCTTGATCACTTGCCTTCATCCAGTCCAGGAGAAAACCATTGTTAGCCTCTCCTACCATCGGCACCAGTTCTCTTCCTGCATCCTGGAATGCCTGCATCGCACCTTGGGTCATGGCTCCGCCGCCTGACCACACACCATCAATCTGAGGGTAAGCTGGCAGCAGACTGGCCATAACTCCTTTGGCTTGAGCAAATCCCCATTCTGCGAATTGTCTAGTTAACACTTTGATCCCTGGGTGTTGATCGAAAACGTCTTTGGCACCTTTCCAGCGTTCCTCGGCAACGGGATTGCCCGCGACACCCGAAAGAGCAATAATGTTGCCGCTGTAACCCATTTTCTCCGCTAACCAAATAGCCGTAACCTTGCCGTACTCATAGTCGTTACGTCCGACCCAGGCAGTAACTTGCTCCAGGGGTATCTGACTGCTAGCGGCAATAACTGGAATGTTTTTCTGCTTTATCATTTCCAGGACTCCGCCCAAAGCCGTAGGTGACACAGGATCAATCACGATGGCGTCCACGCCCTTAGCCACTACGTCCTCTAGCGAAGAAATCTGTCTTGGGATTTCCAAGTTAGCGTCAAGATGCACTATTTCTGCGATTAAGTCACCATACTTTTCTGCTTCTTCAAATAGCTCCCTCGTAAACTGGATTGCCCATGTATTACCCTGGAACCCAGTCAAGAAGCCAATTCTGTATGGCGGAGCCTTGACAAATGCCGAGGTATCCACCATTTCATCGCTAATGGATATTACATATTCCCAGCCCAGTACTTCTGTCGCCGAACTTATCTCGCCCGCAGACTGAGCTAACAGCACACCGTTTGACGCCAACAGGACAAGCAGTAACACAGTGAACAGAATGTGCAATCGTCTCATCTTCTTCATTTTCCTCCCTTATAAACGTCTTTCACAGAATCAGACCTGTCCAGTACATCAACCATGTACTCAATGATTTCTCCCAAAGTCACCTCCCCTTTTTCTCTGGTAGCCTTTGTAGCATCACCATAGACGCCGCTTGAACTTAGAGCACCCATGGGCAAAGACGAATAATGATATAGAAAAGCATCGTCATCAGGCGGATACTCCGCCACAGCTTTGTCCATATGACATAGATCGGGCCGAATGGCAAGGATCCAAGACGTTTCGAACTCGCAAGCATGGAACATGCCGTGCCAAAGCGGGGCTTTCGCATACCGCTTAGCGATCTGTTGCAGATTGGGGTACACGAAGTAATAGACTTCCAACGGGATCTCATCCGCCAACTCACGGCCAGCGTATTTCATGGCGGAGTCATTGGCGCCATGACCGCTAAAAACTACAAGCCGATCACAACCTTGACGGTGTAAGCTATGGGCAATCTCCTTGATGGTGTTCTTCACAGTATCAACCGACAGCACCATGGACCCCGGTATGTCCCTCCAAACCCAAGAATAGCTCATGGGCAAAACAGGCAAAACCACAGCCTGAACTCTTTCCGCAAGTTTGACAGCGACATGGTGTGCGATAAAGGAATCCGTTCCCAGAGGTAAATGAGGACCATGCTGTTCTGTGGCGCCTATTGGCAAAATCGCAGTTTTCCATTTTGAGAAGCACTCCGCCGCCTCCGGTCTCGTCATGTACTCCAGTTCGTAAGGTGAATGGTCCTTAGTCATACATTAAACTCCCTTCTGGTTTGCTACCGTCATGTCAGAATATAAGGGTTCCATTGCAGCATAAACTTGCTGATAAAGGCGATATTTTTTCGTGTACTCACTGTGATCCTCTAGGTCAGGTGCAATATGGTCTGCTACTTGAATAGCCTTATGTGATGCATCAGAGAAGGACGGCCACACTCCGACGGCCACACCGGCAATAATCGCTGCCCCGAAAGCCGATGACTCCAATTCTGTGAGCATACTGACAGGGAAGCCCAAAACGCTTGCTACAATCGTCGGCCATAGAGGATGACGACTCCCCCCCTCTCCAACTGTTATCCGTTTGGGCCTTCTACCCATCTGTTGCAGAAGTTCAAAAGAATCTCTGAAGTTATAGGCAACTCCTTCCAAAATTGCCCGGGCAAACATTGCTTTGGTCGCGGAAGCAGTTATTCCCGCGAAACATGCTTTGGCATCGGGATTGTTGTACGGAGTAGAGGCCCCCTGAAGAAACGGAAGAAAGATTAGGCCATTGCTCCCCGCCGGCACTTCAGCTGCTTGATCAAGCAGGATACGGTAAGCATTTGCTTTCTCCGAAGCTGTCTGCGTGTTCTCTGCATGTATGAAATTCTCAACAAACCACGTTAAGGAGTATCCGCCGGTCATCACCAATCCGTGAAGGAAATACTTGCCCGGCACTGCATGGCACATCAGGAATAAGCCTGAGGGTAGTTGCTCGGGAACCATCTCTTGATAATAGGCCACATGGCCGGCAGTGCCAATGGTTGCGCATGCGGTATCAGGCGTCGTCACGCCTGTCCCTATAGCTAAAGCAGCCATATCACCTGCTCCGACCACTACCGAAATACCTGCCTTCAACCCAGTTTCATTGGCGCAATCAGCAGTTACGCGACCCACCAACTCGGGTGACTCGTGCAAAGAGGGCAAAATGGACGACGAAATGCCAAGTTCAGACAGGAGTTCCCAAGCCCAATCTCGTTTTTCCAAATCCAACATGAACGCTGCGCCAGCATCGCTCTTATCCGTGACGCAAACACCTGCTAGGCGCAGAGTAATGAAATCCTTTGCAAACACGATTTTGTGCGTCCGATCCAACAGGTTTGACTGATTGTCTTTATACCAAAGAAGTTTGCTGAGAACATGAATTGGTCCGGGTGTACTTAAGGCAAGTTTTTGTAAGGAATCGCCATAGTGAGCCGTCAAGAAATCAGCTTGTTCTGTTGCACGCTGATCCAGCCAGATTGCAGAATTACATAAAGGATTGAGGTCTTTGTCAAGCAATACCAGTCCATTCAACTGCCCCGACATTGCGATTGTCGCTACTTGACCCAAATCGACCTTGGCGCCCAGCTCCTCAATGGCCTTCTTGACAGCAATCCACCAATCTTTCGGGTCTTGCTCTACCCGGTCGGGAGCAGGTCTATAGGTGGGATAATCCTGTTGCGCCTGTCCTCGGATAACACCGTTTTCATCTATAGCTAACGCCTTGACCGAGGACGTTCCCAGGTCTATGCCTACTGTTAGAATACCCTTACACACCGCCACCACTCTCCTTCCGCCCTGAGGGAGCATTGATGTCAATGTGAATCTCAAAACGGTTTCCTTGAATAAAACTCAGGGTATACTCCATTATTTGACCACCACTGGAGTAAGAGATCCGCTCAGCCTTAAGCACGGCGGTATCCACTTCAGTATTCAAAAGGGATGCAGTAATCCTGTCTGCTTTTTCTGCGATATATGTTTCATGTGCCCATGTCGGTCGACTCCCATATTTGGAGTCTAACGTTTTGTATAACGAAACTGACACCTCGTCTTCAGTCAATTCTGGCACTAACCGGGTTGGTACATACGATGTAGATAGAATCACAGGTTCCGCATTCGCGGTATGAACTCGTTTGATTTTCCATACGATGCTATCTCTATTTAGGTTCAGGCATTTGGCAATGTGTCTATTAGGTATCTCCTTGGCAAGTTCGACTAGTAAGATCCCTGGACACAATCCTCGGGCACGGATATCTTCACTATAGCTGGGTAGTACATGAAAATGACGCCTAATGATCGGCGGTTTGACGTAGGTTCCGCTCTTAGGCACTCTGTACAGGTAATCCTCCGCAACCAGTTCTTCAAAGGCCTGCTGCACCGTCCCTCTGCTTACTTGGAACATCTTAGCGCATTTTGATTCTGAGGGGATTCTGGTGTGCG
>DUPN01000020.1 GCA_012838305.1 Bacillota bacterium | reverse complement strand
TCCAGGTGATAATGTACCTGCCGGAACAGGCAGAACTGGCCGAACTCCAGGAGGCATTGGAAGCGTCTTTGTGGGAATGGGCTGAAGCCAGCGATCCAGAAGACCCCATCGTCCGCCTGATTCATGTTCATATGCTCACAGCTGATCAGCGGCTTGTGGACGGGAATATACCCCTCACGGAGCGTGCAGCGGCCGCTTATGCCGAGTTCCTAGCCTATGCAGATCTGCTAGAAGAAGACTGGCATGCAGTCCCCAGCATGATCCAGGCAGGCACGGTACAAGAGCTCAAAACCCAGTTGATCCAGGCCTGGCCAAACTTGAGCGCCGAGAGGCAGGAACAGGTCAGAACCATGCCTGCTGTCTGGACCACATTGCGCAGGCTGCTCAGTCACGGTCATGGCGCAGACCAAGACTTTGCCCGCAACACGATTCTACAGGCCGTCTCCAGAAGCCAAAGCGGCGACCCAAGCGAGGAGCATCCGGGAGAACCCATGGATTGGCCTCAGTTCTGGGGTACACTCTGGATGCAACAAGCCACCTTCGATCATTGTATGTGGTCACTGCAGTATAGCTGGTAAAAGCAAACCTGCGGCAGCCCTGGCCAACGCTAAACTCAGCTATCCCTGCCGCCTCTGGCGCTCCTCAAGCGTCTGCAGCATAATCTCAAAGCTGACAGGTTTACAGAGGTGCTGATCGAAACCTGCTTCTAGGGACCGCTCCACATCCTGTTCGCTGCCATATCCCGAGATGGCAACCAGGTAGGCCTGCTTTAGTTCCGGATCCTCCTACAGGCGCTGGGCGACGGTATACCCATTCAGCCCAGCCATGGCTATGTCACACAAAATCACGTCCGGCTTCTGCTCCTTGGCCTTGGCGATGCCTTCCTCCCCACCGTAAGCGACGCTGACCTCATGTCCCGCCAGGGTGAAAAACTTGCCGTAAATGTTGGCCAAATCCTTGTTATCGTCAATGATCAGGATCATGGGTGAATATCCCCTTTCACTTTGAGTCTGCTACTGCGGGGAGCCGCATTTGAAACACGGACCCTTTACCTGGACCGGGACTGCTGGCGCCAACGGTTCCGCCATGTAATTCCATAATCGTCTTAACAATGAAAAGACCTAATCCCAGCCCTCTGTTATGGTGGCGGGTGGAAAAATCCGTATCTTGTTTATAAGGCTCAAAAATCCTGTCCAGCACTTCGGGGCGAATGCCGATTCCATCGTCCTGTACGGTAATCACGGCGTCTGGCCCCTGGGCGGCCAGGGCTATTTTTACTGTCCCGTTTTCTGGGGTGTACTGCAAGGCATTGCGGAGAATGTTGACGATGCACTGGGTAATCCGCATGGGGTCCCCATGCACCCTGACCGGCTCTGGACTAATCTGCGCCAGGAGCCGGATCCGTCTCTTGGCAAAGTCCGTCTTAGTATCCTCCACAGCGTTTTCGACAAGTGCATTCAGATCAACATTCTGTCGGTTCAGAACCACCTTCTGATGAGCCATTCTGGTCACATCGAGGAGACCGTCGACTAACTCCGTTAATTGCTCCGATTGGCGCTTAAGGATATCGACAATACGGCCAATCCGTTCATCACCGCCGACCAGCAACTCCAAAAGCTCGGTGGCACCTGTGATTGTAGCCAAGGGATTCCGCAGTTCATGGGAGAGCATACTGATCATCTCGTTCTTGTTCTGATCGGCTTTTTCCAGCTCAGCCACTAACTTGAGCGCCTGTTTCTGGCTCCTTCTCAGCTCCTCTTGAGCCGTCTTCTGTGCTGCAATGTTCGCAAATGCTGCCAAAATATTGGTGTACTCGCCCTTTCCATCCACTACAGGCGCACCGCCTACTCTAACCCAGATCCCGGTTCCGTCCTTCCTCTTCATCTTGATTTCATAGCGGTTCGACCGTCCCGCCCGACGGGCTTCCCACTCTGCCTGCCCTTTATCCAGCCATGCATCGTCCACAAAATCCGCCCAGAACCGACCGATCAACTCCTCCTGGGTGTAACCAAGCATGGTGGCAAGTCCTGACGATGCCTCGGTCACACAGCCATGCCTGTCCAGCCACCAAAAGCCGTCGTTGGAAGTTTCAAAGAGGGTGCGAAATTTGGCTTCGCTTTCCTGCAATGCTGTCTCAGCGCGAACCCGCTCCATGGCGGTCCAGGTGTATTCAGCCGTCTCCCGCACGGCGCTCACTTCATCCGCTGACCAGACTCGCGGCGTTCGATGGGTAACCGATAGCGCTGCGGCCAAGTTACCCTTCTGAAAAACCGGAATCAAGATGACCGCTCGGACGCCTTTGGCCAGTAGGCGCTGACGTTCTGCCTCTCCCGGGTAATCGAGGGTGTCGTAACAAACCACTTCTTCTCCGGACCGCACAAGGTCAATCCCGCCCGGTAAGTGATGCCATTCGTTTCCCCTCGCCTGGCCCAGGTAGATGTAGGCGACTTGCGCTCCGCCTAGGTGCTCTCCAAGCAAATGGGCCACCGCCTCAAGAATCGGGCCCTCGTCCCAGAGGGACCGCAAAACCCCCGTTAGCTTCAGCAGATAGTTTTGACGTTTGGCGCTTCTTTCGAGTTCCTGCTGCAATTGCCTGAGTTCGCTGATGTCCGTGAATAAAACGGCAAATCCGTCGGAAATTCCCAAGGGCACCGTCAGGACATCAAACCAGCGGCCCAGGTTCTGGTTAAGCATCTCACAGCGATCCGCGCTCTTGGTCTTGACAACCTGTGCTAATTTGCTCAGCCAATCTGGTTCCACACGGGTGAATACTTCACTCGCTCTCTTCCCCAAAATCTCTTCTCGTGCTCGCCCCAGTGACCCTAAAAAGGCAGAGTTGGCATCTAGGAACAGATAGTCAAAGGGAACTCCTTGATCGTCGTAGAGCAGTTGTCCGACCTGAACTCCCACTGCAATGGTATTGATCACGGTCCGGTCATAGCCAGACTGCCAGGCCGATTCTTCATAGCCGGCCACAAATACCCCTCCCTCGAGAAACGCCGTGCGCATAGATTACAGCCTTTACAGATGGTATTCTATGGAGAATTTCCATCACCTTCCCAATCGCTCCAGAAAAAAACCGCCATAACGGCGGCTAAATCGAAGACTGAAGCTAGTCGATCTGACTCTTGAAGAAGAGATGGTTGCCTATTTGTACAATAGGGACCTGCTTCCAAACCCAATTGCTGCGATTGGGAACTTTGGCCGGTGCAAAAAAGCCCGTGGCTCCTTGGGATGGATCCCAACCGGCCAAAGCATCCCAAACGGCGTCCTTAGCACTCTGGGCGGCGGGAAGATTAATCGATCCGTCATCGATCGGCGAATACTGGG
>DUPN01000121.1 GCA_012838305.1 Bacillota bacterium | reverse complement strand
CCTGTTCCCATCCCGAACACAGCAGTTAAGCCCTTCAGCGGTGATGGTACTGCCACATCTCGTGGTGGGAGAGTAACTCGTTGCCAAGAATCTTTTTAAAGACCTCGTACATTGTGCGGGGTTTTTTTATCGGGCACAGTGTAAAGTTAACTTGACAAAGATACTCAGTCGCCATATAATCGGATCATATAGATGTAAAGGATCCTTGACGTTGGAAAGGGAGGTGGCAGATTGAACAACCGCCTGGCGGACCTCCGCAAAGTGCGAGGTATTACACAGGAAGAACTAGCAGATGAGCTCAGGGTGTCACGACAGACCATTAGTTCAATCGAGAACGGCCGGTATAATCCGTCGATCGTGTTGGCGCTGCGCATAGCACGATTCTTTGGGCTGACGATTGAAGATATCTTCATTTATGATCACAAGGAAGGGGAGAGCAATGAATAGAAACAGAGTCAAATATATCCTGCTATTGTCTGCAGGGGTTGTACTTGTCATTTTGGGTAAAGTCATTGGCGACAGATGGTCTGGTGTCCTAATCGGTCTTGGTGCAGGGCTTTTTGGTATGTCAGGAGGGCAATTGATTACGCAGCGGGTAATCGAGGGGAATCCGTCTCTGAAGGAAAGGGTGAGTATCGAGGAGCATGATGAGAGGAACATTCAGATTAACAATTATGCCAAGGCTAAGGCATTTGATTGCTTCCAGTTCCTTGCCTTGCCCTTCTTCTTACTCCTGGTACTGGCTGATGTGCGCTTGTGGGTTGTGCTTCTAGCCATCGCTCTCTATATTGTGCACTTCGCAGTATATCTTTGGTTCCTAAACAAGAAAATGCAAGGGGAGTAGCAGGAACAGTTGGCTGGCCACAGAAATCAGCAGGCGTGGGGTGATTTAAGTGAGCTTAATCGACCTCAAAACCAAGCTTAAGATCAACTTCAGATTTTACTTGCTGTTGTTCTTGACTGGCAGCTTGATTTACTGGGCGGTCTTGTTAGCCAACCACCTGTCTGTTGCGTATTTATGGCTTTTGGGACCTGCTGCGGTATGCGGCGTCCTGAGTTATTTGGAGCACCGCAGACTTGAACGACGGAAATTAGTGGCCAAACTACGACGGGAATGGGGCATAAAGGAGCTCCGTAGGCAAAGGAACTTTGCAGAAATCGCCGGTCTGTTTGAACAAGCGCATCAATCGGATGGGGCGATTGATGATCGAACATGGCATGACTTGAATCTGGATCTCGTTTTCTCTCAGCTAGACAGAACTTTTACTTGGCCCGGCAGCCAATGGCTCTATCAATTACTGCGTTCTCCAGAGATCGACGACATGGCGAAAACCCAGACGCGGGCGAGGATCATCTCTGTGTTTCAGAACAATGCGAAACAGAGAGAGGATGTTCAGATTATCCTCAGCAGCATGGACACGCGCATTGGGTCTGGCCTATGCTCGCTGATCTGGGATACCCCGGACGTGCAGCGTATTCACCCCCGCTGGCTATACGGTGTTATGTTCCTGTTGGCTCTGCTTTCGCCGTTTTTGTTGCTTCTAGGGGTACGTTATTTCATCACCATTATCCTTGTCTTCCAAGTAAACATGTACTTGCACTTTAGGGTGCAAAAGGCTGTCAAGTCTCATTTTGAGGGCGTCCGTTCCCTCGGGCAGCTGATCAGGGTGTCCAGAAAACTGGCTGTGCTTAAAGGCGAGGGCTATGGCGAACTTCAAGCGAAGATTCGATCCTCTTTGGCGGAGGTCAACCAGTTCACGAGAATCGTACGCTTCGTGGGTGTTGAGACAACGGATCCCTTTGCTGCCATGTTCCAACAGTACTTTACCATCTTTTTGCTCGCAGAGGTCCGGGGATTCTACAAGGCTTTGGATTTTATTCGTGACCACCGGATGGCCCTGCAGGAGCTGTTTGAGGCCGTAGGCGAACTCGATGCCATGCAGGCCGTGGCATCCTACAGAAGTTCCTTAGCATATTATTGCGAGCCTGTATTTATCAATGAGAGTCGCTTAACACTTGAGGAGGCCTACCATCCCTTACTGAGTGAACCTGTTTCCAACTCCATTGAAGTTAGGGACCGGGGAATTCTGATCACAGGATCGAATATGTCTGGAAAGTCAACGTTTCTCCGAACTGTAGGGCTGAACGTGCTGTTGGCCCAAACCATCGCCACCTGTACGTCCCAGAGCTACCAGGCTTGCCCTTTACGCCTACTTACTTCCATCGGACGGTCCGACAATGTGGTGGAGGGGAAGAGCTACTATCTGGAAGAGGCACTCAGTGTACTTCGAATCCTTGAAGCCATCAATGATCGCATCACCACATTGGTTATCTTCGACGAACTCTACCGCGGCACCAATTCAGAGGAAAGAATCTTCGCGGCACGACGTGTCATGGAGTTCTTGGCCCGGCGCAACGCCTTCGTGTTTATGGCCACACACGACCTGGAATTGACTGATCTTTTGGCTGACAGCTACGCAAGCATGCACTTTAGCGAGCGAGTGGGTGAGCTCGGTTTGGAGTTTGACTACAAACTGAAAGAAGGGCCGGCGACTACGAAAAACGCCATTGCCCTTCTGCGCTACTTGGGTTATCCAGGGGAGATCACTGATCAGAGCTAGACCAGATTGTTGCGATGGGCGTAAACGGCGGCCTTGGTGCGGTCTTCCACTCCCAGTTTGCTTAAGACGTTACTCACGTGCGTCTTTACTGTTTTGATGCCGATAAACAATTCGTCGGCTATTTCCTGGTTTGTCTTGCCTTCACCGATGAGCACAAGCACCTCTAGTTCCCTTGATGTGAGTTCATTATGGGGATGATACTCAACGCGGTCACGCATTTTCCTCAGCATTTTCGTGGCGACCTTCGGCTCAATGACCGCTTCTCGCTTGACTGCGAGACGAATAGCATCCGCGATTTCATGGGCTTGGGACGTCTTGAGCAGATAACTCAGGGCACCAGCTTCTAGAGCCGGGAAAATTAGGTTCTCGTCAATATAGCTGGTCAGGATGATGATCTGTACCTCCGGGAGTTCTCTTTTGATCCGTTCTGATGCCTCCACTCCCGTCCCATCTTCCATCACCAAGTCCATGAGAATGACATCCGGCTTCAACTCACGGGCCATCACTACCGCGGTTTGTCCGCTGGCGGCTTCACCAACCACTTCCAGATCGTCTTCGGTTTCTAGATAGGCACAGATGCCTCGCCTAACCATCTCGTGGTCATCCACTACCATGACACGGATTTTTTCCATGTTTACTCATCCTTCCTTGGAATCGGATTCCAATGAAATCGGGACTCTGATTTCCAGTCTCGTACCTTCACCCGGCACAGTGAGCCATTCAGCCGTTCCGCCGATTAGGGTTGCGCGCTCGATAATCGAACGAATGCCAATGGATGAATGGGGTATTTCGTCTAGGATAAAACCCTTTCCGTCATCCTCGATTGTCAACAGAACCCGACGTCGACCTTGGGACATTTTCAGGGAAATACGCACTCGGCTTGCCTCTGCATGGCGTAGGACATTCGAAAGACCTTCCTGAGCAATGCGGAAGAGTTGGTTTTCGATGTTTTTCGGCAGATCCATGTGATCAAGATCAACATCGCACTGAATCGTCTGTTTCCCCTGCAACTCCGATGCTAGGGATGCGAGGGCATCTGTGAGACTTTCGTCTTGAAGGGTCAAGGGACGGAGCTGCAAGAGCAAAGAGCGCATCTCGGCCTGCGCTCGCAGAGCGGATTGCGAGATCTCTCGAATCAGTCCTTGGGTCTGTTCAGGTTTTGTCTGGGCTACCTTCTGAGCGGTGGCCGCCATCATCGATATGGCAAACAGTTGTTGACTAACCGCATCATGCAAGTCTCTCGCTAGGCGTTGTCGCTCTTCGGATATGGCCGTAATTTTCGTTTCCTGCAGCAATTGTTCGTTTTCTTCCGCTAACTTCTGAAGAGCTCCTACCTGAGACTCCAGTCGGGAGGCCATTTCATTGAAAGCTTGAATGATCCCTTCGAACTCGGCGTTGCCTTTAAACTCCAAACGGTAGTGCAGGTTACCGTAGGCGAGGTTCTTTGCCCCCAAAGTGATCTCTTCCAGTTCACTCCGAATATCCCGACTGGAGTAGAACCCACCCAGAATTGCACTTAATCCAGAAATCACCACCGCAATGGCCAAGCTGCCTAAGATGGTGGTGGAGTTAAGGGGGAGACAGAGTAGATCCGGGAAAAGCACGTGTATGGTCAGTGCGCACCCGAAGATCGCGAGGACACTGCTGATGAAATGGTAGACAATCCACTTAAAACGGAAAAACCACATTTGTTCACCATCCTAGCGAATTTGACGGATACTGATTTCTCCTATTTTCCAATGCACCCGGATGTTCACCTTTTGCGTGGCAGCCTCATAACCTGGACTTTCCATCCTGATATAGCGATGAGATCCGGATTCCTTTTGATCGAGAACCGTGATCTCTCCCAAACTGAGGCTGCATTCGGCCCTAAAGGGCAATCCAGGCGGCAGATAAATGCTGGCCTCACCTACATAGCCGTATACGTCGATATGGGTTTCGCGATCAGGTACGATGGATTGGGTAAGGTCGAGGTTGACGCTTCCGATACCGTGTCGAATGTCCATGTCATCCAGAACCCAACTGGTTGGTCCACGGTTGAACTCGCCCAAGAACGAGGAGGATTTGTGTTCGCTATTCTGCCTTCCCCCTGATCGAACATCTACTTTGATAAAAGAACACTTTCCCGGGAGTAGAATTAAGACCCCAATGAGGATCAGAACCAACGGCCAGACTACAGCCCACGGTATGGACGGCATGGGAATACCGATGATGGGCAGCAGCAAATACACTCCGACCGTCAAAACGATCAGCCAGAGGGCAATTTCCCAGGAGTCCTCGCTGCCCCGTTGACGTTTCTTGATTTGACCCAGCTGGCTGGATGCGAGCCAAATAATGAGGCTCGGCCACACAATCTGCCAGGGTGTGAAGCTGATGACCTGAAGATTGTACAGGAGAAACCCTACGCCAAAGCCGATTAATATGATGGGAAATGATTTCATTATCCTTCCTCCTTAGGGATATGCTCCCAACTTACATAATTAGCCGTGTTACGCACGGATCCTTTTCGTGATATTCACATTGTACCATCGCTTTCGCCCCTAGGTAACGGCCCTTGGGATGTAGGTAGCTCCGTCTGAAGACCGATCGTCAACTGGCGTTGTCTGGGATATTTAGAACGATAGAGTACTCAAGGGGCAGCCAATTTTTCCTTGTAGGTCAAATTTTGCTGTGGTACCATATTTTCGTAGCAGACATGTGGGATGCTTCAAAGGATGTTGTGTACATATCTTCCGACATTAAGGCCCCTTGCATTAGCGGCGATGCAGTGATGTAGGAGACCGTGGATGCTTGTGGAGCCGTTCCGAGCTGCTAGAATCCAAGCGCGTAGAGGAGGCGAGGTGCACCGTGCGGATTACGGAGGTTTGGCCGTTTTTGCTTCCTGCTGTGTTAACGCAGCTATGGATGCAGGTTCTCACGATTGCAGAGAGTCTGCGAGAGAAAAGCCAAAAACCCTTGCATAGAACCCTTTATATCGCGTCAATTGCCATCTTCGGTTTGGCGGCCATTTCCTTCCACCTCTTCCGTGCGGAAAGGACCCCGCCCCAGAATACGACCTACGCTGAAGTGGAACGAGCCACGCACCTGACGAGTAAGGGCATCTTTTTCCTGTTGTTCATCGCCTATCAGGTGATGGGGCTGCACATGCTAACGGAGGACATTGGAACAAAAGACTATCCCGCTTTACTCGTATTACTCACACTCTCGTTCCTCGCTATGCTCCTGCATAACCTAATCCCTGAGAACAAACGGGTTATACCCGAACCCATCTTACCCATGCTGCAGCTGCTCTTGTGCATTCCCATTCAGTATATGGACACTTCAGGGGATAATCTTTTTCTGGTCATTATTGCGGGGTTCAGCGCAATCAATCATGCTTCATTGTCTCGAGCTAGAGCATATGGAATCTTTGCATTGGGAGCATACATCCTCGGAAGCATTGCAGGAATCCTATCCTCAGCGGGTCATGCAGACATGAGCCCCCTATTACGCTATTTCTTTGTCAACACACTCGTCGTTCTGCTGGCCCTCATCGCCTTCTACACGCTGAAGAAGCAGATGATCACCAGCGTCAAACTGGAATCTGCCCTCAATACCGTGAATGAGCAAGCGGAGCAACTGAAGGGACTGGCTGTGGCCGAGGAGCGTAACCGTATGGCAGCAGACATGCACGATACGGTCGGGCACACCCTGACTTCCGCTGTCTTGGCACTGGAAGCGGCAGAGGCACTTGTCGCAACCCCGGAAGTCAAGCGAAAACTGCATCAAGGAACGGAACAGGTGCGGCGGGGACTCGCAGAGCTCCGCGCTTCGGTCAGGGCGGAAAGAGCGAGACCGGAAGCGGACTTCCATGCAGCCCTTGATCAGCTCTTAACCGAAATGCGCCGTGACACGGCCCTGGATATCCATGTGGTTGTGGAGTCCGAGGTCGTTTTGCCCCCACTTCAAGCCGGCATTCTGCTTTCGGCGGTCAAAGAATGTGTCACGAACGCGATTCGGCATGGGCAGGCAACACACGCAGATATTTTGATGGCGGAACACAGAGGACAACTTGGACTCGCCTTCACGGATAACGGCACAGGATCGTCCCTGATCCAACCTGGCTCTGGCTTGTCCATCATGCGGGAGCGTGTAGAGGGCATCGGAGGACGCATGGAGGTAAGAAGTGCGCTAGGGGAGGGCTTTACCGTCAACCTCACGATTCCCGTGGGGGAAAAAAAGGGGGATGTAAGGTGAAACCCATCACTGTCCTGCTAGTGGATGACCAGACCCTGATTCGAGACGGGCTGCGGGCGCTGCTCGGAACGTATCCAGACCTGGTCGTCGTTGCTGAAGCTCAAAATGGCGCAGATGCTTATGAACAGGTGAAAATCCACCGCCCTCAGGTTGTGCTGATGGATATCCGCATGCCGCTGATGGGGGGCGTGGAAGCTACGCACCTGATCAAAAACGACTTTCCCGAGACAGCTGTCTTAGTGTTAACAACATTTGATGACGACGAGTCTATTCTCGGAGCCATCACCCATGGAGCCATTGGATACCTTCTCAAGGACATCGGCGGTGCGAAGCTGGCCGATGCCATCCGCGATGCTGCGCGCGGCAGTGTTATTTTGCCCGGTAATATCGCGGCCAAGATCACAAGGCATATAGGCAGGCCAGGTAAACCAGAGGTCACACCCTCGGATTTCACACGGAGAGAGCAGGATATCATCCGCCTGCTGATGCAGGGAAAAAGCAACCAGGATATAGCGAACACACTGTTTCTAACAATCGGAACTGTCAAGAATTACATGAGCCAAATATACAGTAAAGCGGGGGTCTCAGACCGGGCCAATGCCGTCCTTTATTTCCGAGACATGGGGTTTTGAGAGGCCCAGGCGACTTCCGAGAGCGAGACTAGGGTCTCGTTTTTTCATGACTCCCTTTGTGACTCCAGTCACTTATAATATGACCGGTTACTTCCTTATGATGAATCTGCAAGATCAGCGATCACCATATGGAGGTATCAAACATGCGTTTTCCAGGTCATCTTTTGCGTCGGATGCTGCGCAGCTTTTCGTCAAGAGGAGACAATCAGGAGTACTTCAACATTCAGGAAGCACAAAAGGCCCAGCAAATGCGGGAACAGTGCTCCGCTGAGGCCGGAGAAGTGATGAAGAGGAACTCGTTTCTGCAACTATAGCTAATGGGGAGGTATTGTGATGAACGGATTTGTGCTGACAAAGGATCTGCTGTTTCTTCTCTCCCCCCTTCTCCTTCTCCAGACTAGTCTCGTTGTTTATTGTGGCTTCGTGATTTTCAAAGAGGGAGTGCGGAATCTGAGTAAGGGGGCCTGGCTTCTGATCTGCCTGTTTATCAACGTGATCGGTCCGGTTCTCTTTTTTCTGTTGGGAAGGAAGGAAGTAGAATGATTTCCGTTCAAGGACTTAGGAAAGAGTTTGACGGCTTTCCGGTATTGAAGGGATTGGATATGGAGGTGAAAACCGGCGAGATTTATGGCTTTATCGGCCAGAATGGCGTGGGTAAAACGACGACAATGAGTATTCTTGCCGGTTTATCCCGGCCGACCCGGGGTACATGTGTTGTCAGAGGTAAGGACGTCTCCAAAAACACGCATCCGGGGGATTTGGGTATTGGTTACCTACCGGAGGACCCCAAGTTCTATCCCTGGATGAGTGCCCGGGAAACCCTGCTTTATCTCTCGGACGCACAGAACAAGGGGCGCGTGCAGGAAATTCTACGCTGGACGGGCCTCGCCGATGCTTCGGAGCGCCGTGTTTGCGGTTTTTCGAGGGGTATGAAACAGCGGCTTGGGATAGGGGTGGCCCTGATACGCGATCCCGACTTATTTATTCTCGATGAACCGTCCTCGGCCCTTGACCCGCGGGGCCGAAATGAGGTGCTGTGCTTGATCAAGGATTTGCAGAAGATGGGAAAGACCATTCTATTGTCCACGCACATCCTGGATGATATTGAACGGATCTGTGATACCGTGGGGATGATCGACGATGGGCGGATGGTGTTCGAAAAACCACTTGCCCAGCTCCAGAGAGAGTACAGGCAGCTCTCGCTTCAGATAACATCCATCATGGACATCAGTGCCGCGGCGATCGAAAAGCTGTCCAGGCTTACCGGTGTTCGGTCAGTAACGAAGGCGGAAGGCTCCCTGACTCTTGGAGTTTCCGACAAAACAGTGTCGCTTGCGGTGATGGCCCTTCTGGTGGAACATGGAGTTGCTGTTGAGTCATTTACTTGGTCCAAGACGCGACTTGAAGATTTGTTTCTGCGGGAGGTGCGTGATCGATGAAATCGGAGCTGCATAAGGAAGCACTCTCTGCACTGCGCAGCGGGCGAATCCTCATCCTGATGGCTAGCTTTTTGTTCCTTGCCCTTCTAACGCCAACCATGCTGAAAATCGTGCTTCCGAAGGTGTTGGGAAGTCGAATTGCAGGAGACGCCTCTCAGGAAATTCACGAAATAATGAACATGACCCAGCTCGGTTGCATTCGCAGTTATGTGGGCCATGTCTTTGAAATTGGAAGTCTGATCGTTGCCTTTACCCTATGCGGGCTAACCGCATCGGAGATACATGGAAACACATGGGTGCTGCCAGTATGTGCAGGGAAGAGGTTTGCACAAATGGTAGGGGCGAAGCTATTTATTTTTGGATCGCTCTTGATGATCACATCGGTCCTGGCGCTTCTGGCCAATTATGGGTATTCTGGTCTCCTTTTCGGCTTTGAGCTGGGGGTTTTACCCATTTTGCGAGCAGGACTACTGCAGGGCATGTACATGTTGTTCTTACTCTCTTGCCTTATTACGTGGGGTGTCTTCCGGAAAAGACCCATTGCAGCAGGATTTCTGACTCTGGCAACGGCCTATGGGGTTCATCTGATCACATCCTTACTCAGAATACATCCATATACACCCTCCGGGCTTCTGATCCATGTTCACGAACTGACTCCTGCCTTTGATTCATCACTTCTCCTGCCACTGGGCGTGACCATACTTTTGATTATAGCCATGGCTCTGATCACCATAGGGCTCTTGAAACGCTTGGAATGGAATGGGCGAAGCGCATGGTAAGATTCTGACCATGGAGCCGCTTTTGATGTTGGATACGAAAAAAGGGTGACCCAGGGAAATGGAGGCTAAGATGATGGGAGAGAACGAAGGTCTTACGCGGGAAACGATTTTGGGCTTGATGGATGAGATTTCACCACTGGCCAGTGAGTATGTCGATTCGGTTTTTGAGGATGCCCTTGTTTTGCACGGTCAAAGGGGCAGCGATGGCGATGGCGTTTTTCTGAAGGTTTCTTCGGAGGAGCTCTGGGTATTTTACGCGAATTTCCCCGAGGATTCATCCTTGGAGCTTCTCCAAGCAATCAAGCAGGCGATCGATCCTACAGTCCTGCCCGATCACGAAATCTGTTTCAATGTGCATGGACGAAACGAACAGATCGTCCAGTTAGTGCAAAGCATGGGCTTTGCACTGGACATGGAAGGCTATATTCTGAGGCGCTCCCTTCCTGATCTCCCCTCAGTTGACCTCGGCGAGTTGGTAACGGATGTTCCTGATTCTACTTCGCGAGGCGATTTTGTGGAACTCTTTGAAGCGGCCTATGAGGAGCTGAACAGAAAGAATGGCTGGGATACGCATAGCTATTCCAAGGCTGGAGAGCGCTTTATCCACTGGATTAACGAACTGGACAGAAGCCAGCGTATCAAGTCGTTTTGGATGCACGGTTCTTTGATCGGCTGTTACATCATAGAAGGAAGCTATATCACGGATCTTGTGGTTCATCCTCGTTTTCAAAACAGGGGATATGGTAGCACTATGCTCAACCATTGTGTTCGCTTTATGCGTGAGGAAAAAGGCGTTTCCGAGATATTTTTGCGGCTGGTCAAATCCAACACCGCAGCCAAACGACTTTATGAGCGCCATGGATTCCGCACAGTTTCCCACTTCGTGGAGCATTCACGTCCAAGGACGTAAGGATACATCTTGATTTGCGATATTCGTTTCGGAAAAGGCGGCGAACTCATTTTTGGCCAATGCCAGACAAGCTGCAACCAGGTAGGTAGTGGTTAATTTGGACATTATCTCACAGTTGTGCCATTAGATCCGAAAAAGGCTTGGACGGGGAAAAAGGCAAATGTTGCGATAGGGTCAGACGCAAAACTGCAGGCCTGCGGGAGTCCGCCTCCTATGGCGGCAGGGTTGGACATGACCTCGCATCATCATCGGTGGTACTCAGCCTTTTTTGTTCGAAGAACGGCGCTAGTGCGCTAAGGAGGCAGTCAGAGTCACCATGATTAGTCCTTTTGAAGCAACTCTCCTGGGGGTTGTAGCACCTCAACCGGTGTCGAGATATGAGGTCATGAAAGCAATTCAAAGTCAGAGTCTTTATTGGTCAGGCACCCCTGGGGCAGTCTATTCGGCTCTCGTTCGTCTAAAGGAGACAGACTTGATTGAAGAGGTGGGCTTAACCGATCCCAAGCTCTATCGGATTACAGAGCTTGGGAAGAAGGCATATTCCTTTTTAACAATACCTGTATCTCCCGACAAGCTGATCTTGGATCCAAGCGTAGTGAGGATGAAAATTCGAGGGCTACAAAACTTTTCCGCGCAGGAAAGAATTACGTTTTACTTTAGGCAAGTGACGGAATATTCGGGAGCCTTTGTGTTGGTCATCGAAAAACGAGGTGCTTCTGGCAACGCGATGGACCAGGAGTTATCAAACCTGGTCGTGGGACAGTTGCGCCTGGAAGTCGATCTGATGAAAAGACGTTTGGCCAAGGAACTCGATGGATAATTAGCTGAATATGTGAAGCGGAGCAGTAAGGTCTCTCAGGTATCTTGTGAGGACTTTTCTGTTGTCGTGTTGCAGGGGTAAGCTTTTCAGCTGGATTTCGTCGAAGGATTCGGGCTTGTTGGTGAGTCTCCTGGAGAGACTGGGGAAGTAGATTTTGGAAAATCCTCGGGTCGCCGAAGACCCGTTATGTTGGAAAGCGCAAGGAGACTCGGTGGAAAACGTGTTCTACGTCGTCACAACACTCCCCGACCGTGGTGTTCTTGGGGATCTGCTGTGATATCCCCGAGTAACTCCGCTCTGCCCCCTACCGTTTTTGCGTGGTGTGTGTTATGCGTAAGCATCCTAAACTAACCAAACCCTGTCAAATAGCGATGATCAAAGATTATAGGCGGAACAAAGAAAAGTTTGCTGGGGGGCTTGCTTTCGAGCAGAATAAATGCTATAGTAATTAAGGCGTCGGGCACACAGACCACGTGCCGGACCCGAAAAAGCCTTGCTTTTCGAGGCTTATTTATTTCCCAAGAACCTTGAAAACTGAACATTGATCTTGAGACAACGAATGTTGTT